>QHZE01000340.1 GCA_003225335.1 Acidobacteriota bacterium
CTACGAAACTCTAGAGCGCGAAGTGCGAGCGAACCTGCTGTATCGCGACTTTACCAGGATTGGCGGGGAGGCGGTTCCGGATGCCAAGACGATGGTGCGGCTGGGGCAAGCCTTGGGTCCGGGGGTGACACGCAAGATTCACGAAAGAGTCGTCCAACTGGCTCGAGAAGAGAAAGTGACCACGGGGCGAAAGATGCGAGTGGACACGACGGTGGTGGAGACCGACATCTTATGCACTGCAGTGCATAAGTTTGATATTGTCCAATCTTTGCCATACAACCGGATATTCCTGTTTCAGGCCCTGGATAATCCTGGTGACCGCTCCTTAGATTGGCTTCATTTTCTCTCGTGGGTCGGAAAGGCCTGCTTACTACCCACTGCCTACGGCTTACTGCCCTCTGCCTCCTGCCTTCCGCCTCCTGGTTTCGTTGGTCGTTCGATCCGGCGCCGATGGTTTTGCAATTCTCTGGCGCGCAGTCTTTCGGACTCGGCGAGTGCCCGTTGCGCCAGTCGCGACTGGCCTTGTCTCTTGTAAAGAATGTGAAGCTGGTAGTGCAGATCTCCGTAGCGGTCCATGGGCAAGGCTCGGAGGATCTCGGTCGTGGCCTCTTTCACCTTGCCAAGAGCAGCATAGGCCTTGCCCAGATCGGCATGGCCTGCTAACAGATCGGGATGGCGGGCAAGATTCTTTTTGAGATAAGGAATCGCCTCTTCGAAGCGGTGTTGGCGGACACAGATGTCTCCCAGCTCAAAATTTGCCTGGGGATTGTCTGCATCTAGCTCCAAGACCTTCCTCAGCTCGACTTCAGCCTGATCATTCTGTCCGTTCTGCCAATGAATCGTCGCCAGTCCCAAGAATGGCGCCGGGCTGGTAGGTTTTAGCTGAGTGGCAGTTTGATAGTGTGAGGTTGCCAGGGGCCAATTCTTGCGCTGGCGATAAATATCGCCCAGCAGGACATGCCCTTGCCAGGAATTCGGACTCAGGGAGACGGCTTGTTGAAACGCGGCCTGAGCTAGCCTTTTGGCGGCTTCCGCCTGCCAGTAACAGGCAGCCGCATTTTGCGGCTCGCGCCTCACAACCGATTTGGCAGCTTCGAAGGCAACCAGAAATTGACCCGAGAAACAGGCACAATGGGCCAATTGCAATGCCGGGGCCGTCGTAGCAGTTGTCCCCTGCTGCAAGGTTTCCACGCAACCCGCGTATCGACCGCTCTGGCTTAAGGCGCGTGCCATGGTCATAGCAGACTCATCGGCTGGAGCCGGTTTAGCTGAATCCAATGCCGATGATCCAAATGCCTCTGCCAATTCGACAATCGATTCCGGTGAAGTCAGTTCCTTTCGAAGGAAATCAATTACCGGGGAGCAGGTTTGCGCAGGCAACGAAGTTTGTAGGCGATCAACCACTTTCGATTGGGACTGGTCGCTCAGGGAGGAAATGAAAAAGCTAAGCCGGGTCCTAAAATATCCTCGGTCCGCCTCATGTATGGCGCATAGAGCCTTAAGGCCGGTGGCAAAATCCTCCTGCTCCATGGCGAGTGCCGCCAATCCGAGCTGCGCCTCCAGGTTTCCAGGATGAAGCTGGAGCTCCGCCATAAATTCTTGGTTGGCCTGCCGAGCTTCCCGCTGCCGCAGATGAACGAATCCTAACGCTGCGTGCAATCCCTCCTGGTCCGCTGTGGCCAAAACGAGAGCCTGGCGGAAAGCCTCCTCAGCATCGATTCCCGCCTCTTGTTCCATTAGAAATTCGCCCACGAGCCTGTAGTGATAGGCGGAGTCTTTGCCAACTTCCGACAATCGCCGTGCAGTGGCTTCGCCAATGTGCTCGAAGCAAAGTCCAAGACCGTACCAGGCGTCTGCGTCCTTTGGGTGAATGGTGGTGTGGCGTCGATAGACTTCAGCAGCCTGGTCAAACCTTTGCAGCGCAAAGTAGGAACTGGCCAGAGCCAGCAGGGCATCTCGATTCGCGGAGTCGTGCTGGAGCACTTTCTGAAGAGGAGGAATGGCTTGTTCAGCCTTTCCCAGTTGTACGAGGTCAATGCCTAGAATCAGGTTGGCTGGCAGGAGGTTGGCGTTTAGACGGAGCGCCCTTTGTAAGGCGTCGACCGCTGGCTGTATCCGCCCGGCCATATGATAGGCTACGCCCAGGTTGCTTAGCGCCTCGGCTGAATTTGGCTGGAGCGTCACCAATCGTTCATATCTTTTAGCGGCTGCGGAATAATCTCCTTTCATGAAATCCCGCTGCGCCTCTTGGAAAAGTAACTCAATCTCACTCTGAGTCTTTGGGGATTGAAGTGCGGGAGAGGAGCTGTTCATGCTGGCCATGGCAGATGAAAATTCAAGCCAAGTCCCGAACGGGGGCGGAAGATGGTAGCCCCGGGTAGAGCGCAGCGGAACCCGCGGTGACAGTTCCTCAAGAAATTTCTCCCTCTCCCACGGAAACGGGGGAGAGGGCCGGGATGTGAGGGCATTCCGATCAACTGCGAGACTATTTTCAGAGCAGCCGCTCACGCCGCAGGGCGGCACCACCAATAAATGAAAAGTATTCGCCCTTCGAAGGGGGTGCAGGGGGATGTCCTGTGGCGGGCATCGCGTTGGAAACCCGAAGGACACCCCCCTACACCCCCCCTGATAGGGGGGATTTTCACAGGAGAAGTTGATGTGGACCAAAACAACTAAAAGTAGTGCAAGGCGATGTCCGGGCAGACCTTCGACCCAAAACCGGCTAGGCTTATCGGCCACCTTACCGAAAAGTCTTGCTCTCACTCTTACTCGATTCAAAGTTCTAACTTGGTAGGGGGGATTGTTCTCATCCGCCAAGTGGTCAATGCCCAACCGTTGAACTACTCCGTGAAGAACGCTCGCCATCATGACCAGATACCAGCTAACCCCCCAACTACTGAGAGAATAAACCAAACTGAGCGCGTTGACTGTCGAGCTGATTCTTTCGAAGGGTTTCAGACTTTCGCAAGGCGGCTTCTGCGGCCTTCTCATCACCCAGCTTTTTGTAGAGCTGGTATAGCTGATAATGATAGCTCCCGTTGCGGTCGGCAGCCAGAGACTGTTTCAATTCCCCGACCGCCTCGGCATCTCGACCCTGTGAGGCATAAACCTTCCCAATCAAAGCATGGACCATGAGTACGGTTGAGGGTACGCCGTTGAGCGCTGTCTTTAAGTATGGCAAAGCATCCGAATACTGGCGCTGATAAACCAAGACCTCACCCATGAGGTAGCAAACCTCCGGATCTTTGGAGTTTATTTGAAGTGCCTTCTCTAGCTCCGCAAGTGCTTTGTCAAATTGAAATACGCGATAATAGGTGGTGGCCAGTCCCAAGTGACCCGCCAGATCGTTCGGTTTGAGCTGAATCGCCGTTCGGTACTCCGACTCCGCTTCTTTGAAGTCGTGCTTTTCCAGATAGGTCTGAGCGAGCAGCAGATGAACCCGGTGTGAATTGGGTTCGGCGAGACCAGCTCCCACCAAGGCGCTGACAGCCAGTTTCTGGCTGGCCTTGGCTCGCCAGTACAAACCCGGCAGGTTTTCCCGGCTTGCTTTGAGAGCCTCTCCGCTCGCCAGGAAACTTGATTGATAGTCTCCAGAAAAGTAGGCGCACTGGGTGAGCAACAACAGGTCGGCAAGCCTCAAGGGGGCCAACTGTGCCTTCAGCTTTTCCGCGCAACGGGTGTATTGTCCTTGGGAATAGAGCCGCGCCGGGCTGGTTAGATCCTTTAGGGATGCCCGCCGCGCAGACTCTTCCCTGGGGGCATGGTTGGAGGATGTTTCAGTTAGACGAAGAGAGGTTTCTACCTGTGTTTTCTGCCATTGTTCGAGGGCACCGATCAGAAATTTTGAGAGCGGCGTCTCCGCCTCGCTTGCCTGGTCCTGCCTGAGTTTCCTTTCCAGTTCTTCAACCTTCTCCGTGCTGAAGCCTTGCCAGAGTTGCCACGCATTCGCTTCCACAAAGCCGTAATCGACCTTCCAAGCTTCGTCCAATTGTTTCAAGGCGCCGAAAAGATCTCCCCGTTCATAGGAAACGCGCGCCAATCCTAAACGAGCCACCAAGCAACCGGGACGGTCTTTGAGTTCTGTCAAAAGCTCTCCTTCGGCAGGCGTAAGGTCGCCTAGCTGTGCATAAGCAACGCCGAGCCGTGCATGTAAGCAAAATTCTGAGGGATGCGATTCCAAAACTTGCCGGTAGAGTGTGATCGCATCACGCAGGCGGCCCTGCTGCTCCAGAGATTCCGCTAACAGGATTCTAAAATAGGAGGAGTTCCGGTCAGCTCTTCCGAGTTGCTCCACAGCCATCTGCTGAAGACTCAGATAAGTGACCCCCAGCCCGTACCACGCATCCGCATTTCCTGGATTGATCACCGTCGTGCCAAGGTAAAACTCGTTGGCCTTTTGGAAATCACGAACCGCCGCGTAGGCTTCTCCCAAACCCAGGGCCGCTTGCTCATCGCGAGGATTCAGATCATGAGCACGTTGCAAATAGGGGAGGGCTTGTCGTGGTTGCTGTATTCTCAGGAAATCAAGACCCAGGAATAGGTTGGGAACAAAAAGCTGCGGCTTCCGGCGCAGCGCGTCCTCAAAGTGTCGAATGGCTTCACTGTATTCTCCAAGCAAGTGGTGCATCAGGCCGAGATTAGCGCGAACCTCTGCGAGTTGGGGCTGAAGTTTCAGCATCTCTCGATAGCTGGCAGCGGCCGCACGGTAGTCGCCACGGCTCTGAGCTTGCTGGGCACGGAAGGAAAGATCATCTAATGCTGTTTCGGAGTTAGAGATTGCTTGCCCCAAGCTCGCCACTGGCACTAGGAAGGCCAACAGGAGAATTGAGCTAAGGTTTCGTTGTTGGTGATAGCAATCCATTGGTGAAGCAGTGAATTGAGAATGCGGGAGCAGACCTCCGGGCCGCGACCGTGACTCTGAGGTTCCGATCGCCGTCCGGAGGCCGGCTCCACATTCAAATGTCCAAACTCCCAACCCCTCCAGAGGAGCGGACTAATTTTCATCCCTCGCGGTGATCCCAGGGATCACCGAGGGCTCCCCTGAAACGTTACCAGTGAATCTTCAATCCGAACTGAATGTCCCGCGGGGGGAGAGCACCCGTAACTTGACCAAAACCGGGATCCCCAAAAGTTGTGTTCGGTGCGTAAAAGTTTGGGTGGTTGAAGGCGTTAAACATCTCTGCTCGAAATTGAATTTTTATTCGTTCCTGCCAATTCCACCATCTTTGGATAGCCAGATCCCAACTGTTAAGACCGGCTGCACGCAGATTGGACATATAGCGTGGGACATTTCCAAAAGTATAGGCAGCCGGTTGCGTAAAGGCGTCGATATTAAACCAGCGATCGATGGTCGGATTGGAGACATGTGGGTCGCCACTGAGATTGGGCCGCTGGAAGCCGCCTAAAGACCCTGTGTTATTGCTGGCCGCCGTGATCCCGAGAGGGAAGCCATCCTTGAAGGCGGACACGCCGGAGACTTGCCACCCGCCCAGAATCGCATTGGCGGCTGAGTTCATCCGGTTGCCGTAGCGCTTACCCCTTCCAAAGGGCAACTCATAAATATAACTCAACACTAAACTCTTAGGGATATCATTAGGGTTGAGCGACTTTTCCGCCGCCGTGTTGTAAAAATCCCGAATCTGTGCGCCCTGAAAAGAAGTCCAGGCTTCAAAGCCTTCGGCGTTATCCAGGTATTTCGAGATCGTAAAGGAGGCAAGGAACTGCATTCCTTGACTCCAGCGGTGGTTGAACGTGAATTGCACGGAGTTGTAATTGGAGAAGGCGGCAGGAGCTTGCGGATTTTGGACGCTGCAAAATTCAGGGAAAGGTCGTAGCAACTGGCCCCGCGGTACTGTGGGTTGGTCAAGACCGCAGCCACTAGAGGTGATATGTCCAAAGAAGGGGTTGGGAACAGCATCCAGCAACTGATTCCCCAGAGCCAGCAAGTTGGGAGGCAATTGATTTTTCTCGAGGAAAGTAAAAAGCAGTTTCACGCCGTGGTTCCCCACGTAAGTAACATCAAAACTGTTATTGGGAGTGAGCTCGTACTGGAAGCCCAGAGACCACTGCTCCACATAGGGGGTAGGGCGAAAGTTTTCGACTGCATTGGTGAATTGGCCGACATTGGTCAAAGCCCCGGCCGACTTGCTCGGTGGCAGGATCAGGCCGCCGGGGAAAGGATTGCTGAGCAAGTTTGCCGGAGTGATGCCATCGACTGTGCCCACGTACGGAGTGGTTTGTGTAAAACCTGCCAGGCTCAGTCCCTGATAGTCGCCGAATTCCATGGCCGGGATGTAGAACATCCCAAATCCAGCGCGCATCAATAGTTTTTCTTTCAGCAGGTACGTTAAGCCCAAACGCGGGGCGAAGTTATTGTACTGGGGCTGGTAGATCCCGCGTCGATTCCCGCCGCCTGTATAAACGAGATGGCCGGGAACGCTAAAGCCTATATCCTTACTGATGGGATTGGGATCCGTGTAGTCAAACCAGGAATAGCGATCAAATCGATCGGTGGGAGCGGTCTGGAAGTCGTAGCGAATCCCCAGGTTTAAGGTGAGCTTGCGAGTTGCCTTCCAATCGTCCTGGAAGTACCAGCCATAGAAGCCTTTTTGAAAGGCACCATTCGCGTTCAAGGTAACGCCATTCTGGCCGCCGTTATCGCCGGTCCCCAAGAGAAACGAGGCAAACCCATAACCGGTGTTCGGGCTGGCAGCCGTAGGATCGGGTCCTTGGGGGTGTGGGCCCCACGAATCTTAGTGAAATCTACCGCGTAGGTCCGGGCCTCACGCGGGGTGGCGTTCAGGCCGCCCGAGCCCAAGCTGGACGTACCATCGATCTGGATGGAAGGAAAGGCGCCAGGATTGCTGTCCAGGAAAGACGGCATCCCCAGGCTCGAGGGGTTAAAGGGAACCCCCTGTGGCTTCCGGCCTTCTACCCACCGGTTGTATCCCAGGTTGACACTCATCACAAAGGTGGGGCTGAGCGTGAGATTGTAGTTGCCGGCAATATCCCAGCGATTGTCTGGCGCCACTGTCCCCGGACCGCCTACATTGCCATGGCCAAATAGCTCCCCTGCCAGTTGCTTGAATTGCCGTTCCTGGGACCAGCGTGCGAACATGCGCGATCGGTTGCTAATGACGTGGTCCACGCGCACGGTGTACTTGTCCACTCCCACTGGGGCGCCACCAGAAGCTGTATAGTTATTGACGAGACCACCTCCGGTTGGATTCGGCCAGTACTGCAACAGGTTCCTGGCAACGGGGTCGCGCAGCCCCTCTGGAATTATGTTGCCTACTAAAGGATCGCGGACAAAGCCGCTTTGTGTCGCCGTTAGACCGGTGGTGGGATCTAATTGCCCTGCTGTCACCTTTCTGGTCGTAAAGGGATTATAGATCTGGCCAGCCAGGATGGGCCTGCCTAAGGCATCAGTTCCGGTGGGAGGTCCCAGCAAAGCCGAAAAGTTTCCTGAGCGAAAGTCACTCGTCGGAACGGTGGTTACAAGAGTTAGGGGAGTCTGCTGGCGCAACCCTTCGTAGGCGCCGAAGATAAAGGTCTTATCGCGTTGTCGGTAGAGTTTTGGGATGGAAAGTGGCCCGCCGGCCGTGAAACCGAATTGGTTTCTCTTAAACTGGGGATTGGGAATACCGGCCCGGTTATTGAAGAAATAGTTGGCATCGAGATTGTTGTTGCGCAGGAACTCGAAGGCATTACCATGGAAGCTATTGGTGCCCGATTTAGTAATGGCATTCACCACATTTCCCATGCTCCAACCATATTGAGCCGTAAAGGCGTTGGTCTGAATCTTGAACTCCTGCAGCTCATCCACACCCGGAACATAAATCGTACCGTCCCAATCGCCGGCGCCGTCCCAGTGTCCGTCCAGCAGGAAGGCGGTGGTCCCGAAGCGCCCGCCGCCAAAGTTGAAAAAGGCAATATCCTGGTCTGCCGTTCCCTGGCTCCCGGGAGGATTCAAGGCCTGATTTTGCTGGCTATTGTTGACACTTGAATTCAAGAGAACCAATCCAAAGACATTGCGTAAATTGAGCGGTAACTCGACCGCCTGCCGTTGGGTCACGTCCGAGGAAACGTTGGCGTCGCCCGTGTTCAGGATCGGTACGGCGGCGGTCACCGTCACTTCTTCAGTCACGGCTCCGACTTCTAGAGTGATGTCCTGATTGGCCGATTGCCCGACTGCCAGCACAATTCCGGATTGGGAATAAGGTCGGAAACCGGCTGACTCCACTTTGAGCGTGTAAGTACCCGCTGGAACCAAAGTGAAGCCGTAGCGCCCGTCATTAGAGGTGTTAAAGTTACGGCTGAAACCTTTATCCGGGTTTAGCAGGGTTACGGCGGCTCCGGGCACGGCTGCCCCAGTATGGTCGAAAACCGTGCCACTCAACGAGGCGTTGAATGCCTGTGCCTGGCCATAAACATTGGGGACCCACCGGCAGAAGAGGAGAAAGGAAGAAACGGCCATAACGACTAAGAACGTGTGAAAAAATTCCGAGCGCCGGGTAATTGGCCCCTCAGCCGGTCCACCGTCCGGCGGACTGCCCTCTCCCCCGCTGGGGGCGAGGGAGTTAAGTCTAATATGTACCTTCCCCTCGCCCCAACGGGGGGAGGGGCCAGGGGTGAGGGCGCACGCCGCAACATCAGTCAGCTCCGATTTTTTCACAGCTTCTGACAGACTGCCGTGTCGAATCATTCCTGATTCCATAGAGTCCTCTTTGGCGTTGAGTGCGACTTTCACCAAGCCCAATAAAAAATGATAGGTGTTTGTATCGCGAAGGCATCCGAGAAGCAAGCGGATTTCCGCGGCAGATGGCTCTGTCGGGCAGTAGCGGGCCAGGGATCACAGGGGTGGTAGCGCGAAAGCGAGTCCTGGGAGGTCCGCGGACTCTGTACAAGCCGGGAGCGGTGCGGAGAAAAGCGGATTCAAGGCACACGGCCATCGTGCGGGAGCAACCGGCGGTCACTGCCCGAGCGCCGGCCAGGAGGACGGAGTGATTCCTCTCATGCAGGCAGGTCCGTCACGCCGGGAGGGGAAGCGCGGCGGCGGCGGCGGGAACGGATTGAGGGTACTGCAAGCAGGGCTTTCGAGATACCGAAGAATCCGATCGACGACCCGGGGGTCGGTGATGAAAGAGACTATCTTCATCTCGGCTCCACACCTACAGAGCAAGCGGTCCACTTCGAAGGAGCGTTTTTCATACTGCATCTCCTGCAGTGGATGTGACGCGTGGTTCAGTCGATTCGGCCGGTGAAGCCGCGAGCGGCGAGATCTGCTCCGGCGGCCAGTACAGCCATTCTCCCTGATCATTGCAGATGCGGGCCTTCAGGCGCCCCTGTCTGCGGAGCTTACCGATGGTGGTGCGGCAGACGCCAAGCATGGCGGAGAGCTGTTTCTTGGTAATCATGCCGCCATCGAGTAATCGTTCCTTGAGGCTCTTGAGCTTG
>QHZE01000341.1 GCA_003225335.1 Acidobacteriota bacterium
CGTATCTTTACGGTCTGAGCTTCATGACGTACGCCTCGGGAAAATTTACGAGCTTTTTGATGGGAGAGGTTCGCCCGGGAGGCTGGTGGTACTACTTTCTCGTTACGTTTCTGATCAAGACCCCGATTCCACTTCTCTTGATCCTCGTCTGGTCTGCGTTCGTTCAGCGCGCCTTCTGGCGTGAAGACTCTGTCCGCACCGCTTTTGTGGTGGGCCCTCCGCTGATGTACTTCATGGCCATATCGGCGAGCGGTTGGAACATCGGGCATCGGCACCTGCTGCCGGTCCACCCGTTTCTGTTCGTCTTTGTGAGCGCGTTAATCCCGTGGGTTTCCCAGCGCCCCAAGGTAGTCAAAAGCGGGATAGCAGCTCTGGTGTGCTGGTACGTCCTCTGCTCCGCCTGGATCTCGCCACATTATCTGGCCTACTTCAACGAACTGGCCGGCGGGCCGGACCGCGGCGGTCGCTATCTGGTCGACTCGAATCTGGACATAGGACAGGACCTTAAGGGGCTCAAGCGCTATATGGACGAGCACGGGATCCGCAGAGTCTGGCTGGCGTACTTCGGGCAGGCAAGCCCGGACTACTACAAGATTTCTTACGACTACCTGCCGAGCTATGTCATTTTTGAGCCACAAAATGTCAACCCCGACGCCTTTCGCTTCGAGCGCCTCCCGCCGCTTCGGGGCACTGTGGCAATCAGCGCTACGCTCCTTTACGGAGCCTATATGCAGACGACAAACTATTTCGAGCTCTACCGGCAGCAGAAACCCGTCGCGAAGATCGGGTATTCGATTTTCATCTACCGCTTCGAATAGGTCTTTGATTCCGGCTCATTTCCGACGCCCGTCAGGTATTGAGATATAATTACAACCGCCGTAAACAATTGGCGGAAGCGCGCCACAACGAGGCCAACTTCCGCAGCCACCGTATTGCCCAAGCGCGAAATTGCACTCACGACAAACGATCTGTCATGAAGATTCCCGCTCTGCTTGCATTCCGTAGGGGTGCCCCTGCGTGGGCGCCCGGACTCGGGCGGCGATACAGGGCCGCCTCTACAATTGGGCGGCGGCGGACAACCGCTACAGCATTTTTGTCACAGCGGCGAGCCGCAGGATCATTGGAAAACTTGTGGTAAGAACGCCAGCGCCAACCGGCGCTGCAGTAAGGCTGAACTGAGCATTGTCGTATCAAACATCTGAAACATAGCGCCGGTGAGTGTTTGGAGTCCAGCCTTCAGGGCTGGTGTCAGAATTCGGCCCACTCTGGGCAGACTTGAACTCTTCAACCTGACGAGTGATAGGTCTGGAGTTCAGCCTTCATGCTGCACAGGGCCCCGGCAGGCTAAAGCCTGAACTCCGAACCTAAACCGGTTGAAAGGATTGCTCAGGGAATTTTATCGTTGAAAAGGACAACCAGTCCGGGTCCTGCTGAAGTACAATATTCGCAACATGAAGACGTCTCTATCGGTTCTGGTGCCTGTCTACAACGAACAGCACCTGGTCTACAACTCCCTCCAGGGGCTAAAGGTCCTGGATACCTCCCCGAACCTGGAGCGAGTGGAGATGATCGTGGTCGATGACTGCTCCACGGATGACACGCCGCAGGTTCTCAAAAGATTCCAGCGGGAACAGACGGGGGATGCGGGCTCCAAGATCCAATGGGTCTTTCTCCGCCACGAAAAAAACAGGGGCAAGGGTGCGGCGGTGAAAACCGCGCTCGGACGCGCGACCTGTGAGATCTCTGTAATTCACGATGCGGACCTCGAGTACCACCCGAGAGACCTTATACGAATCGTCGATGTGTTCCTGGACGAGGAGGCCGATGCCGTGTACGGGTCGCGCTTTGCCGGTGGCAGAGTACGCCGCGTGTTACTCTACAGGCATCAACTCGGTAATGAATTCCTCACATTCCTCTGCAACATGGTCAACAACATCAATCTCACCGATATGGAAACGTGTTACAAGGCGGTTCGCACCCAGTTGCTCAAGTCCATTCCACTCGAGTCTGACGATTTCCGCATCGAGGTCGAGCTGACGGTCAAGCTGGCCAAACGGCACGCCCGCTTGTTTGAGATCCCAATCAGCTACTCCGGAAGGACCTATGAGGAGGGGAAGAAAATCAACTGGAAGGACGGCTTCCGCGCGCTCTGGGCTCTTGCCAAGTTCGCCATGTCCGACAACGTCTACCAACACGACATCTATGGGAGCCACATACTCGCCCGCCTTTCGCGCGCTCCCAAGTTCAACGTGTGGATGGCCGACACCATACGCCAGTACTGCGGTAACCGCGTCCTGGAAATCGGCAGCGGGGTCGGCAACCTCAGTTTAAAGCTGATGCCGCGCGTCAAATACGTCGCCAGCGACGTGAACCCGCTCTATCTCCAGACCCTGGAAGCCCTGTCAAACGACAGGCCGTATATGCAGACGAGTTACTGCGACGTTACAAACGTTGCCTCTTTCCCCCAACTGGATGAGGGATACGACACCGTCATCTGCCTGAATGTGATCGAGCATCTGGAGGATGACCGCAGGGCGCTGTTGAACATCAGGAGCGTGCTGGCGCCCAGAGGGCGAGCCATTATCCTTGTACCCCAAGGGCAGTGGAACTTTGGAACCCTTGACACCGTGCTTGGGCACCAGAGGCGCTACAGCAAGGTTGCGCTCGCCGCGCTCGCCCGGCACTCCGGGTTTGAAGCGACGCACATCCTGGAGTTCAACCGGTTCGGGACAGCCGCGTGGTTTTTCAATGGGAAGATACTCGGCCGGCGCAGCTTCGGTCTGCTGCAGATCAAGCTGCTGAACCTGCTCACGCCGCTTCTGCGGCGCATCGACCCGCTCCTGCCGCTTCCGGGGCTAAGCCTGATCGCCATAATGGAGCGAAGGGATACAGCCCCGCAAGGCTCCAGGGTTGCCGCCGCGGCCAACGCTCAGCTGAAGACGGCGGACGCCAAGAAGGAGTAACGCAGAACCCGCGCACGGAGGCCAAACGCGCACCGGGTGGGTCTCCGAAACCGCTATCGCAAGCTTTTCCAGAGTAGGGTTTCGAGGCGAACGTTTTTGGGCGAAGGCCTGAGTGTCGCGCTCCCAACTCCAGAAAGGCAGTTCATGATTACGTTTCACGCGCGTCATCCTCCAGGCCAGGCGGCCATGGCGTAACGAATCGCTCGCAATTTGGCCAGCGGTTAACCGGCCAATGCGTCCGAGAAATCAAGGAAACTCGAAAACCGTAAATGCTTTGCTTTCAGTTGAGCCTCTTTCCTTCAGGTGAACTGTTACGTTCCAAGCATCCTGGCCTTAGGATGTTTTCTTTCCTCTCCTGGCCATGGCCATGCGATCGAGGGCATCGCTCACCATCGTTTTGATTACGGCTTGGCGGCTGATGTTGAGGCGCCTGGCCTCGGCGTCCAATTCTTTCAAAATCTCATCCGTGAAATCGACATTCACCCTTTGAACGTCCTCGCGCGGGAGCCCCGGCATCATACGCCCCTTTCCAGCAAAGAACTTCGTGACGTCTTCGCCGCGATCAGCTGCCGCCGCAATCTCATCGGCTGTCATTTTCCTTTTACGAGTGCTCTTCATATTTCAACCTTTCGGCCTTCGTCGCCTTCCAAAGGGTGACAAGATGATAGTAAAGGCCGTTCTCGTCTGTCCGTTCCTCATACACCACGGAGTAAAGTTGAGCTCCCACCCATCCAATCGCGACCCACTGCTCGGGCTCGTCCAAGATTTGGTCGAGGTAATAGGGGCCGTAGAAAAGCTCCCGCACCTCTTCAAATCCAACTCCGCGCTTCTTTCGTAGCCTTTCGCTCTTGGCTTTGTCATAGTTGAAGCGCATGATGAAGTATAATAGTTATACCAGAATATTTACAAGCCAAACCAAGCTTGACCGGATCCTTCGACCATGGAGATATCTGGTTCTCGCGGCCGAGGCCAAGTCGAACATCAGCGACGCAGCCGTCGTGCACAAGGGAATCCAGGCCTGCTGGCCCGAGGGCCATGAGCCAAATCCTCATGCGCCTCGTCCCGATAAGGGCAGACGTGAAGCGTGCGCTGTATAGAGGCAAAGAGGGTGCCGGGGTTGGTCCGTGGGATTTTGGTTCCATTGCCATTGGGACCGTAAGATCGACTGTACGCATCGAGCGGAGAACGAACCAATGAACATCACACTCACACCACACGGAGAGGAGCTACTCGACACCCCGACCAGTCTCCCGCAGAGATTGTGGAACAGGCGCTTGCTGACCGGGTCGCGCGAGAGCAAGCACCAGACCCGGCTAACCGGCAGTTCAGGCGTGAGGAGATTAGGGCTTGGCTCGACGAGTCGGCTCAGTTCTCAGATAAGATCCCACCCATGCCTAGCGTGGCTAGGCCACAGTTTCTCTCTTCCCAGTGAGCCGCAGTAGTAGCAACATCGATGCGAGGTAAAGCGCGAGCGCAAGCAGGGTCAGTGCTTTCATGCCGGTGAGCATCGAGAGGTATTCGAGCAGTCCGCCGAACACCGCGCCGCAGAGATTCGCGCCGAGCGCGGCACTGGTATCACGCGCGCGTTTGAGGGATGTCGAAAAAATCATGCCGGCGAAGAAAACCGGCAGTGAGTAGATCAGTCCGGCCAGCGCGGCACGTGGCAGCACGTCGAAGCGATTCAGGACGCCGGCAGAAAATGTCCAGATCAGTAGCAGGCTCACCGTTAGCGGAGCGTACACAAACTCGATCTTGCGCGGCTGCCAATGCTCAATCAGCGTATTGGCCAGCATAATCATCACCAGGATGCCGGCGATCACGCACGAATTGACGACCCAGGTCGAGCCAAACAGCAGGCTCAACTCGGTCACCATGCGTGTCTCGAGCAACATGAAGCCGGCGCCTAACAGAAACATGTGACCGTCGAAGCGCGATCGCGCCAGCGCCGCACCGAAGGCCGCGCGCACGCCCGAGAACCCGGTCAGTGCAATCAATGCCACCACCACGATGTAGGCCGTCGGCCTGGTGTGCGGACGAAGATATAGGAATGGCCAATCGTCGGTCGGCACACGCAGGCTTGCATCCTTGTGAGTAAGGCGGCCCGATTGCGGGAAGACTTGGGCCACTCGTGCTGCAGTCAACGTGCGGCCGACCAGAAAGGTAACGCCAAAATTGTAGCGATGGTCGACGATAATCGGCTCAATGCCGGTTGCTTCCTCTATCACGCGCGTCAGACGCTGCACCATCCATTCTCCCGCGGCAACCGAGAACGAAATTGAGAGCACACCGTCAGGCGCCACATGCGCCCAGCCGGCGCGCACTCCCTCGATCGTGTAAACGTAGTTGTCGAGCCGCAACGTCGACATTGCTGAAAACATCGCATGCGAATCGAGCAAGCCGTAGCAGACGACATCGAACAGCTCGTTGTTCTGCTCGAACCAGGCGCGCGCATCGTTGACTACCGGCACCACGCGCGGATCGTCATAGGGACGCTCTGGGTGCATTGCGCGACCGAGCGCGATAATGCGTGGGTCGATGTCCACACTAACCACGTGGCGAAAACCGGCGCGCAACGCGGCGGCATCATCATTGCCTGTGCCCGCGCCGACGATCATTGCCGATCCCTGTTTGTCGCTGACTCGGAACGGCACCTCATAGCTCGCGCGAACCAAGTCGCGCGTCTCGTTGGTCACAGCACCCGGATCACTGGCGTGGCTAAGATCGAACATATACTGGTGATAGTCGCGGTTGACACTAAGTTCCCACTCGGGCCGTTCCAACGCTGGCTTTCCCAATCTTGTTACTGCCGGCACGATATCAATTCGGTTATATGGCGAGAACACCGCGCCCGACATGGAGTATGCCGCAGCGATTACTACGGCCCCTGCGCAGAGCAGATTGATGAGCGTGCGGTGCAACAGCAGCACTGGCACTACCGCAATCGTGAACCACACCGGCGGCGGGGTGCCGGCCCAGGCTGCGATACTCATCACCACTACGCCGAGCAATGAACCGGCGATGTCCCAGCGATAAGCGCGTAGAGGTTCCATGCGCGAGAAGAGCCATCCCAGCGGCAGACCCATAGCGAAGAACACTGCCGTAATCGCCCAGAAGCTGGCGAGCACAGCAAGACAGGCGAGCAAGAAATTGCCGGCTTTTTGCTGCTCCCGGATCGTCGCGCCCCACAGATTGATCGTCGGGTCCGGAAAGGCAAAGCGCACAAAACCGAACGGCTCCGACAGAGAGAGCACTCCAACCACCACGACCAGTATCGGCAATGTCGCTGCGAACCATTGTGGACGTCGAGGCCCAATGGCCGCGCCCAGTCCGATGCCGAGGAAGGCCGCGATCAACACTAGATTCGAAAAATAGGCAGCCACGCGTATCTGAGTTCCCACCCAGCGGATCATCGCCAGCTCGAGCGCGAGGATCGAAAAAGTCGTTAGCATCATGCGCGGCCCGTCGGCTGCGATGAGCGCATTGCGGAATGGAGCACCTGCGGGCGCTGGTTGA
>QHZE01000342.1 GCA_003225335.1 Acidobacteriota bacterium
CGGCAGAGTAGGTTGCGGTTGTTTCTGTTGTCGTTGTTGGTTGTGTACCAGTTTTCGTTTTCTCTTTGGCCGTCGGACTCGTCTGAGCAAACGTCAGCGTCGCGAGTAGCGCGCAAGCGAGAGTGACAATTGTTTTCTTCACTATAATACCTCTCTGTTTATGTTGATGGTTTACCTCCCCCCAAACTTCGTAACTCGGGGACGTTATGGACGCTCCAAGGCTGATGAGCAAACCTGCACCGCAAATGGCCGTCAACGATCAGTAAGAATTCCCCAAAAATTGGCCGGAAAGGAGTCGCGCGTGTGTTTAAGCAATCGCGACGATCTTCCGATCAGTCAGGGAAGCGGTTTGATCGACCAGGACTCGTGCGCTGTTTCCTGCAGGCATCGCGGTCGCCAACTACGCCAAAATCCGATCGCTAAAAATACAGCGAAAAAAAGCGACCAAATTGGTCGACATTTTCGTTTCGATTTTGGGGAGCCTCGGACTTACCCGAATTACCCAAACTTCAACTCGTTATCGCCGGCTCTAAAAATATATGAAAACTCCTCGTTGGTTTGCTGGAAATCGTCTCTCATACCTGCGCATTCCTGCCGCTGTCACGCTTATCGCAGCCGCCGTGGTCGTCGGCGGGATTGCATCGGCTTTCAACCCCGATCCTCCTCCTCCGAACACGCGGCTCACGAACGACGACCCGGGGCTGAGCGGGTATACGAGTGACTACACACTCGTCACCGGGATCCCGTATACAGACGACATCCTCACGGCCTGCTCCCAGAGCCGCGGCCGCGAGAACGAGCCCGCCGTCGCAATCGACCCCCGGAACCCGCTGGTGATCGTCGGCAGCTCGAACGACTACTGCGGCGTGTTCGCCGCGAACGGCTCGTTCATCGGGGTCGGGGTCGTTTGGATGGGCTACTACCGCTCCGAGAACGGTGGCGCGAGCTTCACCAGCTCGCTCATCCCGGGCTACCCGGGCGACAGCTCGCCCTACGCCGCACTCGCGCATGTGCGCACCTCGGGGGCGGGTGATCCGGTGCTTGCGTGGGACAGCCACGGCCGGCTGTTTGCGGGCTCGGAGAGCTCGGGCGACCCGGACGGCACGGCCAAGACATTCGGCGACGTCTGGGTTGGAACTTACGAGAACCCGGGCGGCGAGAACGGGGGTACGATCGGCGACGGCAAGGAATTCGTCGGGTCTGTCGTCGTCGCCAAGGGCTCGGCGGCGCCGAACCTACTGGGGAAGTTCCACGATAAGACGTCGATCGAGGTCGACCGCACCGGCGGCAGCTGCGACGGCAACGTCTATTTCGCGTGGGCGCGGTTCACGGGCGGTGGGTCGAACGGCTTCAACTCGAGCATCTACTTCGTCCGCTCGACCGACCATGGGCGGACGTTCTCGAGCCCGATGAAGCTGAGCCAGACGGTGCACGACATCCAATTCCCGGACATCGCGGTGACCGGCGACGGGCACGTTTACGTGACCTACCGCCAGTTCGCGGACGTCCGCAGCAACCAGCCGACCGACGCGATCGCCTACAACACTTCGACGGACTGCGGCGCCAGCTTCTCGCAGCCCCACCAGGTCCTCGCGTTCGAGCCGTACGACCCGACGGACCTTGACGATTCGGGCGCGGTCGCCGGGGAATGCGGAGACTTCGCGTTACATTGCCAGTCCGGCTACACGTTCATGCGCGGAGGGACGCAGGTGCGTTCGACGGCCGACCAGCAGGACAAGGTGAACGACTATCTGTACGTGCTCTACGACCCGTCGATCCCCGGCACGGAGGTCGCAAGCGGGACGACCTACGGCTCGATCGTGTCCGAGGACCTGCCCGACAAGTACCACCAGAACATGGGCAGTCAGTCAGGCATTTACTTCTTCCGGCTGGACGCCGCGACCGGCGTCCACACGACGCCGGTGCTGATCGACCCGCAGGCAACCGGTCTGCAGCGCTTCCCGGACATCTCGGTGGACGCGGGCAGCATGCACGCGATCTGGTGGGACAGCCGCAACGATTCGTGCTACAGCCCGAAGCGGCCGATCGGCAACTGCGCGAACAAGAGCACTGTTGCGTCGCTCGACGCGTTCGGCGCGTCGGGTTCGACGGCGACCCTGACATGGTCGAGCTCGACACAGCTGACGACCGCAACGAGCAACCCGAACTACGAGCAGTTCAGCGGCCGCACGGTGCCCTTCGGCGGCGACTATCTCTACATCAGCTCGGTCGGGACGTTCTCGTACGGCGTCTGGACCGACTGGCGGAACACCGTTCAGGGTACGGATCCGCGGGAGACGCCGGAGGACGAGGACGCAACGACGTCCGACGTCCACCAATGTCGCGACCAGAATCCTGACGGGAGCTTCACGCGCGACATGTGTCCGTACGCCGGCGGGCTCGATCAGAACATCTACGGCGCGACGACCCCGTAACTGACGACACGAGCGGAGTGGCGCCGGGCACGCGGCCCCCGCCGCTCCGCTCAGTAGCTCCGACGCGGAAGATCGTTGCTACGACAGTTGAGGTGTGGGCTGAATCAGACGGTGCGACGGAGCTGGCTGCTAAAGGTCACGGGACTTTAGTGGCCAGTCGTTGCCCCCGTTGTTCGGAACCTCATGCCGTTTTCGGCATCAGGTTGAGAAAGGCGGTGAAGCGATAAATGAATGGCAGTAACGGCGATTGCACTTGCGACGAACTGATTGCCGCGGGCAAATGCGTACCGCCGCCGCGCTTCCACGACTGCGACTACGTGCGAGCGCGCGGCGAGTACGAAGATTTTGTTACTGGCTTTGTCATGCGCGATGGGAATGTCTGGGGCAGACCCGTCGGAATCACCGTCGCGAAAGATGGCAGCCTCCTTTTCAGCGAAGTGGGAACAGCACGATCTAGCGGGTGGGCTATCGGAAGTGAGAACTTCCTCGCCGGTAAAATAGTGTCAATAGTGAGGACTGACGCCTTATTCCCCCAGCGGCAGGCCTGGCGGCGACGACGAAGGCGTGTGGTTGCGCTACCGGCGGGGAATCCGGAGCGGGATCTGATAGACCCCACGGCCGAAGGTGGCCGCTACCAGAATCCCGTCCTTGGGCAGGATTTGAAACCCCATGACCATGGTGCGCGGCAAGTCTTGCCCAAACAGCGACCAGTTCATCCCCAAGTCGGAGGATGAAAAAACGCCTCGTGTGGTGCCCGCATACAAGATCGGATGTCGAAAACGCCAGTCCACTGTCAACGATAACACGAGCAGATTCGTGGGGACCCCAGCGTCGAGCCTGCTCCAGGATGAGCCTCCGTCATTGGTCATCCAAACGCGTCCTTGTGCCGCGAGGCCGCTTGTTTGGATGAAGACACGGTCGGGATGGGCAGGGTCGATCACAATATTCACCGTCACGTTGGCCGGCCCCAGCGGCAACCCTTGGTCGCGTTCCAGCCAGTTGCTCCCGCCATCAAAGGTGGCAAAGAAGCGGCCATCTTCTGTCGCAGCATAAATCGTGTCTCGTTGCGACGGCGCAATGGCGATTGCGGTGATCATTGCAGGTCCGCCACCGGTGCCTCCCATTGGTGAAAGCACCCGGCCGATGTGCGTCCAGTTTGCGCCACGATCGAGCGTCTGCCACACGCGCTGACCACCCAGCACCAGCCGTGACGGTCGATGTTCGTCGAGAGCGATCGCGTTGGACGTCGCTTCACGAAAGCCGGTGCCCTCGAACTCGTGCGTGTCGATCCCGTTGGAGATCGCGGTCCATTGCGTTCCACCGTCGGTCGAACGGGTCACGAACGTCTGGCGCAGTGGGGCCAGGCTGTACACGATGGAGGGATCGTGCGGATCGATCAGTACCTTGCCGAATTCGAAGCCGATTCCCTCCACGTAGCTCCATCTTGGCGCGCCGGTGAACTTGGCGAGGTAGAGCTGGTCCTGGCCCACGCCGAAACCGCTACGCGGATTGCGAGGGTCCAGAGTCACATTGTAGAAGAGGAAATTACCCAAATTGCCTTGCCTAGAGACGAACGCCGGACTACAGCAGGGGTCTTGAGGAACACAATCGGTCGGAGCGACAGCTCTGTGGATGCCGCGATCACCCACTAAGGCAAGTGCGCCAGTGCTGTCGAAGTACGCGTTCACGGGATCTTCGCACCGGTAGAGTGTCGCCCACGTTTGGCCGAAGTCTGTGCTCCGTATGAAGAATGGTTCCGTTGCGTTGGCATAGACGACGTTTGGCACTTTCGGATCGACGCCCAGCACAACGTGCCAGTTACGGTAATCCTGCTTCCCGTTTGCCATCGGGGGCGGCTTCAGCATCGACCAGTTATTACCCGCATCAGTGGTCACGAAGCGCTGCAGACTGGGATTTGAGGAGGAGTTGTCCGGCTTGAAGATGGTCGTGTAAATCGTCTGCGGTAAGGAGGGAGCCATCGCGAGCGCGATCCAATCACCGACTTCGGATCCATTCAGCAAATGATTGGTGAGCAGTTGCCAATTGTCCCCGCCGTCGAGACTCTGGTATACGCCATTCTTGGTGGTATCTGTCGCCCTGACGAGGCCGGCGTAGAGCACGAGTGGATTGGTCGGGTCAATTACGACTTCAGTCGCTACGGAACCGGGGGCCACCTCCGCGGTCAGATTTTGCGAACTCGCGCCAGTGTTTGTGAACGTAAGACGATAGACGCCGCCCACAACTGGACTCCCGGCTGCGGCAGTTCCCCGGACTGCGACATAGACGATGTTGGGATCGTTCGGGTTGATTACAAGTGCGCTGAACAGCGCGGAGGAGAAGACATCGCCCAACAGATATTCCCAGTGAGCGCCGGCATCGACCGTCTTGAGAATGCCACCGTCCGGTCCGCTTGCGGCTGCGTAGAGAATGTCCGGATTGTCTGGATACAGCGCCAGACTCTTGCCGAAGATGGACAGACTGGGGAAGTCATCAGTAAGAGGCGCCCAAGTCGGCCCAGCCGGGTCAGTGGTAAGATAATTCGTGGTCTTCCAGACCCCGCCGCCTCCGAGTACCGTTCCTCCGCCCACATTGGTGCCGACGTACATTACGTTGGCGTCCCTCGGGTCGCTCACGGCAATATCGACGCGGCCGGACACAACCGTGCGACCGTTAGTGGTAACGTGAAGGAGGCCCGCGGGGCCGAGGGACGTCCAAATGGTTGAGCGCTCCGCGCTCTGTGCATCTAGGAAAGCTGCGGCACCAACCATCAACAGCATCAGCCCAACAGCGGCTTTATTCATTCTCGTGCCTCCATATCTCGTATAATATTTACGGCGGCGGCGTTCGCGCTCGCCGTCCTATTCCTTGACGGGCACTGGGAAGGTGCGAAGATCGTCGGCAAGGATATTTCGCCGCCAGCGCATCGACGTTGCCAATCTCGACATCGACCGGCTCTACGCCCGGCCATTCGGTGCTCGCACCGAGGAACCAGCGGTGACGTCCGATCACACGCGCGGTGTGGAACGTATTGCCGGGAATCAGGAGCTGCAGCAATGGCAGCATCATCTCGTCATATTTCGGAATTGGCATTTCTAGGTTGTATGAACGTCAACTGGCGGTAATTGCGAGATCAATTTCTTCGTCTCCAAACTAACCGTAATAACCTTACCGATCAGTTTCACAATATAATCGGGTTCGTCTTCGCGGTTCGGATCGTTCGTGATGCCGGAGCGTTTGTCGGTGCTGGCTTGGTATTGATCGATCACCCATTCGAGTGCCGAGCGATTACCGAGTCGATACGCGAACGATTCCGGCGGAATGCCGTCGAGCGTTAGAAAGTCGTTGTAGATGATGGCCTGCTTGTCTTTCGTCGGCCGCATCTTTTCCACGCGCCAGTTCAATTTCTCATCGCGGTTCTCGACCCGTTTTAGTTTGTATTCGGGGGCGTCTTCGTAATTCACGTGCAACTCGGCCAGCTTGCGCCCGATTTCGGCCAAGGCGTGAAACGTCTTCGCCTCTTCGCCGATGAACGGAATCCGCGGCAGCTCCCGGCGAAGATTAGCGACATAACGAGCGCGATACTCCGGATGATGGAGCACCGCATAGACGTAATGGAAGATGTCCCACTTCGTAATCTTCTCGTCGCCGTAATGCTGTTGAAACTTGACTAACATCGACAGCGGAATGTTTTCGTGGCGCGTCAGATCTTCGCCTTCATAAGTAAAGAAGGGAAAACACTGTGCCTGGGCGCCGGCGCCAACCAAGTGAAGGTCGCGAAA
Source organism: Acidobacteriota bacterium (assembly GCA_003225335.1). GTDB lineage: Bacteria > Acidobacteriota > UBA6911 > UBA6911 > UBA6911 > Gp18-AA60. The sequence continues at coordinate 6,215 of QHZE01000342.1, forward strand.
GATGGCAGCCTTCTTTTCAGCGAAGATGGCAACGGCACGAGCTATCGGAAGTGAGAACTCCCTCGCTGGTGAATAGTGTCAATAGTAAGGACTGACCCCTTTCACCCTTGGCTGCTAAAGGTCACGGGACTTTAGTAGCCAGTCGTTGCCCGC
>QHZE01000429.1 GCA_003225335.1 Acidobacteriota bacterium
AAAAGAGATACTGGGCGACGATCCGGTACATGACGTGATGGTAAGCGCCATCGAGGGCGTGCGCCATCGGGGAAAACATGTCGCCTTCGGCGCTGCCGTCATACTGCTCCTGGGTTCCGGTATTTATCTGGCCCTGGAGTATCTCGAAAAACGGGATATGGAATCACAGCAGATTCTGTCGCGAGGAATCGACTTCTATCACGCACAGGTGGATTCCGCGGCGCCGGATGACCCTTACGGAAAAGGGCCGGACCCGGTTTTTCGAACAGAAGAGGCCAAATACCAGGCTGCCAGCAAGGAGTTTTCCTCCGTGATCTCCCGATTCGGCTCCTCCAGGGTTGCGGTTATAGCGAGATACTATCTTGGGCTCTGTCAGATCCGGTTCGGGCAGAAGGAAGAGGCGATAAAGACATTGGAAGCAGTGCGCGACAATACGAAAGACCGGTCCGTAGGCTATCTGGGAAAGCGGGTCCTGGCAAAACTTTACGCAGAAACCGGGAACTATAAGGCGGCCCAGGAGCTGCTCGAAAACATGATCAAGGATCCGCAGTGCGAAATCCCGAAGGAAGAGCTAAAGCTCCAACTGTCCCGAAACTACCTGGCCATGGGCAAGCGAGAAGATGCCGTCAAAGCCCTCCGCGAAGCCAAAGAGAATTCCGGCAAAAGCATGTTTCAGTCTCTTCTGATGCAGGAACTGAGCCGTCTGGAAGAGAACCCTGCTCTTTCGCTAAAAGATCTGAAGCAAACCGCTGTTCGACCGTAATAACCCTAACAATTTGCCGATCCTAATCTTAGGGAAGCAAAGACCCCGGCTGCCGGACGGTCGAAACCATCCGTAAGTGCTTGTAATCTCGGGTATTTATCCTTGACAAGGGCCGCATCGCTTAGTATAAGTTCCGCATTAAGGAATTGACTCAAGGAAGAAAGCCCGTGTTCATTGAAATTGAAGATCTCCAGGAAGATCCCCTGCATGTCCAGCACGTCTTTCGACCCGCGGATCTGCCATTTGAGCATCGGGATGCGACGCTGGAAGAGCCGGTGGCTCTCGATCTCTTCCTGACCCATAAGGATCGTGATTTGCGGCTCGGGGGTACGGTGGAAACGGTTTTGCGCTGCAGGTGTTGTCGATGTCTGAGAGAGTTCTCTCGCAGAGTGAGCAGTAGTTTTGACCTCCTTTATCTGCCGCAGCCTGAAAAATCTACTCCCGACATGGAGATTGAGCTCAAGTACGATGACATGGATGTCGGCTTCTATGACGGCGTCTGTCTGGATGTGGATCTCGTGGCGGTCGAGCAGATTGAGCTCTCTCTTCCGATGCGCTTCATATGCCGGGAGGAGTGCAGGGGGCTCTGCTACAGGTGTGGCGCGAATTTGAACGAGGAAGCGTGTCTCTGTGCGAAGGAAGAGACCGACTCTCGAATGGCCGCGCTCCTCGAGTTTCGCAAGCGGATGCGGCAATGACGGCGCTCGCGGATTCTGACGCCTCGCGACTGAGAATATGCCTCTCAATCTGTGGAGACCCTGAGGACGAGGATGGCCGCGACGGATTTGAATCCGCGCTAATCCGCGTCCTCTTTTACGTGCCTTTCTCAAACATGGGAGAATTTCGAATTCATGCCAAATCCCAAGCGCAGACATTCCAAGTCCCGGCGCGGTAAACGCCGGGCGCATGACTTCTTGCAGGCTGTGACGCCGGGCATATGCCCGCAGTGCCTCGAGCCCAAACTTCCGCATCAGGCCTGTCCCAAGTGTGGTTATTACAAGGGCAGGCAGGTAGTGGAAGGAGAGGAAGAAATTTAACCTCGTACCAACAACAACCCCGAAAAAGAAAAGCGAGCCGCATGATCACGATTGCCGTGGATGCGATGGGGAGCGACAACTCTCCTAACAGTGAGGTGGAAGGCGCCGTACAGGCGGCCCGAGCCTATGGTGTGCGCGTCCTACTGGTGGGCAGGGAAGCGATGCTCGCTCCGATGTTGAAAGAAAGGGGGGCAGCGAGTTTGCCCATCGAGATTCGCAACGCAAGCCAGACAATCGCGATGGACGAACAGCCGGTTGCGGCGTTCCGCAAGAAGCGAGACTCTTCGATCCGCGTGGGGGCGGAGCTGGTTCGAGACGGCGTCGCGAGCGGCCTTGTCAGCGCCGGAAACACCGGGGCCGTGATGGCCATTTCCAAGGTGGTCATCGGAGTCGTGGAAGGTGTGGACCGTCCGGGGCTGGCCGCGGTCGTACCTACCCTGACCGGACACGCCGTTCTGCTGGACGTGGGAGCCAATGTGGCGTGCAAGCCCCAACATCTCGTGCAGTTTGCGATCATGGGAAATCTCTTCAGCAAGCAGATAGTCGGAGTTCCTTCTCCGCGGGTAGGCTTGATGTCGGTGGGAGAAGAGGAGAGTAAAGGCAACGACCTCACAAGGGAAGTTCACAAGATGCTCAAGAAGGCCTCGCTCAACTTCATCGGCAATGTGGAAGGCCGGGACATTTACAACGGCCGCGCGGACGTCATCGTTTGTGATGGCTTTACCGGGAATGTGGCTCTGAAGACGAGCGAGGGGCTGATCGAAGCGGTCTTGAAGCTGTTAAGAGACGAGCTTTCCAGCAATGTGCAGGCAAAAATCGGCGCGTTACTCAGCCAACAATCCTTCAAGCGTTTGAAGAAACGACTGGACTACTCAGAGTACGGCGGGGCGCCGCTTATCGGTATCAGAGGGGTCACCATCATCTGTCATGGCAGGTCCAGCAGCAATGCAATCAAGAACGCCATCCGGGTTGCGAAGGGGTTCGCCGAAAACCAGGTAAACGCGAAACTCGAGGAAGCATTGAGTCGTGTGGACAGCTACGCGGGGCTTGGCAAACGAGCCCTGGTCTAGGGTCTGTCACGAGATAATATGAGCACTTTGCTCCTAGCCCCCAGGCCCGCGCCAAGGGTCTGTCTCGAGATAATATGAGCGCTCTGGTCAAAGCGCCCGGCGCCAGGTGCGGGGCGCCGCGACGAAGGCGACGTCGGACATCGTCGAGGATCCCGAGCTTCGCTCGGGACGCGCGCTTGTCCCGCAGAGCGGGACAGGCGCGCGTCCCGAGCGAAGCTCGGGATCCTCGACGATGTCCGACATCGCCTTCGTCGCGGCGCCCCGCACCTGGCGCCGGGCGCTTTGACCAGAGCGCTCATATTATCTCGAGACAGACCCTTGGCAAGATGATGGGAAAAGTCGCATTCATATTCCCCGGGCAGGGCTCCCAATACACAGGCATGGGCAAGGACGTACATGCGGCCTTCGCGTGCGCACGGGAGACATTTGCGGAGGCGGATCGAGCCCTGGCCTTTCCTCTCAGCGAGTTGTGCTTCCAAGGCCCAGACGAGGATCTCAAGCTCACACACAATACGCAACCTGCAATCCTGACGGTCAGCATTGCGACCCTGCGCGTCCTTGAGGAAAAAGGACTTCACCCGGATTATGTTGCAGGCCACAGCCTTGGTGAATACTCGGCTCTGGTCTGCGCAAAAGCGATCACAATGGAGCAGGCGCTACGAGTGGTGCGGGATCGGGGGAGGTACATGCAGGAAGCCGTTCCGGTGGGAAGCGGTTCGATGGCCGCTGTCCTGGGACTGGATGGCGGGACCGTGCTCGAGATATGCAATGTGTGTTTGAAATACGGCCTGGTTTCACCGGCCAACTTCAATTCTCCAGATCAGACCGTGATTGCCGGGGAAACCGATGCTGTAGACCAGGCGTCGGACCTGGCGAGGAAGCGAGGGGCCAAAAGGGTGCTTCCTCTTCCGGTGAGCGCGCCATTCCATTGCGAGTTGATGGCTCCGGCGAAAGACCGGCTCGCCGCGGACCTGGCCCGCATGCGGTTTTCGGATCTGCAGTTTCCGCTGATTACCAATGTGGACGCGCAGGAAGTGCGCGCCGGGGCCGCCGCGAAGGATGCTCTGGTGCGCCAGGTTTGCGCGCCAGTGCATTGGGTCGAGAGCATCCGGTTCCTGGCAAAATCAGGCGTCGATCGATTCATTGAAGTAGGCCCGGGCAAAGTGCTATGCGCGTTGGTCAGGAAGATTGCTCCTGGAGTCCAGACCTATAGCGTGGATGGAGTCCGCGGAATTGACGCGCTTGCTTCTGTCGAATTGGGTGCTAGAATGTGAGTTTTTCTGAGCCCGGCAAGATCTCAATTTAAAAGCACAACTTGGTAAAGGAGAGAGAACCCATGGCGTCTGTGGAAGAGAAGGTGAAGTCCATTATCGTGGATCAATTGGGCGTGAATGAAGGCGAGGTCACGGCGGCCGCATCCTTCGTTGACGACCTCGGTGCCGATTCCCTGGACACCATAGAGTTGGTGATGGCGTTTGAAGAGGCGTTCGGCATTGAGATCCCCGACGAGGACGCCGAGAAAATCAAGACGGTGAAGGATGCCATCGAGTATATCGAGTCCCACGTCAATTAGGTCCAGAAAGAGAGCCGAATTGTGAAACGGCGCGTTGTTATTACAGGTGTGGGTCTGGTCACGGCCGTGGGGGTTGGAACCAGGGAGACTTGGAGTTGTCTGGTTAAGGGCAAGTCCGGCGTTGGCCCCATCACCCGGTTTGACACCAGCGATTTTCCCGCCAGGATCGCCGCAGAGGTCAAGAGTTTTGACCCTGCCGTTTTCGTGGAGAAGAAGGATGTCAAGAAGATGGATACCTTCATCCACTATGCCATGGCGGCGGCGGAGTTTGCGATGAAGGACTCAGAATTGAAGATCGAGGGCTCTGAGGGAGAGAAAGTCGGGGTCATCATCGGGTCGGGAATTGGAGGATTCGGCACCATCGAGCGTGAGCACGAGGTCCTTCTTAAGGAAGGGCCACGCCGTATTTCGCCTTTCTTTATCCCATCGAGCATCGTGAACCTTGCGGCAGGCCAGGTATCGATACGCTATGGCGCCCGGGGTCCGAATTCGGCCCCGTGCACCGCCTGTTCCGCAGGCACTCATGCGGTGGGCGACTCGTTCAAGATCATCCAGCGCAGTGATGCGGATGTCATGATAGCGGGAGGAAGCGAGGCGGCCATCACCCCGATGGGAGTGGGAGGGTTTGCAGCTCTTAAGGCGCTCTCAACGCGCAATGAGGAACCCACAAAAGCCAGCCGCCCGTTCGATCGCGAGCGCGATGGCTTCGTCGTGGGGGAAGGCGCCGGCGTGCTCATCCTGGAAGAGTTGGAGCATGCCCTCAGAAGAGGGGCCTCCATTCACGCGGAGATTGTCGGATACGGGATGTCCGGCGACGCCTATCACATCACCGCGCCTTGCACCGACGGCGATGGCGCAGTGAGGGTCATGAGAAGAACGCTCGCCGACGCTGCTGTTGCTCCCGACGAGGTCAATTACATCAACGCCCATGGAACATCCACTCCCCCCAACGACCGGATCGAAACTATGGCGATCCGAAGCGTCTTTGGAGAACACGCCTCTAAACTGGCGATAAGCTCGACCAAGTCCATGATCGGTCATCTCTTGGGTGCCGCTGGCGCGGTCGAGGCGGGGGTCACCGCCCTGACCATTCGCGACCAGATTATTCACCCTACCATCAACCAGGAAGTTCCGGACCCGGAGTGCGACCTGGACTATGTCCCCAATGTGGCCCGCCGCGCTGCCATTCGTTACGCGCTTTCCAACAGCTTCGGCTTCGGCGGCACAAATGCCAGCATCCTTTTAAAACGCTTCGAAGAGTAAAGCGGCATTCTGCTCACGGCCTTGTCATGAGAATCGTGGTTTGTGTCAAGTACGTCCCGGATACGGCGATCAAGGTCAAGATTACTCCGGACCGCAAAGCCGTGGATTGGACGGAGGTTGCATTTGTGGTGAATCCGTACGATGAATTTGCGGTCGAAGAAGCCTTGCAAATCAAAGAGCGCTCCGGCGGCGAGGTCATTGTGGTCGGAGCTGGAGGCGAACGGGCGGCAGGAGGTCTCCGCACGTGCCTGGCGATGGGCGCAGATTCAGCCGTTCTCATCCGCGACGATTCCCTCGAGAACGCAGATTCGTTCACAATAGGTTCGGCCCTCGCCCGTGCGTGCCGCGAGTTGCAGGCCGATCTTATCCTTTTCGGCAAGCATTCCATTGGGGTGGACAACGGACAGGTTCCCTCGGTCGTAGCCGATCAGCTGGATCTTCCCCAGGTCTCGGTCGTGGTCAAGCTTGAAATTCAGAACGGCAGATTCCGAGCCGAACGCGAAATTGAAGGGGCGCATGAGATCGTCGAAGGCGGACTTCCCGCTGTCTTCACCGCCCAGAAGGGTCTGAACGTTCCCCGATACGCATCGCTGAAAGGGATCATGGGCGCGAAGAAAAAGGAGATCCGGGTCCGGACGCTGGATTCGCTGGGCTTGACCCGGGAAGATCTCGAACCGAGGATAGTGGTTGAGGAAGTTTCACTCCCGCCCCCGAGGCCGCCAGGGAAGATCCTGAAGGGCGATGTCTCCGAAACAGTACCCTTGCTCGTGAAGCTGCTCCACGAAGAGGCAAAGGTGATTTAGAAGAGTTTGAAATTTCACATGATTTCAGATGACGGATTATGACGGATGGCAGATGAAAAATCACAAAATGGGAAACCCTTCCCTCCTTTCTCGATTGTCAGTGGTGATTTGTCATTTCCGCTGCCGCTCCGATTCGAAGAGCCGATGACGCAATGACACATGACAAATGACCGATGAAAAATGACAAATGGGAAGTGTTGCCTCCCTCATTGGTCATTTTTTATTTCACGGAGACTAAATGTCCGAGGGGATTCTGGTATTTATCGAAGAGAGACAGAGCGTGATAAAGAAGCCGTCGCTCGAGGCGCTTTCTGCCGCGCGCGGGCTGGCGGACACGTTGTCGGAACCCGTAACCGCGCTCTACATCGGCAGCGACAGCCCCTCGGTAGATCTGGCGCATTACGGCGCCGACAAGATTGTTCACGCGCAACATGAACTGCTCAGTTCCTATTCGGCTGAGGGCTTTGCGGCCACTGTGACCCAGATGGCAACACGGCTGGAGCCCCGCCTGATCCTTGGCGCCGCAACGGCAATGGGGCGAGACTTTCTGCCTCGCGTGGCGGCGCGCCTTCGCGTAGGTTTGGCGCAGGATTGCACGGAGGCCCGCATGGTGGGGGAGAAGCAGCTGGAATGCGTTCGGCCCATCTACGCCGGAAAGGCGTTTGCGCGGGTGCGGCCGGCTCGTCTCCCCGCAATGGCAACTTTGCGTCCCAATGTTTTTCCCCTCGCTTCTCCCGACACCCTGCGTGGCGCGGAGGTAGTCAGATTTGCACCGGAGCTTTCCCCCGAACAGATACGAGCGCGGGTCACGGCCATCCAGGCCGCCGGCGGCCAGAAACTGGAGCTCACGGAAGCGAGCATCATCGTTTCCGGGGGGAGGGGGCTTAAAGGTCCCGAGAATTTCGCCATTATCGAGGATCTTGCCGATGCCCTGGGCGGCGCGGTCGGGGCCTCACGGGCGGCCGTGGATGCCGGGTGGATTGAGCACCAGCACCAGGTAGGTCAAACAGGCAAGACTGTATCACCGACGCTGTACGTTGCGTGCGGCATCAGTGGGGCCATCCAGCACCTCGCTGGAATGTCTTCTTCGAAGTATGTCGTTGCCATTAACAAAGACCCGGAAGCTCCGATTTTCAAGCTGGCAGATTACGGTATCGTAGGGGACTTGTTCACGGTTGTGCCGGCCCTGGCGAAAGAAGTCCGGAAGCTCAAGTCCCATTAAAACCGGGAGCGCAGGGCTGGGAATCGGAGGGATAGGGATGACAAGAGGTTCTGAGTTCGGAGTTCAGGCTTTAGCCTGCGTGCGTTGTAGGACTACTCAGCGCAGCCCGAAGGCTGAACTCCAAACCAAACCCCTCAATCCCCGGGCCCCAATCCTGTGGTATACTGACTGTTTATGCCCACTGTATCGAAGTTCGGAAAGCGGGAACGACCTGCCAAGAGCCGGCTGCGCAAGCTGCTTGAAAACGTGCGCAGCCAGATCACCTGGTTCGATCTGTTCGCCGGGCTGTGCGCCACCTCTTTCATCTCCGTCTTATTTCTGGGTTTCCGCTATCAGGCGATTCAGGACTACAAGCCTGGTGACGTGGCCACAGAAGACGTACGTGCCTTCCGGGACATTACTCACGAAGATCCCGGAGCGACTTCCAAGAAGCGCGAAGCAGCCAAAGCCGCGATCCCTGTCCTGTATGACCTGAACACGGACCTGATCGCGCTCCGGATAGAACAGGTCCGGTCTACCTTCCTGGCGGGCGGCCGTTTGCTTGAAGCAAAGCATATTTCTTCAAAGGGGGTTTTGAGCCGTCCCCAGACGAAAGAGATTGTCGAGCTACTCTCGAAGTCATCCCCGTTCCCCGAAGGCTTCCTTTCTATTTTGTTACGCTACCGATTCAACCGCTCCCTGGAAGCTCAGATTATCAAGGTGCTACAGGTTGTCATGCGCAGCGGCATCGTGACGGATCGGGCTCAGTTCTTGCGCGACCAGCAGAAAGGGATTGCTCTTCGGGACGTGCTAACTTCTTCAGAACAGCTGATCCCCGAAGCTTACGTAGCGCGAGATCTGGCGGGCGCTCGGGAATACATGCGCCAGTTTCAGCTCGAGCTTTCCGACGTGTCCACGAACGACCAGCGCGACCTCCTGGATTTGCTGGGCGCCATGCTGGTTCCTACGCTGACCTTCAATGCCAAAGAGACGGAGCGGAGGAGGGAAGAGGCAGCCGCCCGGATCCCGGCCGTGGAAAGCCAGATCAAGAAGGGCCAGAGCATCGTGCACAGCGGGGAAGAGATCACCCCGACGATTGCTGCGCAGATCGGGGCATTGAAGCGGCTTCAGAAGCCCAAGCCCTTGTTGCGCCAGTTCCTCGGTTTCTTTCTCGTTGTGGGTACCCTGGTCTACGCGCTCTGGCGCTACTTTGCGCATTACCAGAGCCGGCACAAGGAGATCCGCAGCCTTACTCTCCTCATTCTGCTGATCATCGCGGCCGTGCTGTCGATAATGCGGCTTTTGACGGGCCTCGCGAATTTACTAAGCGATCAGATCTCCCGGGTTCCTCTGTTCCGGGATCCAGCGAATCTCTACATTACCATTCCGATCGCCTTTGGCGCCGTCCTGGTCACTCTTCTCGTAGACACACATCTGGCCATTCTCTTTTCCCTCATTCTGACGGTACTTACCGGGCTCTATTACGGCGATGTCTACATGTCGGCCTATGTGATGTTTGGCTGCCTGGCAGGAACTTACAGCGTCAAACAATACAGAGACCGCGCTGCTATCCTTAAGGCAGGGCTTACGATTGGCGTGGTGAACGCCGTTGGGATCCTCGCCATCGACTGCCTACGGCAGGCCCCCTTGACGGTTCAACTTACCGTACCCAAGCTGCTGATGGCGTCCGTCAACGGAATTCTTGCCTCCGCGATGGCCTCGATGTTGCTGCCGGCGTTAGAGTCGATATTCAAAATAACAACCGACATACGCCTGCTCGAGTTGTCTAACCTCAATGCGCCAATTCTTCGAAGATTGTCGGTAGAAGCCCCGGGCACCTATCACCACAGTCTTATGGTCGGAACCCTGGCCGAGTCGGCGGCCGAAGCCGTTGGCGCCAACCCGCTGCTTGTGCGAGTCGGCGCGTATTATCACGACCTGGGCAAGATGCTCAAACCGGAGTATTTCGTGGAGAACCAGGTGTTCGGAATCAACAAGCACGAGACGCTTTCGCCGAACATGAGCAGCCTGATCATTGCCAGCCACGTGAAAGACGGCCTCGAACTGGCGAAGGAGATCGGCCTGGCCGAGAGGATCAGGGACCTGATACCCCAACACCACGGCACCCGGCTCATGACGTATTTTTACCAGAAGGCGAGAGAGTCTGCGGATTCCAAGAATCAAGATGTGGTAGAGGCTGACTTCCGGTATCCCGGTCCAAAGCCTCAGACGAAGGAAGCGGCCATCGTCATGATGGCGGATTCCGTGGAGGCCGCGTCGCGGACGCTGACCAGCCCGACACCGGCGCAGATTCAAGGCATGATAAACCGATTGGTGGACGCCATTATTGCCGACAATCAGTTGGACGAGTGCGACATCACCCTTCGGGAAGTACGGCTGGTGAAGGAGAGCTTTTTCAAAATACTGACCGGCATCTACCACCGCCGCATTGATTATCCGGGTTATGACTTCAAAGAAACCGACGGGCGAACCGCCAAGCCATCCATTTCGGATTCAGGTTCTAAACAGGCAACGGCGGTACGCGATCTTTCCGCGCGTGGTTGAATCCCTTTGTTTCAGGGTCCTCCAAATACTGCGCGAGTCTGCCTGTTCCTTTAGTGTCACTTTCGTGGGTCCCAGGAGAATACGCCTGCTCAACCGCCGCTACCGCGGCAAGGACTATCCAGCCGATGTTTTGACCTTTCGCTATGCGGGAGAATCTCTGGAAGGACAACCGTTCTTGGGAGAGATCGTCATCTCGCCGGAAGTGGCGAGCAGAAACGCACGGCAGTGGAATGCGACGCTGCAGCGGGAAGTGCGCAGGCTTCTGATTCACGGCGTCCTCCACCTTCTCGGCTACGATCATGAGACGGACAAAGGCGAAATGAGACGGCTCGAGAACAGGCTTATGCGGAGTCGCGCCCGCATACGGTCCGGCCCCGTGGGGCGGGCGAGGTATGCCGGATGACGTTTCTTTACCTTGAAATTGTCGTTATTGGTGCGTGCCTGGCTTTCTTGATTTTTTTGTCGTCGGTAGAAGGTGCCATCGCGCACTCGAGCCCGCTCGCCGTTAGAATGATGCTGGAGCGGGATGAAAACAAATCGTCACCACTTCTTCTTTTGGTGCTCGAGGACAAAATGCAGGTTCTCGTCCCGCTGCACCTGGGCACACAGATCTTCCTGATAACGATAGCGATCCTGACAACGCATCTGAGCTTAACCCGATGGCCGAACTGGGGAGTCGGCCTTGCCTTTCTCATAATCTTCTTCATCTCCGTGATATTCCGGCAGCTTCTTCCCCGGCTCCTGACGCAGAATGAGCCCGAGGAGAAACTGGTGAGGTTGCTGGGAGCTTCTTATCCGATTTACAGGATGCTGCGCTCCCTGGCTCTGCCGCTGTCGAGCATTCTCAGTTTGTTCAGACGCCTGCACGACAACGGCGGAGCGCCGGTCGATGCGGCCAAGTCCGAGGCCTCGGGCGAGGAAATCCAGGCATACCTCGACATCGGTGAGGACGAGGGTATCTTAGAGAAGGAAGACAGCGAGTTGATCCAATCTGTCGTCGAGTTTGGCAACACCCTCGTGCGTGAAGTCATGACTCCCCGTACGAAGATTGTCGGGTGCGAGGAGAACGCCACCATCGGGGAGTTGCGGCGCATCATGGTAGAGCACCGGCATTCGCGCATACCCATCTACCGCGGCGACATCGACCACATCATCGGAGTGGCCTACATCCGCCAGCTCCTCGCGCACTACATTCCGGGCAGGGAGAACGATCCGATCACGAGACTGATCCATCCGGCGCTGTTTGTGCCGGAAACCAAACCGGTCGCGGCGCTCTTGAAGGAACTCCAACAGCGGGGAGACCACGTGGCCATCGCGATCGATGAATTCGGCGGAGTCGCCGGCCTTGTGACCATCGAGGACTTGCTCGAAGAGATCGTGGGCGAGATCCGCGACGAAGATCAGGCCAAAATAAGTGAAGTCATCGAAGAGAATGCGCGCAGCTACATACTCCGGGGCAGCACGGAGCTCTACCGCCTGGAGGAAATAGCGGGGAAGAAGTTCGAAGGCCACGACAGCGCGACAGTCGCGGGGCTTGTCGAAGCTTTCCTGGGTCGCGTGCCCGCCCCGGGGGAGGAGTTCGACTACGCGGGCCTCCACATCCAGGTGCTTGACGCCGACAGGAAACGCGTCATCCGGCTGCGCGTCCAGCTCCCGCAACGGCAGCCGATCGGAGAGGCGGTTCACATGGATTAGCATGTCTGAAGGAATGGCCGGCACGCACTTTGGGCAGTACTCCGCTTTCACCGCTAAGACGCAAAGACGGGAAGAATCAAAAAAGAAGATCTTTTTTGTTGCGGCTCTGCTCCACAAGACTGTCTGCGATTTTTTGTGTCTTCGCGTCTTTGTGGTGAAAGGAGCGGGCACGCAATCGGCGAAAGCGTGTGCGGTTAGAGGCCGGAGTATGTACTCCTGCGGACGAAGCTGCCCGCGCCCGCCCGGCCCAGAAACGTATCGCCGTCAACAATCAATCTTCCGCGCGAAAAAACTTTGCGCGGAACTCCTCTGACACGCCATCCTTCGTACAGGCTGTAGTCGATGCGCATGTGATGGGTGCTGGCGGAAATGGTTGCCTCCGCCTCGGGATCAAAGAGCACCACGTCGGCATCACTTCCCACGGTAATAGCGCCTTTCCTTGGGAAAAGTCCGAACATCTTTGCCGGAGCGGTCGAAACAAGCTCGACAAACCGGTTGAGCGTAATCTTTCCTGTCCGGACGCCGCCGTTGTAGACGAGAGACAGCCGGGTTTCCACGCCCGGACCGCCATTCGGGATTTTCGTAAAATCGTCCCTGCCCAGTTCCTTCTGTTCCTTAAAACAGAAAGGACAGTGATCCGTGGAAATGACCTGGAGATGATCTTGAGCCAGGCCCCTCCACAACTCCTCCTGGTTCCACTTTTCTCTCAGCGGAGGGGTGAAGACATATTTGGCGCCTTCAAAGCCCGGCCGGTCGTAGTCTTCGATCGACAGGAAAAGATATTGAGGGCATGTCTCTGCATACGCCGGAATCCCCCGGTCCCTGGCTTCCCTCACTTTGCTGAGAGCCTCCGCGCAGCTGAGATGGACGATGTATACGGGCGCATCGGCTATTTCCGCCAGCGCAATGGCCCTGCCCGTAGCCTCTGCCTCGGCTGTTGTCGGGCGGGTGAGAGCGTGATACTTGGGGGCGGTCTTCCCTTGCGCCAGCGCTTCTTTGACAATCAGGTCGATCACGCTGCCGTTTTCGGCGTGCATGCAGACGAGGCCGCCGTAGCGAGAGGCGTTCTTCATCGCCTTGAAGATCGTGCCGTCGTCCACCATGAGAACGCCGGGATAGGCCATAAAGAGCTTGAAGCTCGTCACGCCGTCGCGAATCAAGGAATTCATTTCCTCGATGCCCGCGTCCGGAAGGTCCGTCACAATCATGTGAAAGCTGTAGTCGATCGTTGCCTTGGCTTCGGCCTTCCGTACCCATGTGTCCAGCGCAGTGCGCATGCTCTGGCCTTTGGATTGGATCGCAAAATCAATGAGAGTCGTGGTGCCTCCGTAAGCAGCCGCGCGCGTTCCCGTTTCAAAGTCGTCAGAGCTGACAGTGCCGCCGAAGGGCATGTCCAAATGGGTGTGAACGTCTACCCCACCAGGGAGGACAAGCAGTCCGGTTGCATCCACTACCTGGCCGGCTTCCGTCTTGAGGCTCCGACCGATGGCGGAAATGACCTCGCCGTCAATGAGCAAATCGGCCTGGTAGTCGTCCTGGGCAGTTACAATGCGACCGTTCCGGATAAGTGTTTTCACACGATCCTCCCAGGGGGACATTATAATGTCCCGGTAATCGTCAGTTTCATAAATTTTTGTTTTATCTTTCGCGTCTTGTCTTAGCGGTCAATGGTTTCTTTCACCACGAAGACGCGAAGGCGCAAAGGGTCGCAAAAATTGATTGGAAATCGCGAGCCGTTGAGATCGGACTGGGATTCCAGCGACCGCCGCTGGATGCAGCGGGCCCTGGCGCTGGCCCGGAGAGGCCTAGGTCAAGCCAGCCCGAATCCGACAGTGGGGTGTGTCATTGCCAAAGAAGGAAGAATAATCGGCGAAGGCTGGCACAGATATTCGCGTCTCGATCACGCCGAAGCCGTGGCCCTGCAGGCGGCGGGGACGGACAGTCGAGGCTCCACGGCGTACGTGACCCTGGAGCCGTGCTCGCACCAGGGGAGAACGCCGCCGTGCGCCGAGGCGTTGGTCAACGCCGGGGTCCGGCGCGTGGTCGTCGCAATGATCGATCCCAATCCCAGGGTGTCGGGCGGTGGAATTCGAATGCTCCAGTCCGCCGGCATACAGGTCGACGCCGGACTGTTACAGAAGGAAGCGGTGCGTCTCAACGAACCCTTCGCGTGCCACATCACCACCGGCCGCCCTCTGGTCGTAAGCAAGGCGGGCATGTCCCTGGACGGCAGGATCGCCACGGTGACCGGAGACGCTCGTTGGATAACTTCCGAGAAGGGGAGGCAATTCTCCCAGCACCTGCGCCTGCAGCTGGATGCGATTCTCGTGGGAGTGGGAACGATGCTCGCCGACGATCCGGAGCTTACCTATCGCGGCCATATTCGAAAGGAGAGGCCTCTGCTGCGGGTCATACTGGACAGCCGTTTGAGAACTCCGCCTACAGCCCGAGCGCTTTGTGTCACAACGCTGGAGCCGACAGTAATCATGTGCGCGCCAGGCGCGCCGGACAATCGCAAGAAGCGCCTCGAAGAACAAGGCGCTGAGGTGATCCCCGTGCCCAGAAAAGGGGCGGGTCTGGATCTGGTTTCCGTCCTCGATACGCTGGGGAAACGGCAAGTCCAGGGCCTGCTGGTGGAAGGAGGCAGTGAGGTCCACTGGTCGTTTCTGGAAGAGAAGCTGGTCGACAAGTTCTACTTCATCATCGCGCCGATTATCCTGGGGGGAAAGAAATCCGTCCCTTGTGTGGGCGGCAAGGGGATCGAGAGCATCGGCCAGGCCCCGCAGTTCAGAGCGGCAAGGACGTTTTGGGCGGGTCCGGATCTGGTTCTTGAAACCTATCCTTCCTACTCGCGCTCTAGGGCTTCCCCGTGGCTCTCTTAAGAAATTCCTCCATCCGCCCGGCGATACTCGCGGCTCCCATCAAAGCAGAAATGACGGCAGCGCTGGAGGCTCCCGCCTCGAGCACGTCCCTCACGGTTGAGAGGCCAATGCCGCCAATGGCAACGACGGGTTTGGAGCTTGCGCCGCAGGCCCCGCGGAGTTCTCTCAGGCCCGCGACAGGACTTGTGTCCTGCTTCGTGCGGGTGGGGTATATAGGACCGAATCCGATGTAGTCTACAGGCATCTGCTGGGCCCTGCCGGCTTGGCCAACGGTATGGGTTGAGAAACCTATGATGCTCTTCTTCCCCATGATCCGGCGCGCTGCCTCCGGGGGAAGGTCCTCCTGGCCGAGGTGAACTCCCGAGGCGTTGCAACTGAGCGCCAGGTCGCAGCGGTCATTTACCAGGAGCAGGATCCCGCGTCTTTCGGCAAAGTCCACACAGTTTCCCAGGTCGGCCAGGAGGTCCGCAACTGGCGTCTCCTTATCGCGCACCTGGATGAGCGTGGCGCCCCCGCTCGCCAATTCCCGCACAATATCGAGATGCGTGCTTCTGCCGGATATTCTTTTATCTGTAATAGCGTAGATCGGAGGGAGCTTATACAAACGCGTTCCAGTGCACCAACAGGAGCAGTTCCCCTTTACTTCTTTGCCCCTGAAGTTGTCCAGCGCTCGAGAAAGCGCGTGCTGATCCGGCCGGTCAGAAAGTCGTGATCCTGGAGGACGCGCTGGTGCAGAGGAATAGTGGTTTTCACTCCCTCGACAATAGTCATTTCCAGGGCCCTCTGCATGCGCCTTACGGCTTCCAGCCGGTCCTTTCCATGCGTGATGACTTTTGCTATGAGCGAGTCGTAGTAGGGCGTGACGACATCGTCAGTATATGCCGCGGTATCAACACGAACTCCTATTCCTGTAGGTGGATGGAACGCCGTAATCTTCCCCGGCGATGGAAGAAAAGTGTCGGGACATTCGGCATTGATCCTGCACTCCAGCGCGTGCCCGCGAAACTCGATCTCCTCCTGCCTGTAAGCAAGCTTTTCGCCTGCGGCTATTCGTATCTGTTCCTTTACCAGATCCAGGCCCGTTATCATTTCTGTAACGGGGTGTTCGACCTGGATCCGGGTATTCATCTCCATAAAGTAGTAGTTGTGGAGGTCATCAAAGAGCAGCTCTACTGTTCCTGCATTCGTGTAATTCACGGCCCGGACCGCTTCGACTACGCGGTTTCCGATCGCTTCCCGCATTTCCCGCGTCAGATAACTCGACGGAGCTTCCTCCAGAAGCTTCTGGTGGCGCCGCTGGATGGTGCACTCCCGCTCGCCAAGATGCATCACAGTACCGTGATGGTCAGCCAGGATCTGAAACTCAATGTGACGGGCCGCGGGAAGATACTTCTCCAGATATACCTCGGAAGACCCGAAGGCGGACTCGGATTCGCTCTGCGCGACCTCCAGCGCCGCAGCTAGCTCCGGAGAAGAATCGACGATCCGCATTCCTTTACCCCCGCCACCCGCAACGGCTTTCAGGATAACGGGGTAACCGATTTCTTCTGCTTGAGGAATGATGGCGGAGGCAGGGCCTTGGAGTTTACCGGTGCCGGGGAGTACGGGCAGGCCGGCCTCCTTCATTGCTCTGCGCGCAGCATCTTTGTCTCCCATCAGCTGAATCACCTCGGGCGAGGGTCCGATAAAAGTCAGACCGCAGGCTTCGCAGACTTCAGCAAAATAGGCGCTCTCGGCAAGAAAACCGTAGCCCGGATGAATGGCGTCGGCGTTTGAGATCTCCGCCGCGCTGATTACCCCCGGAATATTGAGATAGCTTTCGCTGCTCTTGGGAGGCCCTATGCAAATGGCCTCATCAGCAAAGCGGACGTGTAAAGAATCCTGATCCGCCTGGGAGTAGACGGCCACGGTCGGGATTCCCAGTTCCTTGCATGCGCAGATTATGCGCAGCGCGATCTCTCCACGATTGGCGACGAGTATCTTTTGGAACATGGCCGGAGGCTGCAGCTACTTGTGGGGCCGGATCCCGAAGAGTTTCTGCCCGAATTCCACAGCGTGGCCGGTTTCCACATAGAGTCGCACAACCTCTCCGGTAACGTCGGACGGAATCTCGTTCATCAGTTTCATTGCTTCCACCACGCACAAAATTTGCCCCTCCTCGACTGCATCTCCGACTTTGACGTACGGTTCGGATCCCGGTGAAGGCGCGCTGTAAAACGTGCCGACGATGGGAGAGGTTATGATGTGGAGGCCTGCCTCCTCGTCTTTTTCATCGAGCCCGGTGAGCGCGGAGGCCGGAACCTCGTTAGGAACGGGCAGAGTGTTTGGAATTTCTGGGTGGCCCACCTCGTTTAAGGCAGCAGACGGGGACGCATCCGTCGATCCTCGGCCTCTTTTTAGCCTGAGCTTTGTTCCCGTGTGCTCGAGCTCAAATTCGGTGATATCGCTTTGGAGGATCTCCCGGATAAGGTCCTTCACTTCCTTAATGTTCATCGAGTGCTTCCTATAGCACTATGAGCTCCTTCGTGTAGGACGTCAGGACCTCGCAGCCAGACGGAGTCACCCGTACAATATCCTCTATGCGCACTCCCCCCCTATCAGGCAAATAGATCCCGGGTTCAATCGTAAAAACCATGTCCGTACAAATCCTCTCCTCCTGCCTTGGATGAATAAAGGGGGCCTCATGGACCTCCAACCCTATTCCGTGACCCGCTCCGTGCCCGAAATAGACTCCGAAGCCGGCCTTCTCGATATGTTCTCTCGCAAGCCTGTCTACGGACCGGCCCTTGAGCGCGGGGCGCGTACGTTCCTCCGCGCGCCTTACCGCATCCAAAACTGTCCGGTATACCTTCCGATGCTCGGATGAGGGTTTGCCCAGAAACAACGTACGGGTGACGTCGCTGGCGTATCCCTCACGATATGCTCCGAAGTCGATGACGACGAATTCATTTTTCTGGAGTACCTTATCGGAGGCGAGACCGTGCGGCAAGGCGGATCGTGCGCCCGAAGCTACGATGGTATCAAACGACGGTTTGCGGGCGCCGTGCTTTCGCAACTGGTACTCCAATTCGGCAGCCACATCCCTCTCTCGGATGCCCGGTTTGACGGCCGGGATGATAGCATCAAAGGCCTGGGTTGTCAAACGCAGGGTCCTGCGGATTTCTTCAATCTCATCAATGGTTTTGACTGCACGCAGACCCTCCACGATCCCTGTCCGGTGCCGGATCGCCACCCGGCGGGGGAGGTGCTTTCTCAGGGCATAGAATCTGTTGAGCGTGAGGTAGGCGCCCTCGACTGCCACGCTGCGCAGTCCAAGCGCGATGATCTTACGGGCAAGCGCTTCATCGGCCGACGGAAGGGCCTCTTCCACCGTGCAGGCGACAGTCTCCTGCCCGCCCTGGATTGTGTAGCGGGAATCGAGAAAGAGGAAATTGCCCCGGGCGCTGAGGAGAGCGGTGGCGGTACTGCCAGTGAAAGCGAAAAGGTATCGAATGTTCGGCAGGTGACCGATCACCAACCCTTCGGTCTCCTGCTTTTCCAGGCTGTCAACGAGTCGCCTTATTCTGATGGATGCCGCGTCGGTTGCAGGTTTTTGCGCTGGCACAGGCACGCCTTAGGGATTCCTTTGCGTACTTAGCGACTACGCGGTGCGACTGACCCAGAACAGAATTAACCGTGAAGATGCCAAGAGCGCAAAGATTCGCCAAGAAGGCGGCGGATGCAGGCGGTTACACTACGAGTTCCCGCTCCAAGAGGCTGCGGGCGCGCAGGATTTCGAACCGGGCCTGCCCGGTATATCCTTGGGATTCCAGGCCCATCAGAAGGAAGTACTCGGGAGTCAACGTCTCCAGAACAACCTTTCCGCGGTCGGTGAGCAGCTCGAAACCTTGCAGCTCGCCTCCCGCGGTCTTGGCAAGCACCCGCTGGCAGGCGCGAACGAAGAGGGCGTATTCGGCGGCCAGCGTCTCAGCGCTCAGCACGCCGGCCTCTGAGCTGGCATCGACGGGCACGCCGTCGCCAGCTACCACGATAGCCCACTGGGCGCCCTTTACGTCGTGCAAGAGCCTGACCAGAATCTCTCGAAACATTAGTTTGCTACTTCATGATCCTGGGAGTTATGAAGAAAATCACTTCCTGCACGCTGCGAGAGACAGAGGTGCGCTTGAAGACGTTTCCGATGATTGGCAGATTACCCAGGCCAGGGACTTTGTCTTCCGTATTGGACTCACTGTCTATCAGAATGCCGCCTATTACGGTCGTGCCGCCGTCGCTGACGAGAACTCGCGTAGTCGATTCACTGGTCCGGATGGACGGGACGCCATTGACCTGTCTGCTGAAATCGGGCGTGTTGTTTTCCACTTTCAGGTCGAGAACGATGTTGCCTTCCTGTGTGATCTGGGGAGTGACGGTAAGGGTCAACGCGGCGTTCTGGAATTGAACCGTCACAGTCTGGTTCGCGATGATCTGGACCGGGAACCGCAATCCCTGCGTCACCGTGGCTTGCTGGTTGTTTTGGGTGGCGACCTTCGGCTGGGAAATAAGCTTGGCCAACCCTTTGCTCTCTCCCGCGGTTATGGCGGCGTCCAACAGGAAAGTATCGAAAATGTTCCCGACGGACAATCCAATACCGCTGATCGGGTTCGTGGAAGGAAGGTTCACGTTGAAGTTTCCCGCGCCTCCGGTGCTGACGCCCGCCGTTGAGCCGGCCTGGGTGGATCCTGCGCCTCGCCCTGTGGCCGGGTTCCCTGCGGCGAAGGTCGTTGTTGGCGTTGCCGACGGGCGCGTACCGCCGATTGTGCCGAAAGTGTTGGGACCGCCGACGGTGACCCGCTCCAGGTTCCCCTGAACGAATCCGAACTGCACGCCGATGGCCCGGGCAAAGTCCCGCGTCGCTGAAACAATGCGCGCTTCGATTTCGACCTGAGGTTGCGGGATGTCGAGCGCTTCAACCAGCTGCAGCATCCTATCGATGGAGGTGCCAATATCGGTGAGCACGAGAGCGTTGGAGCGTTCGTCCACGACGACGGTCCCGCGCACGGAT
This sequence comes from Acidobacteriota bacterium, assembly GCA_003225335.1. GTDB lineage: Bacteria > Acidobacteriota > UBA6911 > UBA6911 > UBA6911 > Gp18-AA60. Next base: position 19,894 of record QHZE01000429.1, read on the forward strand.
TTCTGGTCCGCCAGCGTCGGGATCATCGTTGACGCTTTCGCATAGTTCAGGCGCTTGATCCTGGTTTGGAGGTCTGCGGCCAACAGGGTTGCCTTCTTGAGATCTTCCTGCTGCTTGGCCTCCGACTGCAGGGTGGACTTTCTGGCGATCCTCACCAGGTTTCCTTCCACTTGTTTATCCAGGCCATTATTCA
>QHZE01000343.1:0-1490 GCA_003225335.1 Acidobacteriota bacterium
AAGGAAGGGACGTCCCACCCGTTCACCGAATTTTCCCTGCGATGGGAATCCCTGATTGGTCTGCATGGGTTTCAGGCGGCGACAACCAAGCGGAACTCAAGATGATCCGGAATAACACAAAGACCGGCCGCCCCTGTGGATCGGAAGCCTTTGTGGATAAACTGGAAGGGCTGCTTGGCAGGACCCTTAGACCGCGCAGAGGAGGGCGCCCGAAGAAACCGCTAAACTTGTGAGACGTCCCCGCATTTTTTCTAGAGGAGGCGATATGGGTGAATGCTGCGGGAGTCACGAGTGGAAAACTGTTTCGGTGCGTTTGCAGAGCCGGAACAGCCTGGGGCGACGGCATGATAGAAAAGGTCGTCCGGCATATCGTGTAGGAATATGCCGCAAAGCTCCGCTTGTCGAAAGTCGCGCCACACGACCTTCGCCGGTCCTGTGCACGCCTGTGTTACACAACCGGAGGCGAACTGGAGCAGATCCAATTCCTGCTGGCCACGTCTCGCTCGCAAACATGTGCCACGCTCATTCGTGCCGCAGCGCCACAACCGGGTCGACCCGGGCGGCACGGCGGGCCGGCAAATAGCTGGCTGCGGCGGCCAAGGCCAGCAAAGTCAGAGCAACCACAAGGAACGTCAGCGGATCATGTGGGGATACACCATAAAGCTGGCTTGCGAGGATGCGTGTTAGGCCGAGAGCCCCGGCCGACCCAATCGCAATACCGACGAATGCGGCCGTTAGCCCCTGGCGCAGGACGAGTTTGCCAATGTCACTCCCGCGCGCGCCCAGCGCCATGCGGATGCCGATTTCGCGCGTGCGCCGGCTTACGGAAAAAGTAATCACGGCGTAGATTCCCGCGCAAGCCAGGCTGACCGCCATCGCGGCGAATACGGCGAGGAGAATCATGTTGAAACGCTGAGGTGCGATGGATTGGTGGAGAATGTGATCCAACGTGGCGATCTGCATGACGGGCTGACTACGGTCGAGCGCCTGAACCTGCTCACGAATGGCCGGGACGAGCGACAATGGGGCAGATCCGGTCCGGACCACCAGCGTGGTTCCGAGTGTGTAATTGCCGGTCTGTGAGAGCGAGAAATAAACTTCCGGTAGCGAATCGGCTTCGAGCTTCTGTCTGGTATCGCCTACTACACCGATGATCGTTGCTGCCGCGCCGTCCGGCAGCAGCCGATCGTGCCTGTCCGCTTCTCGGATCTGCCTGCCGATCGGATTCTGCCCCGGCCAATACTGGTGCGCCATGGCCTCGTTGATCACGACGACCGGTCGCCCGGCAGCGGTGTCACCTTCCGTGAACACCCGGCCTGCCCGAACAGGTATCCCCAGCGTTGCAAAGTATCCGGGACTCACCCGCCGGGCCGTGGCCTTCATCAGGGTGTCGTCCATATATTGGTGGAGCCAGTCAGTTCCGGTAAACGGTAGGGAGGTCGCGAGCGCGGCGGACCGAACTCCAGGGACACTCTCGACCCGGCCGAGGA
>QHZE01000343.1:1566-10858 GCA_003225335.1 Acidobacteriota bacterium
AAGCCATGGGCGTCCTGGGCCGCCATCCTGCTTCAGCGCCAGGTTGATGTCGCGGCGCGCCGCCTGAATCGCCGGGGCAAGACCAAAGAGAACCGCGGTAGCGACCGAGACAACGGCAGTGAATGCCACAACGAAGCGATCGATTCGTAGCTGATCCAGGCGAGGAATGACCAGGTTTGCCGGCGCCAGCACCGGTAGCAGCTGAATGCCCCAGGACGCGAGGAGGAGACCTGCGAATCCACCGATCGCGGCAAGCAGCAAGCTTTCCGCGAGCAGTTGCTGCACAATTCGCGCTCTGCCGGCACCGATCGCCAGGCGGATCGCGATTTCCTGACCTCGTGAGGCCCCGCGCGCAAGCAGCAGATTAGCGACGTTCGCGCAGGCGATCAGGAGCACAAAACCCACCGTACCCAACAGGACGCCGAGCAACACGCGGGTCTGAGGATTCAAACGTGCGGTCAGGGCTGCCTGCATCTGGACGAGCCGAATGCGACGACCGGTATTGGTCTTAGGATTTTGTTGCTCGAGACGGTGCGCGATCACGTCCATCTCCGCCTGCGCTTGGTCCAACGTGATGCCGGATTTGAGCCGCGCCCACACCCGAAGCTGATAGGTGGTTTCGCGGATTGCGAGCTGGCGGGCGTCGAATTGTTGAGCAAATGGGATCCACAACTGGTCACGCCGTTCGCCACGGGTCTCGTGGAGAGAGAAGCCGGCGGGCATGACCCCCACGACCGTGTATGGCCTGCCGTCGATCTTGATAGACCGGCTGAGGATTCTCGGATCACGGCGGTAGCGACTTTCCCAGAGCTGCTCGCTAATGATAGCCGCTCCGGGCGCGCCTGGCTGATCTTCGCCTTCCAAGAAGGCCCGCCCAACTATCGGCTGGACACGCAACAAAGGGAAGAAGGTAGCGGATACTGGCGAGCCCACCACTTCTACCGGATCGCTGTTGTCGGTGAGCCTGTAAGAGGTCCAGTCGATTTTCGCGGCCAGGTGCTCGAAGACCCGATTCTGAGCGCGCCAGTCCAGGAAATCTGCGGGCTGCGCCCCGCCTTGCTTCCCTTTGCTATCGACCGTCGTGACCAGGACAATCTGGTCCGGTCGGTCATAGGGGAGAGGATGCAGCAAGGCGACATTCGCCACGCTGAAAATAGCTGCGTTGGCTCCGATTCCGAGGGCCAGTGTAAAGACGACGATCGCCGTGAAGCCAGGAGTTCGGCGAATTGAGCGCGCCGCGTGACGAAGGTCTCGTGCCAGCGTTCTCATCTCACTCCCTGTCGCGCGGCGAGCACGTTAGGCTTGCTTATCCATCTTCCGCGGACAAGTCTTGGAGCCATGTTCCGCCTCCGTCTACCGTTCCTCCGTGCGGATAGGACGTTCTTGTTGACGAACGGATAGGGTCTTTATCTGTGACTTCTTTGTCATTATGCAAGAAGTATCGCGTTGTAGCCGGGTTCCCTCCTTGGTTGCGACCGGTGTCCCGGCGCTCAGCCCAAACGAAATAGTCTGCGGCCGCCCCGGCGAGGGGACCAAGATTAGGAACATCAAGGCAACTGCATTCCGCAGATTCGTTGCTTTCACAATTCGTACAAAGAGGTCCAGATTATTCTCTTGTGCCAATCCCTCAGAAACGCAGTCTATTTGGGAGATGCAGAGCTCCTGATCGATTGTTCCAGGCCCCGCAACGGCAAATCATACACATAGAAAAATGCCCCGGGGCGTGGAATTTGCAGAAATACGCCCGTCTCCTGAGCCTGAGCTCGACCGCCTTTCTGCGCCTCCAACAACCGTTGGGATCTTGACGGCCTCGGCAGTTGGCTTTTAGGAGACTGAACCACCAAAAACCTGCACAACGTCTAAGTATTATCAGGTAAAGAAGGGATGGGAACCGATGTGCGACCGCCTCCGGACTTAAACGGAAGATTGACAGGTGGACACCACCTCCTGAAACCTTGAGGAGATTCGTGCCAGCAGAGACGTCGCCGCGCAAGCCACTTCGGAAGCGCAGTCATCGTTGCACGGCCATGTGGAGGATGAAAACGGATTGACGGTAGCCGCCGTCGAGGTTGTGGTGCTATCAAGTGACGGAAACTTATATCGCCTCCAGCGATGCGGCGAGAAACTTCGAAGTCGCGAATTTGAGCCTCGGCCTGTGCCACGCCGGCGTCGCCAAGCCGGGCTTTTTTCTTCTGAAAGATGCGGTGGTCGAACTGAAGCAAGGGTCGAACGAGGTTTCCTTGATCTTAAACCACGAATACGAAGTTCATGAATCCGTCGAAGTCGCCGGCGCGGCGCAGCAGGTTTCGCCCGAGCAGACTGCTCACTGATGGTGTTCGCCAACTCCTTGCGACTCAGCCCCCGGCACGTCGCAACGACCTCGCGAATGAGCGAGACCTCCTGGGCCGTTGAATACTTTTCCACTGAATCGATAGCTGCCCACCTCGACTGTCACCTGCCGGCATTCTCCGGAGCATGACCCTAGCAAGCAGCAAGGAAAAAGTGCAGCAAAATGTTTATAGAGAGCATCGAGGGTCCAAAGTTGATGCGATTGGTGCCTCGTGGGCGTGCAGCGCGACAGGACGAGCACTTATGCTGCTCGGCATTCGATATCTCCCCGAAAACACCGGCTTGGCGCACGGGCTGATGTGCCTATCTCATTGGGGGGCCTTAACATACCTACGAATCTAAAAGAGCCACACCCGATTCAGAATCAGCTCTGCGGTGCCCAGAGCAGACAGGAGTGAACTAGCGACAGCTGTAACAAAAGCACAACGAGGTCGCCAGATGCCTCCGTTCCTCCGTGCCTCTGTGGTTGAATCCACTCGGTGACCTCGGCGTTCTTTGTGGTGAACAGCTAGAGCACCCCTTACCAGCCGATCGGTTTTCCGGCGATCTGGTTGTCGAGCCACTTCGACAGGGGCGCGAAGTAATCGAGGATGGCGGTCGCGTCCATCTGCCGCGTACCGGTCAGCGCCTCGAGCGCGTCGGGCCACGGGCGCGATTGGCCCATCGACAACATCGCGTTTAGACGACGGCCCGCTTCCTTGCTCTCGTAGGTCGAGCAGCGGTGGAGCGGTGTCGTGCAGCTGGCAATCTTGGCGAGCGCCCGATGGAACTGAAACTGCAGGATGCGCGCGAGGAAATAGCGCACGTCTTGTTGTACGCGTCGGGAGCCACTTCGCCGGCGAACACTTTCCAGCGCCATTGATCGATGAGCAGGCCGAATGGGAGAAATGCGATCTTATCGAGGGCGCTGGTCATCAGCAGACCGAGGTCGCGCGAGGCATCGGGCGCCTTGTCAAGCAGCCCGATTTTCACGAGGTACTCAGGCGTGACCGAGAGCGCGATCGTGTCGCCGATTGCTTCGTGGAAGCCGTCGTTCGCGCTGTCGCGGAAGATGACTGGCTGCTCCTTGTACGCGCGCTGGTAGAAGTTGTGGCCGAGCTCGTGATGAATCGTGGTGAAATCTTCGCCGGTCTGATCGATGCACATCTTGATGCGCAGATCGGCTTCGAGATCGATGTCCCACGCGCTCGCGTGACACACGACCTCGCGATCCCTGGGTCGTACAAACAGCGAACGCTCCCAGAACGTCTTCGGCAGCGGAGCGAACCCGAGCGAGGTGTAAAAGTGCTCGCCGGCCTGAACCATGTCGAGCGCGCCCATCCGCCGTCGCTTCAGGATGTCGGTCAGCGAATAGCCGGGGTCGGCGTTGGCGGGCGCCACGAGCGGGAAGATGTTCGCCCACTCTTGCGCCCAGATATTGCCGAACAGGTAGGCGGGGATGGGCCCATTCGCTGGCACGATATCGCCGTAGGTGTCGTGCAGTTTCATCCGAACGTAGGCGTGCAGCTTCAGGTAGAGTGGTCGCACTTGATCCCACAGCCGATCAAGCTCCTTCGTGAAATCGTCGGGCGGCATGTCGTACTTCGCGCGCCACATCGCGCCCGTGTCCGCGAAGCCGAGCTCTTGCGCGCCTTTGTTCGACAGCTCCACGAATCGGACGTAGTCCTTGCGCATCGGCGGCGAGATTGTGTGCCAGCCCTCCCAGACCTCGCGTAGTCGTCGCGGGTCGCGCGACGTCGCCATGATCTTCGTCACATCGTCGATGTTGAGACAGGCATCGGGCTTCGACGGGTCAGCGCACCATTTGCCCTTGCCGTACGCCGATTCGAGCCTCGCCATGATTGTCGCGAGCTCCTCGGACTCTTTGGGATCGGAGGGCGTCACCATCACGAGCAATGTCTTCAGGACGTTGATCTCGCGCCGCTGGTCGGCCGGCAGGTCCACCGCGTCGAACCGCGTGGATTCTTTTGCGAAGCGGCCGATGGCGTCGTAGTAGTGCTGGTTGATGCGTGCGGCCAACGCCTCGGTGTCGTCGGTGATGAAGTTCTGTTGGACCCAGCCGGCTTGATTTTGCGCGACGCCCAGCTTCAACATCGTCTGATTGACCGTGTCGAGGAACGCTTTCGCGGCAGCGGCAGTCGGCGCCGACGGCGTTGGACTGCGTGCGCAGGAGACGGTTCCCAGAACGCTCAAGGCTGCCGCGGCGGCCAGGACCGCTAGCGACGAAACGGACCAACCTCGTGTGGTCATATCCACCTATCTTACGACGTTTACAAGCCCACCGTCATTGGATCCTCGGTATCGGCGGTATCGGCGGCATCGGACGGATGCAGGCGGATGGCTTTGGAGCACCCAAACGAAGGACGGCATCAAACAACTCCAGGAAGGCGACCTCGCTGAGTTCTGCTCTAAAAGAGCAACAGGTGTCCGGCATAGAACAAGAGGTGTGAAGGAATCCAGCACAGCCCAGGTCGCGGAGCCGGTCACGTCCCGGGAGCGTGGGCCGGACGTATGACACCGACTTCCTTCCAGTTACCCTGACCGTAAACGGCCAGGATCCGATGTACTTTTTTAAGTGCCAGGCCAGACACGCTTTAAGAAGTTCTTCTGAGACATCTTTGCCGTCAACAATAAACCCTTGCAACGGTTCTGCCGTACCGGTCCTCTCCTATGGGACGGATCTCCACCGCCTTGCCGAATACAAGGCCGGACGTGAACTGCTTGGCCTTCTGACCGAAGTCCTGGCCGCGTTCCGGACAGTCAATGCCTTCGAGCCGCACCTTAATAGCAGTATGGTCCCGCAAGACCTCGATCGTGTCTCCGTCGGTCACACCGATGCATTCGCCGAAAACGAATCCGGCGCAATAAAAAGAATAGCCAGACAAAGTGTTATGTAACAGGCCATAGCTCGTAATTGCTAATTTCGAAGTGCATTTGCGCGCCTTAAGGTTTTTGGACCCGTCTTATTATGCGGCAACGTCCGCAGCAGAGGTTTTTCATTAATCGAGCTGAGAGGAGTTTCATGAGGCTCATCTTATCTGCTTCTTATTCTCCGCCCACCATTCCATCCATTTCGCAATGTCCCATTGAAAATCTACTCCCGTCATATGGACAAGGGCTCTATGTGCGGCGTTTCTAACAGATGGATCGCTGTCTTTGAGGGCGGCAAGGAGCGGTTTAAACAGACGCGGGTCTCTGGATTTGCCTAACACGGTTGCTGCGCTCGAGCGGACCAGTTCCGCTTCATCTTTAAGGCTGGGAACAAGAGGCTGCAAGGCCTGCGTTGTTCCGATGGCTCCAAGCGCGTGGACCGCATTCTGACGCACGGACATGTCTTCATGGGCGAGCAGGCCGGCAAGAACGCCGATGGCGCGCGGGTCTTTCTTCTCTTTCAAAATAAGAATGTTAGGAACGAGATTCCAGGCTGTCATCGGGATCTTCTTTTCTTGCAAGACGGCGATGAGCGCCTCGACCACTTTTGCTTCTTGCTTGCTCCCGTTCAAGGATTGGTGGGCGGCAATGATCACATTAGTGTCTTCGTCGAGAAGGAGCGTGATCAGTAGATCGACCGCCCGGGGATCATCGCCCTTCCCCAGCTCCACGGCGGCGCTCCGTCGCACGCTCGCCTCTTTGTGCCGGGCAGCTTGGTGAAGTCTTTCCAAGATGCTATCGACTTGCGCGGCCGTTAATCGAGGGTCACCCAACGACGGCGTGGCGGCGTCGGCATCGCCTCGGTCATCCTGAGCCGGCCGGCCAAACGGTTCTTCCATACGGGAAGCGTGAGTTGAGTCGACAGGGATTCGGCGAAGATCCCACACTTTCAGCGCAATAGGGTTACCCCTGCTGCTGTGAGTCTCTCGTATCCGGTTGGCGCCTGCCAAAAGCGTTCCATCCGGAGAGATCGTGATGGGAGCCACCGGCCATTCGTAATGATGGTGGATGGCCCCAATCCGCTTCAAATCAGGAAGCTTGTAAAGAACAATACTCTCCATGAAGGCTAACGCCGCCCTATCGCCTTTGGGGGAAATGGCAACGGCAAGGACGTGGGAATCAAGTTTCTCATTCAAGCTTCTCGCTTTGCCGCTCGTCAAATCCCAGAATAACGGCTTATCCAGTGCCGGCGCAGAAACCAGCCAAGACGCTGAGAAAAGCCTGGGATCCATCATGCTGTCGAGATCAAAGAAAAGCCCGCGGCTTCGCTCGTGGACGTTCCATACACTGAGGTTGTATCGTCTCTTTTCAAGATAGGAGGGCCAGTAGTCGATTCCTTTCTCGAGAATCCACGGCCGCCTGTTATCATAGAAGGTATACTTCCCATGCCTTGGACGTCCCAGAACCGCAAGCTTTTCACCGCTTGGATCCAATGAAAGTTCAAGGATTTCGCAGTCGCAGGCTTGAAAGATATCCTCCAATTGCTTCTTCTGCAAATTCATGCGCCCGACCTCGCCTTGCGCGGTTCCGATATAGACCTTCGAACCCTCCAGGGCATAAGTCAGGGCTGTGATCCGCATGGCCCGCGCGATCTCGATGACCACAGGATCCGCGGTCGTATCCAAGGTCGTGTAAACAAGATCGTCGATGTAAAAATAATAAGGATGAGACTTGTGGGGCAATTCGAGACTCCAAATCCTCAGACGGGAAAATTCCGACCCGTTTTCCATGGTGGTCGACGCGCTCGCAAGCGCCGAACCGTCCGGAGAAATATCCTTGGGACTTTCGCTGATCAAGTGATCGTAAGCCCATTTCCCCCCAAAGCGATTTCGAGAGACTCCCCCTCGGAAAGGCTGGGAAATATCCCAGACCTGGAGTCCGGCCGTATCGTTTTTTGAAGATGTGGCAAGATAAGGCGCTCGAGAGGCCATGAAAAATTCGTCGGGAACCACGGAGACCAGTTCAAAAACTTTGAATATCGGTTTGGAAGGGGCTTGCCAGTCACTAAAAAAAAGGCTGACGGCAAACAAAGAAGCAACGGGCGCGGCCCAGCGAAAGCGCGCTCGCCATTCCCGGCTTCCTTCACTCGCGGCCAGGGTTGCGACGGCTTGTTTGCAGTAAGCATTCATTTTCCGGTGGAAGGCAAAAAAGAGAAATAACACCATAGCAGGGAGAATGTAGAAGATGCCCCCGACAAAATACAGCGCGGGGAGTGACAGAATCATCAAAACGCCAAGCAAAACAATCCCTGCCTGCACCACCCTGTTTAAAATCATCATGGCCCGAAGGAGGACGGGCTTACCCAAGGTGATGATCGTGCCGCATACGATATAAAAAATGGCCAAAATTCTCACGAAGGACACAGCTTCCGGCACTTTAGCCAGCTGCTCAAAGATAAGGCCAAAGCCTCCAAGATAAGATCCCGGATGGATGGGCTCGAAATCAAATTTGAAGTATCGGTAAATCAGGACGAGAGCCAGGCCCAAGCCCCAGCAGAACAGGGCGATCTTCTTTAAAGTCCACTCAACTGAATTTAATGGAACGCCGAACTTGGACTGATTCATAGGCCCCGGCTTCCAAAAGCCGGCTTTGTTGTTCGAAGGCTCTGCGGGGCGTGGAGGGATTTCCCGTAAGAGCGATTTCCTGGGCTGCGCGGTCCGGCCCCTTGAAAATCAGGGATACATACGCTGGGCCGATACCGGATCCGCAGGCAGGACTTTGAACCTCCTTCAGGACTTTTAGGAGAGAGTCCAGCCATACCGTCTTCTTGATCCACTCCTGCCGGGCCGCGGCAGATCTCTGCAGGGATTATATAATGACCGGCCTCTGGCAAGAGATTATTGGCGTTCCGTTTAAGGGTCTGTTGGAAGGTGATTAGGAACAGGAGTAGTGCGGTTCGGAAGACGTAATCGTCGGCGGTCGGTTCTGGGTGTGACCTTCTCGGCCGACATCCTCGTGGCGCGTTTTGGGAGTGGTGACATTAGCGCGCTGGTCGGAGCGGACTGGGCTGGCCGACCGTACCCTGCCGGCGGTCGGAGCTCCTAAGACGACGTTTGAAAACGTCTACCGAGGTGCGAAGTGGCCATGGTCTTGCGCTTGAAAGAAAAAAGGGCCGCAGCGACGAGCCTTTGCAATAGCTTAAGGACGACCATCCCGCTGGAACATGCTTCAGAAATTGACGGTCAACGGAATCATGTGAGGGGTTGTGACAATGCTCGCCGTCTTCGAATGGTTGGGGATTGTCACAAATCCGGTTCATTGGTCGAGCCAATGACTTAGAAAACCGTCGGACTTGAGGTTGTTTTCGTCTTTAGGTGACTCGCTCGCCTTACCGATTTAGGTGACTCCCTCCCTTTACCAAGCTTTTTGTTCTGAGCGAGAATGGATTCGAGATCTTCAACATTGAAAACTCTTCCCCTACCGTCCCTGCGAGCTTCAGAATACTTGCCCGTGAGAAAACGCCACCGTAGCAGGTCGGGACTTATGCTCAGAAGAGCACAAACATCTGCTGTCCGGTACCGACTTTTCTCTGGTAACCCAAACTTGTTTAGGCGAAGAGGCGGGTCCTTTCTATCAGACCCTTCGAGGCTTATCTCCATCTCGCGTTCGGCGCCAAAATGTGAATCCGCATCCTTGCGGCTTTTTTGGCGATCCTTTGCACGAATGCTCCTGCACGCCTCCGTTGATCCAGCGTTATCTGGCGCGGATCTCCGGGCCGCTGCTGGACCGGATCGACCTGCACATTCAGGTACCCGCGGTGAGATACAAAGAGCTGGCCCAGGAAGAGGCAGGAGAGGATTCGGCGGCGATTCGCGGTCGGATCCTGGCGGCACGGGAGGAACAGTTCCGGCGGCTGGCGCCCTTCGGTCTTTACTGCAACGCGCAGATGACGCCCCGGACGCTCCGGCGCTTCTGCAAGCTCGATGCCGAGAGCGAGAAGCAGATGGAGAACGCCATCACCAAGCTTGGCCTGTCGGCGCGGGCGTACGATCGCATCCTGAAGGTGTCGCGG
>QHZE01000344.1 GCA_003225335.1 Acidobacteriota bacterium
GTGGCGTATTGGAACCGTGAGGCTCCTGTCGCCGGTGTCGATGCAAACCGGACCCTTTTTCATGTCCTGCACTAATCGAGGGTTCCAAATTCGCGCAGGGAGGATTTGACTGAAATTCATTTCTACCCTTCACGACGGCCGCGCCACCGATCTTTCGATTGAGGCGCGGCCGAGCGGAGATGCTAGGAAAATTTGCGCGGAGTGCGAAGATTTTCACTGATGGTAGCTTTAACGGGGCGTTCCAAGAGAAACAGGCGCAAAACCATAACGGAGGACATGAACAATGAAAAAGTATCTAAGAAGCGCAGAGATAGCAATATTACTGGCAGCAATCAGCTCGCTAATTCCGAGCAGCGCTGTCGCAGCCTCTCGAGTGATTGTGAGCGGAGGCGGTACGGGCACCTTCAACGCGGACTTAGACGAAGATGAGGATATTGACGGTTCGCACTTTGGCCTCGGCGTCATCATCCGAGAGGACGGTTCCGCCAAAGGGCATTTCGAATGTTTAATGGCGGGAAACGCCGATATTTTGGGACTCCCTCTCATGGCCGTAGAAGGAAAGGTTACCGCCGGAAGTGTCAGCGGTGAGACCGCCACGTTCAGCGGTGTTGCTAGCGTGAATCTGGCTAACGGCGTTATTTTCAGGGGGGTAGGATTTACCGTCACCGTGACGGCAGGAGGCGCCGGCGTCGGCACTCTCCAACTGACGGTCATCGGCGCCTTTGACGGCGTGCCTGGTGATACAAAATCCGGCAACGGGAATTACGATCTGCCCCCTGAGACCGTCAACACCGGACAAATCAGTATCCACTAAACGACGAATTAGCTCCTTCGCTGGTGGCAGACCGGTTACGTCGAAGGCGACCAGAAGTCCGGACAACGAACTGCGATTTGTCATTTTTCATTGGTCAGTCGCCAAATCTCTCTCTGCGGGCTCTGCGGACATGAGAAGAAATGTAGCGCTGGCTTCCAGCCGGCAAACGGTCCTGTTGACGCAAAAGGAGTTATCCAGGCTCACATGTCCCGCGACACGGGACGCTACGAATTTTCCTCGCGCCCTGCGTTTCTGCGGTGAGATTTTTTTGGTTGCGGCTATGCCGCACCACGTTCATGTGTGTTCATCTCTGGTTCCATTTTGTCTCCCCAACGGCATCGCGAAGCTGAGCTCATGCCCGTCAGGATCGGTGAGGTGGAAGAACCGTTCTCCCCAAGGGGCATCACTGGGAGCGTTCTCGGGATGCAGGTCCTGGGATACGGCGCGCGCGTAAAACAGATCAACATCGCGGACATAGAAAATCACCCGGCCCCACCAGCGCCATTGCCGCTCGGAAGGCTGGGCAATCAGGTTCAAGTAGCTCCGGCCGGCTCGAAAGCTGGTAAAGGAGGCGGACTCGCCGCCGTAGCGCAGAGTAAAACCCAGCGAGCGATAGAAATTTACGGCGCGCGCCATGTCATGGGTGGCCAGTGTGAGGGCGCTGATTTGCTCGATGCTCGTGACGCCCGGCTCGAATGCACCCGTCTTCTCTGACATGGGAATACCACTCCCAGCGAATAGCCGGCATTTTGACCCATTCCGGCGGCCGGTAACAGCGATTTGTCTTTCTTCAAAATCCGATCTTCAGCCACAGGGCCACTTCAGACTTCAGACCTCAGACCGCACAACGTCGTGGTGTGAGGTCGGAGGTCTGAGGTCGGAGGTCTGACAGTGGCCAAATCGTGGCGGACAAAACTATTGAAAACGCCTCCCCAGGAATTCTATCTTCGAGGCCCCCGGGGGCAATCCACGGTTTATACGGGAAACAAGCGCGCTGATCCGTAGCGAGGTGCCAGGGTGAAGGCTATCAACCTGAGCAAGAATTTGATCGTCAAGCCTGGGACGAAGGTCAATCTCTCCAAGTACAACCCGGACGATACGTTCGGCTTCGAGGACAAGCAGGGCGCCATGGATGTGATTCAAAGGAACACGTTCCGTCTTGGCGAGCTCCAATACCTTCTCTATGCGGAGAACAAGCATTCCCTGCTCATTGTCCTGCAGGCGATGGACGCCGGTGGTAAAGACGGAACTGTGCGGCACGTGATGTCAGGGATCAATCCGATGGGCTGTACGGTGACACCGTTCAAGGTTCCGTCCGCTGAAGAACTGGACCATGACTACCTCTGGCGCATTCATAAGGCGGTCCCGCCGAAAGGAGAGATTGGAATCTTCAATCGCTCTCATTACGAAGATGTTTTGGTCGTCCGGGTCCGAAAGCTTGTTCCGAAGCCCGTTTGGTCGCCGCGCTACGATCAGATCAACGCCTTTGAAAACATCCTGGCGCAAAACAACGTGAAGATCGTGAAGTTCTTTTTGCATATCAGCAAGGAAGAGCAGAAGAAACGCCTTCAGGCAAGGCTTGACGATCCTGTGAAGCACTGGAAGGTGGCGCCAGGGGACTATGTGGATAGGAAGTATTGGGATGAATACATGACGGCTTTCGAGGACGTCCTCGGCCGGTGCAGCACTCCTTGGGCCCCCTGGTATGTCATCCCCGCGAACAAGAAATGGTTTCGCAACCTCGCGGTATCCCAGATCCTTGTGGAGGCGCTCGAAGAATTAAACATGAAGTTTCCGAAGCCAGCCTACGACATCTCGAAGATCAAACTCAAATAACCAAGGGGCAAAGGGACAAAGGGGGTCACAGTCCAGGGAATGACGCGCTTTTGATTCGAAGACACTTCGTTTGACATGGACCGACAGTGAGCAAAGAGAATGCCGTGTGATTCGTGAAATTCGTGGCAAGCCTTTTCTGGCGTGAACTTCTTCTTCACTTCCTCTTTCTGCTCTTGGGCTGCAGGAAGTATTGCGAGACATAGCTGCCAATCCCGATGCCGGCCTGAAGACCGTCTTCAATCGCGGAGCGATAGTGGATGCCCCCGTAGAGACGGCTCAGAGCCGCTTCCTCCGCCGCAGCGGAAAAACTGGTGAAGCTGCGTTGCACACCCGGCAGGAAATCCGAGCCGGCGGCGAACGCGATGTCATCCGTGCCGTAAAAGTGGGCCAGGACGCCCGCGGCGGCGCCGCTGAAGGTGCTGTGGCCCGAGACATAATCCGGGAAGGGAGGCGTCGCGATGAACGAAGTCCACGCCGGGTCCGGGTCGGTGGCGGGATTGCCGTCTGCCTCGCCGTTGCGAATCGCGGTCACCGGGCGCCAGAAATCGAACGTGTATTTGGCATCCCAGGCACAAATGGCGGCGTCGGCCATGGCGATGTTCAGCAAGGCGAACAAGCGGGCGTTCTCATCCAGCGTGTTGCCTTGGGCAGCGGCGATGTCCTGCGCGATCTTGTTCCGGTGCCCGGGCGGAGTCTCGGTGCCGGCGCCGTCAGCCCAGAAAAGGGCGCTCTCCGTTTGGTCCGCCGTGCGCGTGGAGTTGGTGGCCCCGCCGAGTACCTTCACCTCGCTGTAATCCGCAGCCCATTTCGCGCTGCTGAGGGCGGGAAGCCCCGGCGGTCGGAATTGGGCGTGGCTCGCCATGGCGAAGGGTACGACAAGTCCCCACTGTGGCAGCAGATAGGGAGCAAACGCTGGGGGTGTCGGCACCCAGTAACCGGGGCCGCTGCCGGAGGGAGGAGCGACGACAGCCGTCGAGCCGTCGTTGGCACGAGCGGCCAAAATAGTGTCGGCGACGAATTCGCCCCAGTTTACGCCGCGCTTCTTGCTCTTGCCGCCTGGAATGGCAGCCAGCGCGCTGGCATAGGCGACGTCGAAATAGGCCTGCTGGGCGGGAAACAAATTCACCAACACAAGGCGGGCGGCGGTCGAGGCAGCGGCTTCCTCGGAAGCCTGGCCTTTGACTAAGTACGGTTCGAACTTTTGTTCGTGCGGCTGTTTGACGCCGTTGACCGCGTCATAGATCGCGATGTGCAGAATCAATCGCTATCGCTTTTCAAGAGTGAAGAGGATTCCCTTCACGCGGTCCCTCTCGAGCCGGTCCCGCTCGCGCGCCCGCAGCGCCTCGTAACGGCGCAGGGCCGCCTGGGCGCACCGCGCGTCGCCCGCCTGCCGGCAGAGCCGCGACAGGAGGAAGTGCGCCTCTGACAGCTCCGGGTCCAGACGCAGAGCCCGCGCAAGAAGCTCGCGAGCGCGTGCCGGGTTGCTTTCGGAGTCGATCTTCGCCAGCTGATAGCACGCTTGAGCGAGCTTCGGATCTAGCTCCAGCGCCTTCCCGAGAAACCGCCGGACCCGCGGGTCTGTTTCCCGGCCGAGCTTGACGAGCGAGACGGCAGCCTGGTAATAGAGGACGCTGTTCTCCGGGTCGAGATCGATCCCCCTGGTGAAGGCGGCGACCGCATCTTCGAAGCGGCCGGCTTCGAAGTACGAGTTGCCAAGGTACACGCAAATCAGCGGGTCCTTCGCGTGAGCAGAGGCGAGCCGCTGGAACAGTTGCTGGGCCTTCTCCATCTGCCCGCGCAGCTGGTGGGTCCCGCCGAGGGCAAGCGCCAGGTTCCGATCCTGCGGGAAGCTCAGGACACCCGATTCGAGAACGACCTCGGCCAGGTCATAGGTCCGCCGGCGCAACGCCATCACTGCCAGGTCAAAAACATAGGCCGGATTCTTCGGATCGAGCCGGATTGCCTTCTGGTAGGCCTCGACGGCTTCCCGGACACGGTCGAGCTTGTCGTAGCCCTGGGCGAGAAGGTTCTCCACTTCCCCCGCAGCAGCCGGATCGGGCGAGATTTTTTCGAGAACGTTCACGCCGTCCTGCCAGCGTCCAGCCCGGTACAGTGCGAGCGCCAGGTTGTACCGCGCGGCGTAGCGATCGCGGTAGGTGCGCGCGGCCACCTCGAAGTGCCGGATCGCGTCTCGCAGCTCCCCCGCGTCGGCGGCCAGCGTCCCCAGGTGGAAATTCGCGGTTCCTTCTTCTGGATCCGCTGCCAGAGCATTCCGGAAATGACGCACCGCTTCCGCGCGGCGGCCGAGCTGCAGGGCCGCCAGGCCGCGCAGGCTCACGAGTGCCGGCGCCAGCCGGCCGTTGCGCGCCATGGCGTCGAGCGTGGCTGCCGACCCGGCGAACTCGCCCGCCAGAAACTGCGCGGAAGCCAGGTCGGCGAGCAGGAGCGGCTGAGGATTCCGCGCGGCGACCCGCACCAGGTAGCGTGCGGCCAGCCCAGGCTGGCCGCGGCGAACACAGGCGGCTCCGATGGCGCGCGCGACTTCGAGCGGGACTTTTGGATCGGCGGCGAGTCTGTCGAGCAGTTCCCCGGCGGCCCGCAAGTCGCCTGAGGCCAGGTATCCATCAAGAAGATCAGGAGCGCTCGCCGCTTGGAGAGAATGGAGGCAGACCAGCCAGAAGATGACGAATGTCACAGCGCAGACCACCCGCAACCAATAAAATCTTCGCGTTTCCTTTGCACACTTACTGTAGGTGCACCAGTCCGAAAATACGATGATGTATTACGGATCGCCTCTTTCTTCGGTCACAAGCAACGGGTTACATCAACCACAAAAAGCGCGGCCACGAATTACACGATTCCACGAATTTTCTTTCGTGTAATTCGTGAAATTCGTGGCGAATTTCTGTGGCATGGCCGTCTCGGCCATGCCCCGAGTTGAGAGTTAAATCCTGACCCGCACGGGCGGGACGCCCGTGCCACGACCTGATCCACTGGACTCAAGTGCATAGCCCTATCCAGAAAGTAACCGCAAAGACGCGAAGAGAACAAAGAGTTCGCCAAGAATTTTGCCGAAAAAAGCAAGAATTTCTGGAACTGTATTACGGAGTCTTGGATTGGGACGCGAGTCTGGCAAGCGTCTGCTTCACCTGGGCAGCCTCTGCGCCATTCGGGTTTTCACGAAGGTAAGCCTTGAGCTGCCCGGCCGCGAGATCCGGCTGCTTTCGCTTGAGGTACAGGTTCGCCAGCTCGAGGCGGATCGGGTACTCCCGCCGCCCGTCGAGATCGAGGGCGCGCTTGAGATAGCTCTCTGCAACCTGAAGTGAGCTCAGCTGGTAATAGGCGATGCCGAGCTGGAAAAATCCGAGGCAGGAGCCGGGGTCCACGCTGACGCCGGCTTTAAGAAATTCGATCGCCTCGAGGTGATTCCCCGACTCATTGAGCAGCTTGCCCAGATTCACGAACGCGTGCGCGGAGCGGGGGTCGAGCTGAATGGCGCGGCGGAACGCCTGCGCCGCTTCCTCGCTGCGTCTCAGGTTGTAGAGATCGATTCCCATCTGGTTGTGCGCCGGCGCGAAGCCGGGCTCGAGCGCTACCACTTTCTTCAGACTCGTGACGCTCTTCTCGTGCTTCCCTTCCCCGCTCCACCGGACGGCGCGGTCGAACTCGCCCCGAACGGAGCGCGGGAGCCGGAGGTAGGCCACGTTCACCGCCGATCGCTCGGACCGGCTCACCGGCGCGTCAGGTCGAAGGTAAAACTGGACTTCGTAGATCTGGTTCTGCGTGTTCATCGCGACCAGTTCGCGCAACGGCGCCCGTCCCTCGAGCGTGACGACGACTTCGTAGGTTCCCTTGGTCAGACCGCGGAACCGGAACTTCC
>QHZE01000780.1 GCA_003225335.1 Acidobacteriota bacterium
GACCAGATATACGCCACGCTGCAGGTCGTAGGCGCCGGTCTCGATCCCACCGTTTTCCCCTTCCGATCCCGCGGCCCCGTAGGGCGGCTGGAAGGTGCGGTCGTAGCGGAACCCGAGGTTGACCGTGAGGCGCGGCGTCACCCTCCACTGGTCGTGGAAGTAAAACCCCATGATGCCGCCCCAGCGCATGGTCTCGTGGACGTTCCGGCGCCCGGCCGAGTCTGGCAGATTCAGCAGGAACGACGCCAGCTCGCTCCCGGTCCCCGTCGGGAGCGAGGGATTGGCGGTCTGTGGCGTGCTGAACCCGACGTTCGCGTTGTTATAGAACGATTCGAAGTTGTTGCTGTTCAGCTCGCCGCCCCAACGGAAAGTGTGGTTGCCGGCCATTCTCGACACGTTCGCCTTCACCTGGTGGATGTTGGCCATGTTGGGTTGCAGGGTATTGGCCTCGCCGCCGCCGAAAAAGTTAGCGACATTGACGGCCGGGAACAGGATTCCCCCTGTGAACTGGAAGTTGCGCGAGAAGGTGTCGGCAAACCCTATCTGCTTGTCGAAATCCGAGGGGGTGTCGCGAAAGCGGGTGAACTCATCGATTCTCACGTGCACGCGGCCGTACTGGACCTGTAGCAGCGTCTTGGGGTTGAAGGCCCGCAGGTAGCTGATCCCCCAGTTCTTGGCCCGATCCTCGCGAGTGCTGCCGATCTGCGGGCGCCCGCTCGAGGCACCCTGGTCCAGGTTCAGCCGGGAATAGCGGAACCAGAGCGAATCCTTGGCGCCAAGCGTGTGGTCGATCCGGACGGTCCCCTCATGCTGGTCCTGCGCGAAGGGCGTTGTGTCAATGGCGTTGCGGCCGGCCACGCCCGTGGAGACCGGTTTCGGGAGCGTCTTCTGGGCGAACAGGACCATACCGGGGTCGATCAGGCTGGCCGGAATCTGGTTGTTCGGGAACGGATCGCGGATGAACTTGCCCGGGTTGTCCGGGTCGGGCCGCGTGGTGAATGGATTGTAGAGCTGCCGGGACTCGTCGCTGAAATCACCCGCGAGGTTGGCGTCGGTCGGAACCCTGAAAAGGGCCTCGCCCCCCCTCCGGAACGTGAAGCCCTGGTAGCCGATGTAGAAGAACGTCCGATTCCGGCCGTTGTACTTCGGAAGCATCACGGGCCCTCCGAGGGTGGCGCCGAACTGGTTCTGCCGGAAAGGGCTCTTGCTGCTCACAAACGTGCTCCGGGCGTCCAGGACGTCGTTGCGCAGGAACTCCCATGCGGTGCCGTGGAACTCGTTCGTGCCGGATTTTGTGACGACGTTGATGATTCCTCCCAACGCGCCGCCGACTTCGGCCTGATCGTTGTGTGACTGGACCTTGAACTCCTGGATCCCGTCGATGACAGGGGGGACCGCATAGGTGCTCGTGAAGGCGCCCTGGTTGTTGACGCCGTCGAGCATGAAGAAGTTGCTGCGGTTGTTCTGGCCGTTGATCGCCGGGAAGACGAAGGCGGCGCCGGCCGTCGTGGTCGCGCCGAATCCGCCCGAGTTCTGCGAGACGCTGACGGGCGCAACGCCCGGGGTCAGAGCCAGGAGCTGAGTGAAGTTTCTCCCGTTCAGCGGCAGGTCCGTTACCTGCTGCCGCGTGTGGAGGCTCAAGTCAAGAGTGGCCGTCTGGTTCACCACCAAGGTGAAAGGCTGGAGCTTGTGGGTCCGGAAGCCGGGCATGCTGGCTTCCAGCGTGTAGGCGCCGGGCTGAATGTTCAGGAACAGATAGTTCCCTACTTCGTTGGTGATCGTCGGTCTTTCGAGCCCGGTCTCGACGCCGCGGAGCAGGACATTGGCGCCCGGGACAACCGCTCCCGTCGAGTCCCGAACCGTGCCATTCACCGATGCGGTGGAAACCTGGCCGCGCGCGGCCGTTGAAACGAGCAGACAGGCAAGAAAGAAAACCGGAGAGACGCCTTGCACCAAACGCGAGGCCGACATCATCATCCACCTCCCGGAGGTTGGCTTTCAGTATCGGATAGTTTGTCTGAGATTGCGGGGGCATGTATCCTACACACGCCCGCCTGCTGTCAACTACAAAACTGTGAAGTCGCGTAATGCCTCAGTTACGCGTGGCGCGGGTCGCGAACACCGGTGCAGATCCTTCCCTCTTCTCATTTGTCATTGGTCATTTGTCATCGGTCATCTTTCATTTTTGGCTGGTTATCGTAACTGAAGAGGCGATGATGCGTGCGAAGTGGCGTAGCTCCTAAGCGACCGAAAAAGATCAATGAGAAATGACCAATGACCAATGACAAATGAGATGTGGGCCTGTTCGTTGCGCGGGTCACGTCAAGCTCCTCTTGAGAAGCGAGTAATCAACGCGGGGGTCCGGCTTCCTCGGCCTGGCGCACCAGGTTGCGCATGAAGGAGTCTTCCGGAAAAAGCTCGAGCTCCCGCTTCATCGTCGCGAGGGCCTCGCTGTGCTTGCCGAGCTTGATGTAATGGAGCGCGAGAGCCTTGTAGAGCACCGGCGTGTGGGGCGCAAGCGCAATTCCGCGCTCGAGCACTTTAATGGCTTCGGGAAGCTTTTCGGCGCGAGCCAGCAGATCGGCGAGCTCCTTGAAGTCGGCCGGCGACGTGGACCCCGCATCGACGGCCCTGGAAAGGTACTCGATGGCGCGCGCCCCGCCCGCCTCGGTTCCCCGGATAAGCTCGCGGCGTGCCAGCGCCGACAGGATCAGCCAGTGGGCCGGCGCGCTTCTCGATAGCTCGTCCAGAAGTTCCAGGTAGCGTTCCCGGTACGCGGGCCTCGCATCCATCAACTCGCCGTAGACCTGGAGCAGCGTCAGACGCGGAATCCGGGCCGCGCTCCGCCCGGGGACCGCGTTCACGTGAATCAGTCCCGGCAGCCCGGGCGTTGCGCGGAAGGCGGCCTCGGGATAGGTCTGCCCCTCGCGGCGCACGATGCGGTGATTCGAAAGCGAGGAGTGCGCGATGGTCTTGATGTCTCGTTTCGGCAAATGGCAGCTCGCGCAGGCGTCGCCCGTGCGCGCGCTCGAGCGCTGGGTGACGGGGAGGGCGCAGCTCTGCTCGCTGTGGCAGCCGAGGCACTTCTTGCGGAAGTACGCCGGCGCCTCGTCGGCCGCCGGCTGCACATGGGGGTCGTGGCAGCTCGTGCAGCGAAGCCGGCCGCCGCTTGCGCGATAGCACGCGCTCAGGGTCATCGACCAGTAGTGCTCGAGGACATCCGAGTC
>QHZE01000345.1 GCA_003225335.1 Acidobacteriota bacterium
TGGACGTGGAAGGATTGGCGAAACGATTTTTCTCCGCCAACGAATTTCAAGTGCTCCACTCGTTGCGGGCCGGACAGCGGACCGATGCTTTCTTTCGCGGCTGGACCCGCAAGGAAGCGTATCTGAAGGCCCGCGGAGAAGCTCCGGTCATACGGATTGGATCGCGTGGAGGTCAGTCTGGGTCCAGATGAGCCACCCGCCATTCTGAGCGCCGACGATGATCCCGACGTCTCTCAGCACTGGATCGTTCAACAGCTGCTGCCGGCGCCGGGATTCATCGGAGCGGTCGCGGTGGAGCCGGCGCTGTGACCTTCCGGCATTTCAAGTGGGAACCAGTTTGAGCCTGCTGGATGCACGATTTCAGTTGCTCAGCCAGCGCGTCCACGAACCGCTCGTCGAACATCGTATTGTTGTCTCCTCAGGCAGCGTGAAACTCGATTCCCTCTTCGGCCAGCGCCGTCCAGCCTTCCTTGGGATCAACGTCGTACAGAAACGCCGCTTCTTCGGTCAGGAAAAGCGTGATTCGCCCGGCATAGCCGCCGGGCCGGTAGGCTTTGGCCGCGGCGACGTTGATGTCCCCGACGGTCAACACTCCCTGCGACCACTTCTCGGCACCGGCCAGTGAGCATCGGGAGCACATCCGCCAAACACTCGTCTTGAAACTTCCGAACACGAGCCGCGCAAACCCGGCCGCCTTCCTGCTAAGAGTCGCGCGCATGTCGCGGAATCCGAGCGCGGCGAGTTTCCTCAACTCATTAGGAACTCTATTGCTGAGATAGCGCTGCCGCAACGGCCAGCGATCCAACGAGCCGGGCGCGGGCGTGTTGAACAACGCGAGCAACGCGACCTCCTCACCTCGCGCTTCGAACCGCCGGGCCATCTCGTACGCCACCATGCCGCCCCCACAAAACCCTCCCAAAAAATACGGGCCGCGGGCCTGCACCGCGCGAATTTCCTCCACGTAATGGCCGGCCATTTCCTCCACCGTGTAATGCGCCGGCACGCCGTCAATGATTTGCGACCTCAGCCCGTACACCGGGAAATCCGCGCCGAGACTGCGCGACAAATTCCGGCAATAAAAAACTTCACCCATGTGGCCGTGCACGGTGAAGAAGCGCGGCCGGCTCCCGTTGGGCTGAATCACCACCAGCGAGGAACTGAACGACCGGCCATTGGCCCCGCTGAGTACCCGTGCCAGTTCCTCAATCGTCGGCGCCTCCAGAAGCGCCGCCAGAGGCAATTTCTTTTGAAACACCTTCTCCATCCGGGCAAACAACCGCGACGCCATCAGCGAATCTCCGCCCAACTCGAAGAAGTTCTCGTGCACGCCGATCGGCCGCGTGTCGAACGCTTCCTCCCACAACGCCACCAATCGCGATTGGACATCGTCGTTCGCGGAGACGTTTTCTTTCGGCCGAGCAGTCGTCATCGTGCCCGTTGGTGGCGCCGCGAGAGACTCCGGCTTTCTGGAAACGCCCATCGTGGGGTCGTTCACGGCGGCCGCGAGGATGGCCCGGTAATCATCGACAATCCGCTTCATCGTCTCCGCTAGAAACAGATCCCTGTCGTATTCGAGGATGACTTCCAGGGCCGGCTCAATTTTCAGCCAGACAATCAGATCGAATTTCGCCGTGCCCTCGTACAGCGGCACCCACTTCATGGTCAGGCCCGGCAGGTGACGATTCTCCTTCGGCGCGTTTTGCAAAATGAACATCACCTGGAACAACGGGCCGCGGTCTTCTTTCACCAGGCATCCGTAAGGCAGGTCCTGGTACGTGTAGGCGCCGAGCGTGGACTCGCGGACGCGCTTGAGCAGTTCCCGGAACGTCGGATTCCCGCGCAGGCTCGTGCGCAGCAAAATCTGGTTGCCAAAGCGGCCGATCAATCGTTCGACCTCGACCAGGGGCCGGTTCGCTACGCAGGACGCGATGACGATCTCGTCGTCGCCGGAATAATGGTGCAGCAGACACTGAAAACCGGCCACCAGCACCATGAACAAACTCACACGCTCCTGCCGGCTCAACCTCCCCAGCGAATCGGCCAACTCAGCCGGCAACACGGCGCTTTCCCTTGCGCCGCGATTGATCGAGCGCGCCGGTCGGGGAAAGTCCGTTGGCAGATGCTGAAAGCCGGTCGCGCTGTGGATTTGCTGATTCCAGTACGCCAGCCTGGATTCCAATTCTTTTCCTTGCAGTTGGCCCTGTTGCCACCGGACGTAATCGCGGTATTGATAGGCGATGTCCGGCAGGGGTGACGTCTCACCGGCCGCGAACGCCCGGTAAAGCTCGGCGAGTTCGTGGGCGAGAATCCCGCTCGACCAATCGTCATAGACCAGGAAATGGCTGGTCAGTTGCAGAAAGTGATCATCAGGCCCCAGCCGCATCAGCCGGGCGCGAAACAAAAACTCCCGGCTCAAATCAAACGGACGACGGGCCTCCTCCACGGCCAACTCCCAGACGCGAGTCTCCGGGAACCCGCGCGTATCCATCTTCTCCAGCACCGGCCCCTGCGCCGCGAGAACCACCTGAACGAGTTCGCCGTCCGTTATCCGAAACACGGAGCGAAGCACCTCGTGGCGCCGCGTGATTTCATGCAGGCTGCGCTCGAGGGCGGCCTCGTTCAGCGGCCCGCGCAGGCGAACGAGAAGCGGATAGTTGAAAATGGCGTTGTCGGAATGCCGGGGATCCTCGAGCCACGTCTTCTGCTGCGGAAACCAGGCCGGCACGACAAAGGTGTCCTCGGCCAGTCGAAGAACGCTCGTGTTCATGACGGGAAGCTCACTCGCAACGACGTGAGACCGCGCAGGCCGGAGTTGGTGCGCCAGACCAGCGGTCCCGGCTCAAGCGACCAATGGGGAAACCAGCGGACCATTTCTTCAAGCGCGATCTGCCCTTCAATCCGCGCCAGCGGCGCACCAAAACAAAAGTGCGCGCCGTATCCGAACGCCACGTGCCGGTTGTCTTGCCGCGTAATGTCCAGCCGGTCGGGGTCCGGGAAACGTTCCGGGTCGCGGTTGGCCGCGGCCATCACGGCCCTCACGGCCTGCCGTTTGCGAATCTCTTTTCCACCCAACTCCGTGTCTTCGGGCGCGAGCCGCACCGTGTGCTGGCTGGGACTTTCGTATCGGAGCAACTCCTCCGTCGCCGACGGAATCAACGAAGGATCGACGCGCAGTTTTTCGAGTTGATCGGGATGACGCAGCAGCGACAAGGTGCCGCTACCGATCAGATTCGTCGTGGTCTCCTGTGCGCCGACCATCGTCACGATGCTATTGGCGACCACTTCCTCCTCGGTCAGCCGGTCGCCTTGGATCTCTGCGTTCTTGAGTGAGTTGACAAGCCCGTCCGGCCGCAGGTTATTCCCATGCATCGCGGCGCGGAAATAGGCGGTCATGTCTTCCGTGGTCTTGAGAATTTTCGGAATGCGATCGGGGTTGTGCTGGAAGTTGCCGAGCATCTCTGCGAAGTCCTGCGACCACAATTTCAATTGATGATGGTCTTCGACCGGCACGCCCAGTATCTCGGCAGTCACGATGCACGGCAGCGGCACCGCGAGATCGGCAATCACGTCCATGCTGGCGCGCGGTTTCACCTTGCCGAGCAAACCCCGGACGATCTCGCGGATGTGGCCCCGCAACACTTCCACACGTTGCGGCGTGAACGCAGCCGCCGCGAGGCTGCGGATGCGCGAATGCGCCGGCGCATCCAGAAAAAGCATCTGCTTCACCATCACCTGCGCGATAGGATTCAGCGCGGACAAGCCCATCGCCGAGAGCTGTGCCGGCGTGGGCGTACACACGGCGGAAAAATCGCGCAACACCCGCACTACATCCGCATAGCGGGTGACGACCCATGTGTGCAGAAAAGGATCCCAGTGCACCGGGTCTTCGCGGCGCAGCCGCTGATATAACGGATACGGATCCGCCAGGACGTCCGGATCCAGCAACCGATACAAACTCAGTTCCGAGGCGATCACCCTGGGTTGCCTCCGTTCTCCGCCGATTTGGCGGACAGGAGCCGTTCCACCTCGGACGACAACGCAGCCACGGTTTGCGCATCAAAGACAACGCGTAACGCCACGTCAATTCCGAACGCGTCGCGCAACCGGGCCACCAGTTGCGCGCCCAGCAGTGAGTGGCCGCCGAGGGAGATAAAATTATCTTCTACGTCCACGCGTTCCACTTCCAGCAGCCGCGCAAGGATGCCGGCCACCCTACGTTCCACGTTCGTGTGGGGCGCGGTGAATATGGCGTCGCGCAACACGTTGGTGTCATCCGGTGCCGGCAACGCCGCGCGATCCACCTTCCCGTGCGCGGTCAGCGGCAGCGTTTCCAGTTTCACAAACGCCGCCGGTACCATGAAGTCCGGCAGACGCTTTCCGAGAAACTCGCGCAACTCGGCCGGCGTGGTTTTGGACCGCAGCGCGGCCACGAAATAACCGATGAGCCGTTTGTCGCCCGCACTGAACTCATGGGCAACCACCACGCTCTGCGCGACGGCCGGGTGTTCGTTCAGCGCCGCGGCGACCTCGTTTGGCTCGACGCGGAAGCCGCGCACTTTGACCTGCTCGTCGCCTCGCCCCATAAATGCAATCTGTCCGTCCGGCAACATTCTGGCCAGATCACCGGTCTTGAAAAGCCGGCTGCTGCCGTCGAATGGGTTTGCGACGAATCGCTCCGCCGTCAACTCCGGCCGGTTCCGGTAGCCCCGCCCCAAGCCGGCGCCGCCAATATGAAGCTCGCCCGTCCTCCCCACCGGCACCTGCTTGCCGGCCTCATCCAAAATGTAAACCTGCGTGTTGAGGATTGGCCGGCCGATCGGCGGCAGCCGATCCGTCGAGCCGTTCGCAAACACCGGGCACGACGTGGCGACCACCGTGCATTCCGTCGGGCCGTAGTTGTTCACCAACTGAAACGGCAAGCCTGTACGTGGATAACCGTGCAGCGTGTCGCCTCCGGTCAGCATCGTGCGAAGCGCCGTCTTCGCGGGCCAAGGCAATGTCAGCAGCCGTTCTGCCATCGGTGTCGGCGCGAAACTGATCGTGATCGCTTCGGCCACGAGCCAATCGCGCAGCCGTTCCGGATCGCCGACGGTCTCCTCTTCCGGAATGTGCAAACTCGCGCCGGCCGCCAGATACGGCCACACTTCCCAGACGGCCGCGTCGAATCCCACCCGCGCGACCTGGCTGGCCCGATCCGCGGGCGTCACTTCGAACGCCTGCTGATGCCACCGCACGAGATTCGCGTGGCTTTCGTGGGTGATCTCCACGCCCTTGGGTCGGCCGGTCGAGCCTGACGTGTAGATGACGTACGCCAAATTCTTTGGGTCAATCGTAGCCGCAGTGCCCCAGCGCTGCGGCAGAAAGGGTGAATGAACCACTCGCCCGCGTTCAGCCAGAAGTCTGGTTGGCCGCTCAGCCGGCGGCAGTCGATCCTTCACACAATCGCCGGCCATCAAGACGGGAACTTCCGAGTCATCGAGAATGAACGCCAGCCGCGACCTGGGGTAGGTCGGATCCAATGGAAGGTACGCGCCCCCCGACTTGAGAATCCCCAGCGCAGCAACCACCATTGCCGGCGAGCGTGGCGTTAATAATCCAACGACAACATCAGGGCCGACGCCCGCAGCGCGGAGGAGATCCGCCAGCACGCTTGACCTGGAATCCAATTCCGCATAGGTCAACGCACCGGACGCCGATGCCAAAGCCAGTGCGCTTGGCGTGGCAGCCGCTTGTGAGACCACCCACTGAGCTACACAGCTCACCCGGGAGTGTACTGTGCCACATCCTGCGGCAGTACTCATCCTAGATCCCCCGCGCCCATGCATCTTGGGCTTTGCACAAACTGGTTGTCCTAACCTGCGATAGTCGAGCCAAAAACGGCCCCCTTCTTCGATTCCCGCCCGAACCGATTCGAAAGTGCCCATTCCGAATCTGTGGCAGTGGAAGACTGATTAACCCAACTGGGTTAACACCCAGAGCGCGTGGCAAGAAACAGACCAAAAGGTAGCTAGCTGATGAGAAAGATCATTCAGAGGGGTTGGTCCATCACTGATTGTTAAGGTTTCCGACAGGAGGCGCAAGAAACCCAAACGGGGTAGCTCCCTAAGCTGAAGAGATCGAGGGACTATCGTTCCAACGAAGGTTGGTGTAAAGATTGCTGACAATCCTACGATTCGCTTAGTTCATTTTTACTAATCCATTCTCATTAGGCCAACTCCCGCACTTCACCGTTCTCCGGAGGCCGTAAGGCAAAGAACTCCGGCTTTCCGTCGAGGCCCGGCGCGTAAACCCCGTCCATTGGCGATGACATGGAAATGGAGGTGGAGATTGGCGGCCGACCCAAATCTCTGCAGAACGTGACGGCGTCACGAACGGCCGCAACGCGTTTACCAAGACATACCGATAGTGGTTTACTTATCGCCAGCGCTGAGGGGCCAACGTCAATGCCGGACGTT
>QHZE01000346.1:0-10922 GCA_003225335.1 Acidobacteriota bacterium
CCGTTAATCATCCACTTGGCCGTGTAGTCGGCGTCCCGTCCATTGGACCCTGCCAGAGCCCGATGTTGGCAATGCCGCGCGTATGACGCGTGTTCCATAACGCATTGTCACGCTCCTGTGTTAGTGGCTGCGGTGCCTTCCGACCGAGGGCGCGGATGGCGCACGTTGAACCAATGATAGGTTCTTGGACGACTTCTGATCTTGGGCTACGCCTTCAGTCCCAGGCCGAGCACATCTTTGCAGTACCGGATACTTCGTTCAACCTCGCTCTTCTGATGCTCCTGATCGGCCAGTTTCCGATCTTTGCCCTCCGGTGCTTTCCAGGGCTCGCGCGGTTTGCCCCGCCGGGCCAGGGCAACAAAGCGGGCGAGATCGACAGCTCGCGCCTTTGGCCACGCCGACCAGAACTCGGGTTTCAGAAAAGAAATTTCACGGTTGAAACCTGATATCGTCTCGATGTGCACGGGCACCCCGGGGCAGAGTTTTTCAAACCGGTCGAAATAGACTTTCCAGTCCACGATTCCGTCGCCCATGGCCGTCCACTGCACGGTGGCGCCGTTCTCCGATTCCCAGACGGCGGTGTCGCGCAGGCTGGTCGTCAAGCAGTAAGGACCGAGGGTTTCCAGACTTGCCAGCGGATCTTCCATGGTCCAGGTCGCATTGCCTGAGTCCATGTTGGCGCCTACAAAGTCCTTTCCCGCCTCCTCGATCAAGTTCACCAGTTCCCACGCCTGCATGTCGCCGGCGTGGTTTTCGACGGCGACCCGCACGCCGGCATTGATGGCCCGGCCGCGCTGCGACTTCAACACCTTGACCGTGTCTTTAATTCGTGCCTCGATGCCGCCTTCGCTCTTGCGGTCTTCGCCGTTGCCGAGAACAACGCGAAAAACCGGCGAGCCGAGCGAGTTGGCTACTCGAATACCCAGGGCGAGGTGTTCTTCCGCCGTGCCCCAATCCTTTCTAAAAGCCCGGGACGTTGGGCAGATACTCCAACTTCCCAGATGAATTTGCAGCCCCTTGTCCCCCGCCGCCTTTCGAATGTCCTTCAAATAACCGTCATCCAGTTTTTCAAACGCTCCCAAGTCGGTAATGAAAAGAGAGTCGGTCCTGAGCGAGGCCGCGTAGTCGATCAATTGCGGCGCTTTCCAACCCATCCCGCGCACGGAGAAATTGTCGATGCCGAGTTTCACACCGCGGCGACCCGCGGCGGCCGACTGGCCGTATGCTGGGAGACCCAGTCCGACGCCCGCTCCGGCGAAGGCGGTGATTTTGATGAACTCGCGCCGGGCCAATTTCGAATTATTCATGGCTTGATGACGTGCCCTCCAAGTGCAGCCATAACGATTGCCGACCAAAACCATTTGGCTCTCAAACTCTGATGGTATTAATCAAGATTTTGTCTCGGCTCCGGTCAAGGCGATGCGTGGAGGGATTTGGGGGATGCCCCGCGGTTGACTTTTGTCGCCTCCGATTTCAAGTTCCGCATCCGCGCCTGCGCTTCTTGTTGATCAGTCTCGGGCGGAGACTCCAGAAGCTCGTGCATCTCCAAGTCGGGAAGATTTCACGCCGCCGCGAGGGCTGCTGATCGCGAGCGCGTCATGGAAAGAAAATTCAGGCGATCATTCCCGAGCTAAATGCAAAGTGAAAAGATTTACGCCACGTTGCTCAAGGGCAAGAGATCTCATACTAGGCCTGGCTGGACATTTCCCAATTTTCTACACTTGGCGACATCGAAACAGGTTTCTATGATGACAGTCCTTCCCGCAGTCTCAAATGAAAATCTCCCTTTCCCAGTCCTCGCCGACGACCTCACCGCAGCGTGCGCCGGCACAAGACTTCCGCTACGCTTTCAGGGGTCTCGGCAAGAGTCCCGGCTTTTCAGCCGTGGCAGTGCTGACGCTAACCCTGGGGATCGGTGCGAGCATGGCAATCCTCACCGTCGTCAACTCAGTGCTGCTTCGCTCGCTGCCGTTCCGGGATGCGGATCGATTGGTAGTGTTGTTCGCCACGAGCCCGGCGCGGGGCGTCTACCGGGACACAACCTCCTTCCCGGACTTCCTGGATTGGAAAGGACAGAGCCAATCCTTCACCGCGGTCGCAGCGTGGCAACGCGACCCATTCAACGTAACCGGCGGCGGAGCCCCCGAACCGATCGTTGGGCTGCGAGCTTCGCACGAGTTGTTCCAAGTGCTTAGTGTGAGTCCAGCCCTCGGTAGAGGTTTCGACAAGGAAGAGCAGGAGGGTAAGAGCCCTGTTGCCGCGATCAGCCACGGGTTGTGGATGCGCCGTTTTGGCGGCGACCCGGATGTCCTGGGCAAGAGCATTGTCCTCAACGACGTGCGTCACCGCGGTCGGGACCTCGAGCCTGTCCCCCAGGTGTTCGTGCCCTACCAGCAGGACCCCTACCGCTCCCTTCCGTACACTCAGCAACCGTATGTTTCGCTGGTAGTCCGGACTGCCGCGGATCCCGCAAAGCTGATCAAAGCGGTGCAGGCGAGGATTTGGGCCGTGGACAAAGACCAGCCAATATCAAATATTCAGACGATGGAGCATGCGCTCTCGCAGTCGGTTGCGAACCGGCGCGTCTATCTGCTACTCCTGAGCGTCTTCGCGGCCATCGCCCTTCTAATGGCCACCGCGGGTATTTACGGATTAATCTCATACGCCGTCGCGCGCCGCACTCAGGAGATGGGTATCCGGGTTGCTCTCGGTGCAACCGTAGGGCAAATACTTGCCTTGATAATACGCCAGGGCATGCTCCTGACGTTGATCGGAGTCGTTATCGGGATTGCTGGATCCCTAGCCCTGACCAAGGTAATCTCGGGGTTACTCTACGGAATCACTCCAACGGACGCGCCTACGTTCATTGGGACAGCGTTGCTGTTCATTGCGGTGGCTTTTGTTGCTACCTACATACCCGCGCGTCGCGCAACTACGATCGATCCGACGGTGGCCTTGCGGTTCGAGTGACTTGGGTTTCCATGCACGAAAACGTGCCCGCCCCAGAGCGGAGCAGCGATCCGGCATATTTGCGACGGCTGGGATTCCGCTCCTTCGAGGCCGCACCTTCACGAAGCGGGACGGAGTCGGCAGTGCAAGTTGCCGTGTGGCCAAATTGCTCGCGGGTTCTGCGCTCACGGCTTTAGCAGGCGTTTGCCGAGGCTTACCATTTCGGATGCCAACAGGTCCCCGACATCTTGGCGGTACCGGAATTCCCCAGTGATCCAGGGAGTTAGGTAGGCGGGATAGGAAAGTGTATTGAGTGTGTCGAAGTCGTAGCGATCCGGAGCTGGAATATACCCCACGTAATCGTTGGCGTAGCCTGCCACCAGGACGTGATACTTCGGGAACGCTTCCGCTGCGCGCTTCCCAAACACCTGAAATGTTTCCCCCGGGTTGGCGAGGAGGATCACGCTACCAATGCGGGCCGCCTGGATCTCGGCAATCTTCTGGTCGAGTGGTGGGCGCTCGAAGCGTGCCAGCACAGCCTTAGCGCTGTCGAGCCTGAACTGTACGTCACGGCGCAGATCCAGCGGCAAGCCCGGGTCTTTCAGCCACCGTTCTGCGCTCAGCTTGCGCTCAAGAACGAGATCTTTCTGGGCGGTCACTTGGGGCAAGTCGATCATCTTTGTGATCATATCAAGGGCTCCGACGCGAAACGCTTCGCTGCGGTCGAGCGCACCGTGGATGAAGCCGGCAAGCCGCCCGGCGAGCAGTTCGAGCTTCTCGAGTGACTCCTCCTGGGGCATATGGGCATAAATGGGATTGATGTCACCGCAAGATCCCTGCAAGAAAATCCCTACTGACCCCGGAAAGGCCTGAGTGATTTTGTTAGCGGCCACACCGGTCAGATCGCCCGTATACAATCGCGTCTTTTCGGCCATCACGACCGGATGGACGCTGTAGTTAGCGATAAAACCTGCCAGTTTGCCCCCGTCCAGCGTGACCTTGAGAACCCGCATCTTGGGATCGAGCGGCCCTTCCGGATACTCGCGGTTCCGCGCCACGCCGTCAACCGCCGCTTCACCGTATGCGAGATCGACTGTTTCGAGCCGGGCGTTGGCATCGATCACAGCTTGCGCGATTTTGCCCGGGAGAGCCGACACATAACCGGGGTCTTCCTTGCCGACTCCGATCCACGAGGCTGCAACTGGAGCCGAGTGCGTGTGCGTCGCTCCGATCATCACGCGCTGCGGTTCAATGCCCGTCGCATCGTGGATGAGGGCGCGGGTTGTTGCGACGATTGCCGCTCGGATTCCTCCCAGGTCACAACCCACGATCGCGACTTTCCGGTGGTCCAATTCCAGAACTACGGCCCGGGCCAGCAGCGAGTCGTGGACGGCCTCGCCCTTGCGCTCAAGGTTCATTCCGAAGCCGCCCATCTCAAGGCCAAGGGGGGGTGTTAGGTCGGCAGTCGCGAAGCCGGCGCGAATGCGACGGTCCGCGGCCACGCCGTCCAACCCAGCGAACGAAAAAACCACTCCTGCAAAAATCACCTCAAGCCACCTCTGTTTCATCCCCTCAGCTCCAACGATTCATCGCATTGGATTACCCGGCGGACGTGCAGTTTGGGCCGGTCCACTCGCCGCACTGCTTTCCACTCAATGACTGCCTTACCTCGCGTTGGACATCCGCGACAATTCCTCCCGACGGTGGTAGATTTTTTCAATGGCACGCACAATGTCGTCCATATCGTCCTGCCCCCCCAGCAGCAACCGGTGCTCCAGCCACACCGCTTTGCGGCAGGCGCGCTCCGCGTTGGGACACAGGTCCGCAAAGGAAGCGTAATCGATCTTGCCCGTGTAGTGGTTACAGGAGGTCGGACAGCCGCGAGGATAGAAATCCTGATTTAGGAACATGGGGTTCTTGTACAGCGGGTGCGCGTAGCCACCCGTACAAGGGATGCCCTCCATGGCAAGGGCTTCGAGAAAGACTGCCCTTGATACTCCGAATTGGGCTTCCTCCAGACGAAACACGTAAATGTGGAAGGCGTGTCTGGTGGCGTACGCTGGCACCAGCAAGGGTTGGATACCCGGAAGGCTCGCCAGTCGCCGGTTCAGATACAGGCCATTCTCCATGCGCTTGGTGGTCTGCGGGTCAAGGCGGCGTAACTGTTGGAGTAGGATCGCGCCCTGGAATTCAGTCATCCGGTAGTTCCAGCCCAGCCGGTGATGCTCGTACCAGGCGCCGCCCAGCTTGCGGCCGCCCCACACGTAAGATTCACACAGGATAGCCAGGTCGCGGTGGTTGGTCGTTATCAGCCCCCCCTCACCTGCCGTCATGTTCTTGGAAACCTGAAAGCTGAACGTGCCGACGTGACCCAGGCTGCCGAGGCCCTTTCCCTGCCAGGCCGCGCCATGCCCGTGAGCTGCATCTTCAATCACGAACAAACCGTGACGTGTGGCGATGGAAAGGATCCTCTCCATGTCGGCCGCCGCCCCGGCAAAGTGCACGGGAATGACGGCGCGGGTCCGTGGCGTAATGGCTCGTTCCAAGGCAGCCGGATCGAGATTGAACGTTTCACAGTCGATGTCGGCAAAGAGCGGAACAGCGTTTACGGCCAACGGAGCGGTGGCGGTGGCCACGAAGGTGTACGGAGGAACAATGACTTCGTCGCCGGGACCCACTCCCAAAGCTTTTAGAGAAACCTCCAGGGCGGCCGTGCCGCTGGAGCACGCCACGCCGTAACGGGCGCCCTGGCGCTGGGCAAACGCATCTTGGAACTCTCCCACTTTAGAGTCCCCAGGAGCGCTTGCTTCCACCGCTTGGCCGTAGGAATAGCGCCACCACTCGCCACTTCGCAGCACTTCCAGAACCGCCTCCTCTTCGCCCCGGTCGAACACCGGCCAGGAGGGAAAAGGTTTAGTCCGAACCGGCGTTCCGCCCAGCATAGCGAGCCTGCTCATCGTGGCCCTCCCGCCCTCAATGCACTCCAGCCCTCGCGAGAAGATCTCAGCTCCTGCCGCTGGCTTTGCTTTGGGCTACCGTCTGCCGCCCCGTTGGGGCTCTATGAGGAAGAAGCGGACCTCGTACCCGCTTCAAATGTCCAATCTCCGGTTCAATGCGGAGCATCGACCCTACCCTATTGTCAAATTGCTTAATGCGTTTGTATTAGACTTCCTGCGGGTAGGCGGCCTTCCAGTCGACTCCGCCTGCGCCGTGGGCAACAGATCGCGCGGGGAGATCGGGGCTGCCGCTACGGCCTCCACCAGAAATCGCGGTGGCTTGAGCATCGGAATCTCAAAGTGCTTTTCCAACACCATGAGACCGACTCCAAGCACACCCGCCTCATCCTGCAAACGCGCGAAGCGGAATGCCACGTTCTGGGTTGAATAGGTGAGCGCCTGCCGCCTAACCACCTGGACGATCTGATCCAGCAATCCCGGGCCTGCCAGCTCGAGCCGGTGGTCGAGCAGGACGACGGAAGGATTGAAGAGATTTACCAGGTTCGCCAGTCCCAGTCCCAGATACCCCGCGACCTCCGCCACGGCGCTGCTGCAAAGCTTGTCGCCCTGCTGTGCTGCCCTGAAGACTGTCCAGCCTGTGATGGCGTTGAGGTCGCCGCCGGCCAGCGCGAGGGCCTGCGAATGCCCGCCCTCCGCGATCGCCTTCCGGACCCGCGCCTCGACTGCGCGTGCGCCGACCACTGCCTCCAAACAACCGTAGCTACCGCACTTGCACACGGGGCCGTCTTCCATCAGGTGCGTGTGCCCGAACTCACCGGCGGCGCAGCTCTGCCCATAGAGCAGCTTGCCATCGAGGATGATTCCCGCACCAATTCCGGTGCCGTAGTCGACGTAGATCATGTTGTCCAGCGTCTCTCCGGCGCCCAGCATCCTCTCCGCCACCGTCTTGGCCCGCGTCTTGGCCTCCACCAAGACCGGGACGTGGAACTCCTTCTCAAAGAGCTCTCTCAAAGGAACGTCGCGCCAGGAGTCGAGGGTCGATGAGGTGACCGTTACACCCTTTCGGCTATCCACGAGGCCGGGGTCGGCAATACCGATTCCCAGTAGCGACTGGGGCCGCAGCTTGGCCTGTTGCAGCGCTTTTCGAGTGCAGGCGAGCAGCTGGCGCACCAATGCGTCCTTCCCACCGCCAGCCTCCGTCGGCTCGTTAAGCGTATAACGTATTCTGGGACGAAGGTCCATGATGCCTACTCGGATCGTCTCGCCGTCGAACTCGATGCCGCCCACGAACCGGTACTCCTCGTTGAGGCGGAGGAGCACCTGCTTTCTGCCCATCGAGTTGTTGAAGCGGCCGGCTTCCACCAGCCGCTTCTCCTCCAGTAGTTCGCGAACCAGCCGCGAGGTGGTGCTTCGCCGGATGCGAGTCACCTCGTGAATGCGGGCGCGCGAAATGGGGCCAAAGCGGCGCACCACAGCTACCAGAACGTGCTTATCTCTGACCCGGATGGCATTGACGTGTTTCATGGATGTGTTCTTTTACCAGAGTTCCGCGATTCCAAGTCCACTGCGTCTATCGTACGAAAGAGAGGCGCCGGATGTCAATTATAAATGAACACTATCGTTATTAAGTAAGTTATCGGCCAAGTCGCATCAGCGGGACTTGGCTGGCAGACCTCAGAAAGATGAACCGAGGCATGAAAGCTGGAAGTTCTCATCCAATTGCGGATCCTGTCGATCAGTGGAGAGCTACCTGGACCGTCTTCGGGTTCACAGTAGCGCTTGTCTGAGCGAGCGTACCGAGATATTTTTGAACATAAAAGATAAAAAGTTCTTGACAGCTTTCAAACCCTTCCCACATACTCGCGCCACGCTTGCTCTCAGCTTGACAAACGGCAGCTGATTCTCTTTGGCGCTTTCGACAAAATGGTTCTCCCGCTCGATTACGGGCAACCGGAACCGGAAACACTCAGAAGGAGGTGCGACGTGATGTCTCTCTTTTCTGTCTGTAAACCCTTGTGGCGCTCGACCTGCGTTTCAGTGTGTCTCCTTGCATTGTTGGCTTGGAATACCTACGCGCAACGAGCCAGCACCGCCCTGGAAGGCGTTGTGACTGACACCAGCGGCGCGATCGTTCAAGGCGCGAAAATCACGCTGGTATCGCAGGAAACGTCGTTTACGCGGACTGCGGGGACTAACGAGTCGGGCACTTATTCATTTCCCGACCTGACACCCGGAACCTATAACATTTCAGCCGAGGCGCCCGGATTCAAGAAGGCGGTGGTGAACGGTCTACGGCTGTATGTCGGGACACCCTTGATTCAAAACGTGCAACTGCAAGTCGGGGAGGTCTCCGAGGAGGTTTCGGTGACCGCCGCTGCGCCGCTGCTCCGACAGACCACAGCGGAAATCGGCACCGTGATTGAAGGCAAAGTCCTGACCGAGCTGCCTCTGAACGGGCGCAACTTCCTCCAGCTCAACCTGCTTTCTCCCGGCGCCATCCGGTCGAAGAACAGCAATACCTTCGACGCCGTGCAGATCGATCCGACCGCGCAGAGCTTCAACGTCAACGGGCAAAGGGGCGACTACAATCTCTATCTGCTTGACGGGGTCGCTATCAAGGAGTACCAGCACGGAAGCAACACCTTTTCCCCTAGTGTAGACGCCGTGCAGGAGTTCAATCAGGGTGCCAGCAACTACTCGGCGGCGTTCGGTTCAGAAGCCGGGGCGCAGGTCAGTTTGGTCACCAAGGCAGGTACCAATGAGCTTCACGGAGTGCTTTACGAGTTCCTGCGAAACAACAAGCTGGACGCCAGAAACTTTTTCGAGCAAACCACAAACCAAGAGGGCCGGATCGTAGCGCCGCCCTACCGCAGGAATCAGTTCGGCGTCGGCATAGGCGGTCCGGTGATTTTCCCCAAGATTTACAACGGAGAACAAGTTCGTGGACATGGCGCTGAACCCGCCTTTCGTCAGCATTCGCACCTTCTCTTTCGACCAGACGAATTTCCGAGATTTTGACTGGTTTGACCCCACGGCATTCACAACCATTTCCGGGGTGGGCCTCCACACTGATTCCATTTCTCGATAACGGCATCGGCAACGGTCCCTGGCTTCCCGTGCCCAATACCAGCGCGCCCGGATACAACTACTTCCGTGACAGCGCCAGAACCTTCGATAGGGACCAGCTGATCATTAGGATTGATCAGAGCGTCGGCAAGAAGACCTTCCTTTACGGCCGGTACGGTTTCAATGACGCGATTTTGTTAAACCCGAGTTTGCTTCCCAATATCACCGTCAGTCAACTGAACCGCGCTCAATCCGTATCGATCCACTCCTCCACGGCGTTCAAACCGAATCTGCTGTTTGAGTTTACTTTCGGTTGGTCCCGCTTCCACCAGGCGGAGCCGGTCAGTACGGAGGGCAAGAACGACATTACCAACAAGATTCTGAAAATCCGCGGCCTGGCGACCAACCCTTCAGCCTGGGGCCCGCCGGGGTGGGATGTTACCGGGTTCAGTTTTTTTGGGGGAGGCTACGGCCAGCCCCGCCGGTGGAAGCCGAACGACTTTGAATTTCGCCCAGGAGTCAACTGGACCCGGGGCAAGCACACCATGGCGTTCGGCGCAGAAGTCACCCGCTTTCTCGACACTTTCGAGGAAGCCATCGGGCCCAATGGCTCCTTCAGCTTCGACGGCCGCTTTACCGGCTATCCTCTGGGTGACTTTCTGATTGGAAAGCCCTCCGGCTCCTTCTTCTCTCCGGAGCCTTTTGACCCGCAGCAGAGATACTCGCAGCTCGGCTTCTATTTTCAAGACGACTGGAAGGTAACACCGCGCCTGACGCTGAACCTGGGTATGCGCTATGAGTGGACCGGGGTGCCTTACTCGTCGAACCGGACCATGTCGAACATCTACCTCGGGCCGAACAATGCAGCTCCTCAGATTGTGGTTTCCGATGGATCCCAAGGGGTGACGTTCGAGGGCGTGAAGCACCCACTCCTCACCATTGCGCCATATGTCAAAGCGACCAGCGTGGGCTTGCCCGATTCTCTCGTGTTCAACGACAACAAGGACTTCGGTCCACGCGTAGGCTTTGCCTACCTGGTACCGGGCATGAGGGATACCGTGGTGCGGGGCGGATACGGCATCTTCTACCAGCGCGACACGGAGAACAAGTTCGTGGACATGGCGCTGAACCCGCCTTTCGTCAGCATTCGCACCTTCTCTTTCGACCAGACGAATTTCCGAGATTTTGACTGGTTTGACCCCACGGCATTCACAACCATTTCCGGGGTGGGCCTGTTCGCCAACGATCCCTACGCGAAGAACGGCCGGATCCAGGCCTACAACCGTTCGGTGGAACACATCGTGCGGAGCACTCTTTTCGCCGCCGCCTATGTGGGCAACCCCTCCCGGCACCTGTCCAACCTGGAGGCTCCCAACCAGGCGCGGCCCGGCCCAGGCTCGATTACCTCGCGGCGGCGGTGGCCTGATTCCGGTCTCGTTTACTATCAGAACTACAACGGCAGCGCCAACTACAACAGCCTGCAGCTCAAAACCCAGAGGAACTTCGCCAAAGGCTTTATGATGCTGCTCGGCTACACCTGGAGCAAGACAATCGACGACACCGGTGGGACCTTTGTCGGCGAGGGGGGCCGCGGCTTCGTCTTCCAGGACTCCTTCAATCGGCATATGGACCGGGGGTTGGCGTCCCAGGATGTTCGCCACCGGTTTGTTGCCAGCTACGTCTATGAGCTACCGGCCGGGAAAGGCAGGCGCTTCCTGAACCAAGACGGCGTGGTGGATGCCGTTCTAGGCGGATGGTCGATGAACGGCGTGACGACCTTCCAGGCCGGAAACCCGATCCTTATCACTCAGGCCTGCCCCCGGGCGAACACAGACGTCGGCGGCATGCGTCCGGATGTGGTCGGCAATCCCAAGCTGGATACGGGAAGGCCTTCCGGCGAGCTGGTTAGCCAGTTCTTTAACACCGCCGCCTTTGCGAGCTACTGCCCCG
>QHZE01000346.1:11154-13583 GCA_003225335.1 Acidobacteriota bacterium
AGGTCCCGGAATAAAAAGGCAAGGCTTGACAAGCATTCTGGCACTTTGAGTATCTATTTTTTTCTGCATGCATGGGCCGGCGATGGCTGACGTAACTGGCACCATTCTGGTCACCGTGACTGATCCAAGCAGTGCCGCGGTTCCTGGGGTAAAAGTTACTCTGAATACCGCAGATACGGGTCTCACCCGAACCACTACGACGGACACCAAGGGCAGCTATGAATTGCTGGCTGTCCCGGTCGGCGAAGACTATATGCTTGGCGTCGAGTTGAAGGGTTTCCGCAGGTCGGTACAATCGGGGACGCATCGGTCAAATGGCTTTGACGCTTCAGTTCTAGGGGAGACAACAAAGGAGGAATCATGAGCCACCGCTCGACTCGACGCGGCTTTATGGAAAAGACGCTGGTTGCCGCCTGTGCCGGATGGGTGAGTCGCCTGCCAGCGCCCGCCGCCGGCTTCGTCAGCGGGGACGCCAAGCCGGCATTACTTGGCGGGAAACCGGTTCGGACAGGGCCTTTCCCGTCCTGGCCGAAGATCGCCTCCAACGACGAAAAGGCGTGGATAGAAGTGCTCCACGGCAGGCACTGGTGCCGCCTGGACGGCAATTATGCCACGCGCTTCGAAGAAGCCTGGGCAAGCAGGCTCGGCGCCAAAGGATGTGTCGCTACAGCGAGCGGAACGACGGCGCTGCTCACCTCACTCAATGCTCTCGGCGTCGGCCCGGGCGACGAGGTTATCGTCCCGCCGTATACATTCGCGGCCACCATCAACGTGGTGATGCTGCAGTTCGCAATTCCCGTGTTCGTCGACTCGGATCGGGAGACGTTTCAAATTGACGCCAACAAGATCGAGGCGGCTCTCACTCCACGCACCAAAACGATCCTGCCCGTCCACCTGGGTGGCTCTCCGGCTGACATGGACGCGATTCTCGCCATTGCCAAGAGAAACAACCTGGTTGTGCTCGAGGACGCCTGCCAGGCGCACCTTGCCGAGTGGCGCCGGCAGAAAGTCAGCACGATTGGCGACCTGGGCTGTTTCAGCTTCCAGGCCTCAAAGAATCTCAACTCCGGAGAAGGCGGCGCGATCCTTGGGAAGAACGAGGAGTTGCTCGAGCGATGCCGGAGCTTCCAAAACAACGGGCGGGGGACGCAAGGGTACGCATTTCAGTATGTCAGGAATGGATCCAACCACCGGATGACTGAGTTCCAGGCGGCGCTGTTGGGCGAGCAGCTCACCCGGCTCGAAGCTCAGGCCAAGGCGCGCGAGCAGAACGCCGAATACCTGACTCGGCTATTGCGCGAAATACCGGGACTCTCACCGGCCCGCATCTATGACGGCTGCACCAGAAATGCCTATCACCTGTACATGTTCCGCTACGACCCCAATCACTTCAGTGGCCTGCCCAGAGCGCGGTTCTTGAAGGCGCTGGAGGCCGAGGGCATTCCCTGCTCGGGCGGTTACACTCCCCTCAATAAAGAGCCCTTTATTGAGGCGACCCTTCAATCACGCCACTACCGGAGCATCTATCCGGAGAAGGAGCTGGCCGCGTACAAGGAGCGGAATCAGTGTCCGCAGAACGACAGGCTATGCGAGGAAGCCGTCTGGTTCACGCAGACGATGCTGCTCGGACCGCGGAGCGACATGGACCAAATCGCGGAGGCAATCCGAAAGATTCAGCGTAATGCCGCCGAGCTGGCGAAAACATAGAACAGGAACTGTCGCGCAGGCGATCATGCAATCGCCGCACATTCCTAGAAAGCATAACGGCAGCCGCCCTCGTCAGCGGCTGCTCCACAGCTGCCGCCTCGGACAAAGGCATTCGCCTGGGCGTGGACGGTGTGGGTTCCTGATGATCAGGACCCAGATCCGGTCATCGCCCGGGTTGCCGGACTGCAGAAGTCGCTGCATTCATCGCTTCCGACAGGGACGGTTATCAACCTGAGTTGCGGCGCCATTGTCGACTGGAGGAATTGACGTTTCAAATTTCTGATGAAACCATCGGTGTCAACTTTGACTGGAAACAGCACGAAGCAAAAGGGAGCTTGTGATCAGCGAACCTGTACCAGACGGAGCGGGCGGCGAACTGCGTAGCGGTGCCTTAAAGCTGCCGTCCATCCTGATGCAGGGCATTACTCATATTGCCCCAGCGGTTGGAATTGTCCTTACGATTCAGCTCATCAGCTCCCTGGCCGGCGTGACGGCGCCCCTGGCCTACCTCATCGCTTTCGCCATTGTTCTGACTCTCGGCATTTCCTTAACGCAACTGGCCAAGCACCTAGCTTCAGCCGGCGGCTACTACACTTATGTGAGCCGCACGGTCAGCCCTGGTGCAGGTTTTATCACGGCCTGGCTGTACTTCCTTTACGATCCGACGGCAGCGGCGATCAATCTGGCGTTCATGGGCTTCTTCTTTGAGAGCACCATGAAAG
>QHZE01000347.1 GCA_003225335.1 Acidobacteriota bacterium
GGCGTCAACGGCAGGGGGAAAGACCATCTGAAGGGTTTTGCCCCGTTAAAGGACGTTCAGGTCGCAGCGATCTGTGACGTCGACGAGAATGTCCTCAACCAGCGCTTGAAAGAGTTTGAAACGCAGTATGGCAGCCGTCCCAAGGGTTATAACGACATGCGGCGGGTTTTCGACGACAAGGAGATCGACGCGGTAAGCTTCGCCACGCCCAATCACTGGCATTCGTTGGGGAGCATCTGGGCCTGCCAGGCGGGGAAGGATGTCTACGTCGAAAAGCCGCTTTCCCACAACATCTGGGAGGGGAGGAAGCTCGTCGAGGCGGCCCGGAGACACAGCCGGGTCGTCCAGCACGGCACGCAGATGCGCAGCAGCAAGGCCCTGAACGAGGCGATACAGAAGCTCCGCGAAGGTGTGATCGGAAAAGTCTACATGGCGAAAGGCCTCTGCTACAAGTGGCGCAATACCATTGGCCGCACGCAGGAGTCTCCCGTTCCACCCGGCGTCAATTACGACATGTGGCTGGGCCCGGCGCCCCAGAGGCCTTTTTCCAAAAACCGGTTTCACTATAACTGGCACTGGCACTGGGACTACGGCAACGGCGATATCGGCAACCAGGGCGTCCATCAAATGGACGTGGCCCGCTGGGGACTCGGAGTGGGGCTTCCGAAACGCGTGCAGGCCATGGGCGACAAGTTCATGTTCGAAGACGATCAGGAAACGCCCAATAGCCTTATCGCGGCCTACCATTATCCGGAAGAAAAGAAGATGCTGGTTTTCGAGGTGCGGCACTGGATCACGAATCCCGAAGACGTCGGGGGTTCGGACGGTAACGCCATTGGCGTGATCTTCTACGGGTCGGAAGGGATCCTGATCATCCCGAGCTACGACACCTATAAAGTCTTCCTGGGAAAGAAGAGAGAACCGGGTCCGGCGGCCAAAGCCGGCGGAGACCATTATGCCAATTTCATTGAAGCCGTGCGCGAGCGCAAACCCGCAATGTTGAACGCTCCCGTCGAAGAAGGGCACCTCTCCGCCGCCCTCTGCCATCTGGGCAACATCGCCTATCGAACCAGGAAGACCCTCGAGTTCGACCCCAAGGCCGAGAGATTCGTCGGAGATGGACAGGCCAATGCGATGCTCACGCGGAACTACCGCCCGCCTTACGTAGTTCCTGACGACGTGTAAGCTATTGGGGATTGCGGATTGCGGATTTGAAATCGACTGCGTATCGCGAGTCATCCTGATACGGCGCGGTCATTTCACAGGCGAGACGGATCTTCGTGGCATGGCCGGCTCCAGCCATGACCCAGGTTAGATCCTCTTCCTACGGGGGGAAGCCGGCCCACTGTGATGCAAATTTGGCCGTTTGTGCCACCAAGTGTGAACAACTCGGTGTAGTTAGAAGTGCGGTCCATTCACGCACAGTGAACTCCTCAGAAGCTGTGGAGAATTTAATTCGTAGTACTACGCTGTGAATTCGTGTGTTCCTTACAAGATTTTGTGGCTTTTTTTTGGAGTGCGCAAGCTTGCTTGCGCTTTAAGGGCGATGGAACATTCCATCCGCACGAAAGCGGCAGCAAGCTAAGCAAGCTGCCGCACTCCAAAGAGCGCAGTGGGGGTGTGATTTTACTTTTGGTTGCGGCTCGGCTGCTTCGTGGAATTCGTGGCCAATAAAACCGCCAGGAATTCCACGAATTTCACGAAAACGATCACTGCCATTTGGACGTCATCCGTTTGAAATACAATTTTTCACAGTCTCTCCGACCGCGCCGTTTGACTCCCACTCTTAATGCACGCCGAACAGCTAGCCAGTTTCTGGCGCGACACTCGATAGGCGTGTGTTCTATTCTTCGTGATGGATTATAATCGCGACTACAATTACGGGCTATTCGGGAGGACATATGACCACGTCTGATAAAGGTTCGTTCCAGCGTTGGCTGCAAAGGGTTTTGGCGGGCGTGCTGATTTTTGCGGCTCAGCCGGCCATCGAACAAAGCGGCGCGTCGCAGCGATACCAAAGTGCGGCGGTCATGCGCGGGACGGCGCAACATTTTCTGGAGTCCTTGAAGCCGGAACAGGCGGCCAAGGCAAAGATCGCATTCCATGACGAAGAACGAATGAACTGGCATTTCATCCCGCGCGAGCGCAAGGGCCTCCCTGTCAAGGAAATGGATCCGGCGCAGCAGAGCCTTGCGCACGCCTTTCTGAGCTCCGGTCTGAGCCAGCGCGGTTATATGAAGGCCACGACCATCATGAGCCTCGAAGCGGTTCTGCGCGAGCTCGAGCAAGGAAAAGGGCCGGTCCGGGACCCCGCCCTTTATTATTTCAGCGTTTTCGGCGAGCCGTCAGACGACAAGACCTGGGGCTGGCGCGTCGAAGGGCATCATCTCTCTCTGAACTTCACTCTGGCGGAAGGACAGCTCGTGGCGAGCTCGCCGGCTTTCTTTGGATCGAATCCGGCGGAAGTGCGCGAGGGCCCGCGCAAAGGCCTGCGGACGCTCGCCGGTGAGGAAGACCGCGCGCGCGATCTG
Source organism: Acidobacteriota bacterium (assembly GCA_003225335.1). GTDB lineage: Bacteria > Acidobacteriota > UBA6911 > UBA6911 > UBA6911 > Gp18-AA60. The sequence continues at coordinate 2,532 of QHZE01000347.1, forward strand.
CTGCAATCGCTGGACGACAAGCAGCTCGGAATTGCCGTAATCAGCAAGGAGGCGCCCAAGGAGATCTTGAGCGCCAACAGCCGGAAGGCGGACGTCGGGCCGCCCGTGGGATTGCCTGCCGCCAAGATGACTAAGAGGCAGACAGATTTGCTCGTGCTTCTGCTCGAGGAGTACATCAACAATATGCCGGCGGATGTGGCTTCGGCGCGAATGGACCAGGTGCGCCGCGCTGGCATCGAGAAAATCCACTTCGCATGGGCCGGGGTTCTCGAGCGCGGGCAGAAGCATTACTATCGCGTGCAGGGACCCACGTTCCTCGTCGAATACGACAATTTTCAGAATGACGCGAATCACATTCACGCGGTCTGGCGCAACTTTGAAGGCGATTTCGGCGCGGATCTCCTGGGCCAGCATCTGAGGGAGTCTCACAGCAAGGGGGGTCAGCATCGTGAATGACGAACAATTGAGTACGTCTCGTAGGAGCTATTTCATTCACTCGTCAAGTTCGGAGTTCAGGCTTTAGCTCGGCCAGTGCAGAACTCCCCAAGGGTCGTTTGGCTTTACCCCGGCCGGGCAGTGGGCAGCCGAAAGGCTGAACTCCATGCCTACAGCCCGAAGGCTGAGATCCAAACCCTTACGCCTTCTTGGCAGCTTGCACGAAAACTTGCTCCGGCGGGAGCCAGGGCACTATTTTCCTCGCCTTGTCTGTCATCTTTGCCTTCTCCGCTTCCGTCCTGGCTTGGAGCATTCGGGCACGAAGCATCTTCAGTTTTTGGCGGCGAATCCGGCGCCGGCGAATCTCCGGTCTTGTCGATGGCTTTCCCATGACCGAGTAAACTACCACAAAAGGCGCGAGACGGAAAGACAGACCTCAGACCACAGACCTCCGACCTCAGACTTCAGACCTTCGAATTCTCACGCGTCGGGAAAGTGAAGGGGGTAGCGGTGGTGAAAATAGGACACGGATTACACAGGTCCACGCGGATTCTCTTCGAGGGGTGGACCCCCTGAGGTCGGAGGTCTGGCTTTCTCATTTCTTCTGCGCTGCAGGCTTCAGATTCAGGTTGCGCATCAGCCGGTGCAGGTTATTCGGATGGACGCCGAGCAGACCTGCCGTCTCAACATGATTCCCGCCGGCCTGATCGAGAGCGTTGAGAATAATCTGCTTCTTCGCCTCTTTGATGGCTTCGTAGTATTTGACAGGACGCACACCCCTGGGAGGCTCCCTCTCCAGCAGGGCTTCGGGCAAATCCTCCGTCATGACGACATCGGCCGCGCCGAGCACGACGGCCCTTTCTATCGCATTCTCGAGCTCGCGCACATTTCCCGGCCAGTCGTAACTGAGAAGGCGCGCCCGAACTTCGCGGGAGATCCCCATCACCCTCCGCTTGCACCTCTCGGCGTATCTGGCCACAAAATAGCTGGCCAGGAGCGGAATATCCTCACGGCGTTCCCTCAGTGGCGGCATTACCAGAGAGACGACATTGAGCCTGTAGTAAAGATCCCGGCGAAAGGCTCCTTCTTCGACGGCCTCTTCCAGATCTCTATTGGTCGCGGCCATCAGGCGGATGTCCACCTCGACCGGACGGGTGCCGCCGACGCGCTCGAACGCGCGTTCCTGCAGGACTCGCAACAACTTCGCTTGAAGCGAAGACGCCAGTTCACCTACTTCATCAAGAAAGACGGTGCCCCCGTGTGCAACCTCCAGCTTGCCCTTTTTCTGGGCAACGGCTCCCGTGAATGAGCCTCTCTCGTGACCGAACAGCTCGCTTTCCAGAAGGGTTTCTGTAAGCGAGGCGCAGTTGATTGCCACGAAGGGCTTGCTTGCCCGAGGCCCGTTCTGATGGATGGCTCGCGCGACCAACTCCTTCCCGGTGCCGCTCTCGCCGCGAACCAATACGGTGGAGTCCGCACAAGCCACACGCGCGATAAACTGATAAACCTCGAGCATACGGGGACTTTCCCCGATCATGTTATGCTCGATGTTGATGACAGCATTGAGTCTCTGGTTTTCGCTCTGCAGCCACTCCACGCGCCGGAGATTCTCCAGCGGGGTCGCAACAATGCCGCCAATGGCGGAGAGGAGTTGAACGTGTTCTTCATCAAAACCCTCTTTGGCGCTGCTCGTATCCAGGTAAATCAGACCGATGATCGTGCCAAAAAAAACAAGCGGAGCCACGAGCAGGGACCGGGCGCCGGACGAAGCCACGAAGTCGCACGACTCGGCGTCCTCACGGCTGCAAGTGAAAGGCAGGCCCTCACGAAGAACGCGCTCAATGATGCGCGGATTGATTTCAAACGGCTGCTCCGGCCCCCCCAGTCTGCTCCAACAGGTCACGGAAGCGATCTCTTCCCGGCCTGCGTCGGAAAACAGGAGGATGGCGCCACGCTCGGCTGGGACCACATCAAAGATCAAATCCAGCAACTTGCGGCGAAGCTCTTCGGTATCCCGGATTGAGTTTATTATCGTGCTGATTTTTAAGACCGCGCTCAGGTCCCGGGCAATCCGCGTTGTGGGAGGGAGCGCTTCCATCACCTTCTCGACATGCCGGTGGAGCGCAGTGTTAATCAAGGTCCCCTGCAGTCCCTTGACCAAAGTTTCTGCCTGTGTCTGAGCCGAATCGGGTGAAGGGTGTGCTTGAACTTCATCCTTGAGGAAGAGGAAAACCGAACAGCCAATGCGAATCTCGTCGCCCTCCTGAAGCCGCCGCTCATGGACCGGAATCCCGTTGATGAAGGTGCCGTTAAGGCTGTCGAGATCGCGGATATGTACGTCACCGGATTCCCACCGAAGGAGGCAATGCTGCCTGGAGACGAGAGGGTCCTGGATGCAAAGGTCATTGAGCGGTGCGCGGCCGACAGGGAGATCTCCATCTCCCACAGCGACTACGGACCCTCTCAAGGGACCGGCAACTGCAACGAGTCTTGCGTTCATGACAAACGGTTACCGGCTAGGTTCATTTGGTGGACACAAAGTTCACAAATCGGTCAAATTCATCAGGTCGTGGCACGGGCGTCCCGCCCGTGGGAAGTGAGGATCACCCCCTTAAGATCCGTCACCCTATTTTATGAAAACGACTACTAAGTCCATGATTTCGCAAATACACTAACGAATTCCGCCCCAGCGGGGCGAAAGGAAATTAGCCGGGGGTGAGCGAAGCGAACCCCCGGGTAGAAGAGGAACAACGATACGCACCCCGGCAGGGGTTGCAGGAGTTCCCCGCGCCCCTGCCGCTGCCGGGGCGCATTGGTTTATTGCATTATTCGCCTGCCGGAAATCTCAACCTAGCACCGCTCTTGTGTGATTGAATGACGAATGCGGTCTTGCATGATCCTGCTCAGGCATGAGGGGGTGCTGCAGTCGAGTTGCGGATCCTGAGCTCAGTGTCGAGCACAACTCTCCGCTGTTTACCGTTGCCAGCAGGAGTGCGGAAATCCTGCATCTCCTGGAGTAGCATCCGGATTGCTTGTTTGCCAATCTTTTCAGTCGGCTGGGCAACGGTAGTCAAGCGCGGACTGAAGTTTGCTGCCCAATCGAAGTCGTCAAAGCCTAGAATGCTCATTTGCTCCGGGCAGCGAATTCCTCTCTCGTTAACCGCCCGCATCAACCCTAACGTCATTTTGTTGCTGCAGGAAAATATGGCTGTCGGCGGATTCGGCAAATCAAGGAGGCGCAATCCGCAGGTGTAGCCACTCTCCAGCTGGAAATTGCCATGCTGCAGGTACTCGTCGCGAAAGAGCAGCCCGGATTCCTGAACAGCCTTCCGGAACCCCTCCAGCCGGTCAATTGCGTTAGAAAATTCCAGGCGGCCTACAATGATCGCCAGTCGCTCATGTCCCAGCGAGATCAGATGCCGGGCAGCCTCATAGGCACCCCTAAAATTGTCGGTAATCACGGCCGGGCCGTCGAAACCTGGCGGAATTCGATCGACCAGAACGATCGGA
>QHZE01000782.1 GCA_003225335.1 Acidobacteriota bacterium
CGTGGTGGGTTACGCAGTGTTTAGACCGTAGGACTCTATGACACCCCTCATGGTCGTCGGTGCCGTCGTGCTGATCCTCTTGGTTTCCGGGCTCCGGATTACGCAGGAATATGAGCGTGGCGTGGTCTTTCGGCTTGGTCGGTTTAGGGGGCTGCGAGGACCTGGGCTGTTCTGGATTGTTCCACTGGCCATAGAACGCGCGGTCATCATCGACATCCGAACGCGAACGGTGTCCGCCGAACAGCAAGAGACGATCACGCGCGACAGCGTTACGATCAAGCTCAACGCCGTGCTCTGGTATCGGATCGTAGATGCCGGAAAGTCCGTGATTGCGGTGTCTGAAGCTCCGAATGCTGTTTATCAGCTGGCCTTGACGGGCCTGCGGAACATCATTGGGCAACACGATCTGGACGAGGTTCTGCAGGAACGCGACAAGATCAACGTTCTTCTCAAAGAGAGCATCTCGGGCAACCACGCCGTGGGGTATCGAGGTCGAGAGGTTTGAGATGAAAGACGTAGAGCTACCCGAAGCGATGCAACAGGTGATGGCCATGCAAGCTGAAGCGATCCGGGAGAAACGCGCGCGTATTATCAAGGCCGAAGCCGAATTGGAAGCGTCGGAAAAGCTCGCGGCCGCATCCGCCAAGATGGCCGGTAATCCAGCGGCGCTGGAATTGCGCCGCATGCAAATGATCGCGGAGGTAGGAGCAGAGAATAACAGTACAACTGTCTTAATGATTCCGTCGGAGTTCGCGACCCTATCGAAGACTCTGAGTGAATACCTTCGTGAGCGCGGTTTTAGGTGGCGCGATCGCGCTCTCTTCCACAATGCAGGTGGGACCACTAGCTGCCGTGGAGCATGGGGTACAGATTCCTCGACGTCCGCGCGTCTTACCGATGCAACTTGGTCCAGGAACGACTCAACGAGGAGGATCTCTATGCTAGGCGAAAGGATCAGTGCAGAATCCGGCAAGGTGACAGCGCAACGAGTGCTACCGAACCCGGGCGGGGGTCCGAAGATGGAGACCTCATTCCAGGCCACGGGGAAGCTGTTGGGTGAGGACGAAACAGACACCGGGACTTACTCGGCTGTTGTCCGGCCCGATGGAACCCTGTACGGCGAGGGCCAGGGTGTGGTCATGGGAAAGAACGGGGACCTGGCCACCTGGATCGGCCAAGGTGTCGGGACGATCAAGAAAGATGGTTCCGTCAGCTATCGCGGCGCCCTGTACTATCAGACCTCCTCTCCGAGGTGGTCCCGCCTGAACAGCATCGCCGGGATCTTCGAATATGAGGTGGACGCGCAGGGTAACGCGCGCTCTGAGATCTCGGAGTGGAAGTAGCAAACGCGGCTCCAGGCGGTTCCTGCCGCCTTCGGCTTCCGCCGCCACCTCGGCAAGGCCCGCTCGATCAGGGTTCTCGTGCCTCAGGCGCGACTGCCCGAACTGGCATGAGGGTCTGGTCGGGCGCCGCGGTCGGCTCTTCGCGTCCCCGACACGAGAGGCGAAGTCGCTGCTGAAGAGGGTCGTTGAGGGGTTGCGACGGGTGATCGCACGGGCTGAAGCCCGGCCTCGGCTGCGGGGTTCGTCCTGAAGGACGGCGGCGCACCAGGGTCCTTCAGGACGCGCTCGGGCCGAGGGCGCCCTTCAGGGCGTCCAATCAATTCACGTCGCGACTCTTCAGGGCAGGTTTCAGCACTCCGTTGGACGGCTGCACTGACAATCGAAGGAGGACAGGGCAGAATGTGTCGGAACATCAAACGGCTGCGGCACCCTGATCATGCTCCGAGCGATGCGGAGCTCCACGACGCCGCTCTGCAGTTCGTTCGCAAGATCAGCGGCTTCCACGCTCCGTCCAAGGCCAACCAGGCGGCGTTCGACGCAGCCGTACGGGAGGTGGCCGCCGCCGGTCGGGTGCTGTTCGACTCTTTCCAGATTCGGGGTCACGAGCGGGCAGCCGTCTAACATCCTTGGACCTAGCGGCCGGTCATCGCTCATAGGGAGCCTGCCGCCGATCATCGCACCTCTCTTGAGACGCCTCACCACTGTCCTGCTCGCCGCATGCATCCTTTATCGCCCAGGTGCGGCTCAGACGGATACAGGGACTGCTGTCGCCGCCGGCGTTCGCGTGATGCTGCTGAACCGCACTGGCCACTGGGATCAGGCGGCGGAGCTCGCGCAACGGCTCCTTGCAGTCGTGCCGCCGGACTCGATGGTCCCCCGTTGCGAGCTCTATTTCAATCTCGCCTACGCACAGCTGCGCTTGGGGCACATCTCTG
>QHZE01000106.1 GCA_003225335.1 Acidobacteriota bacterium
AACAGCTTCCCTGGCGACCAAGATGAAAACCCCGGGTCCTGGTGCTTTGTGGGATAGGCATGAACACCTCGGCGTAGCCACAACCAAAAACGGACCTCACCGCGGAGAGGTTCGGAGTTCAGGCTTTAGCCTGCTACGGGCGCGGGACAGCCTGAAGGCTGAACTCCAAACCTGCACTTGCGCCCGGGTTGCTCTGTGTTGATCGGTGTTCAGCGGTGGTTCCATCTTGTGCTTGACGCAGACAACTAATTGATGACGAGCGGGAGGCGGCCGAAGAGGTTGGTATCGGAAACGTTGTCCCGCAGGTGTATCTGAAGCGTGTAGTTGCCCCGCTTCAGGCCGCGCAACGGCACCGCCATCGTGACAGCGGCGGTTCCTCTACTCTCTTTGGTCCATTCCGCGACGAAGTGCGGCTGAGATTCCAGGGTCTTGGTTTTGTTCCGCAAGAAGAGCAGGCGCGTTTCCAGATGCGGTTTCTTTGTCGGAGGATCCTCCGCGGCGCCGTAGACCTGAAAGTAGACGTAGAGCGTCTGCCGGTTCACAAACACGTTGCCGATGCTGGGAACGATCTTCTTGTTGTCTATCACCAATGGATCGCGCCCGCCTTCCATGCCGCGGAATCTCTCGCCGAATCCCCGGTGTTCCACGCCTTGGGAATTTTCCTTGGCATCCACAAGACGATTTCCGAGAATGACGGAGCTTATCTGGAGCTTCTTGGTGTCCAGCGGCGGAACCTGCAGGGACTGCTCGAAGGAGCCAAGCTTGCCGGTCCGATTGTCCCGCACCAGGAACTTCAGTTTGTAATCCCCGGGGCGGAGCTGGAAACCGGTCGTGTAGAGAATCTGTCCGCTCCGGACCTTCTCCGCCTTTTGCTCCGGCAATTGTATCTGAACGATGTCCCGAGCGACCCCCGCCACGTTCCCCTTGGAATCTTGAATCCGGGCGATGAATTCCACCTGGGCTTCGCGCCGGTTCCCCTTCTCTTCGAACTGGACGCCGTCTCCGGCGAACTGGAGCGACACGGGTACCTGGCAGCGTCCGCCGTCCTCCCGGAAGTAATCGGCCTGTAGAATGAAGGGCAAATCTGAAAACGGCCGGTCCACGTTCAACGCTTCTTCCAACTGGCGGTCCCGCTCGGTCTGAGTCAGCTTGTTGAACTGCTTGGCCGCGAAATATCCCGGGCGGTGCTGGAGTCTCAAGCCGGGCCGGCTGACTTCAACGCGAATCTTCCGGAATTTTCCGTCTTCCCTGGTATTGGCCGAGTAGTAACCGAGAATGTAGTAGGTCTGAGTGTCGCTCAGCACTTTGTCAAAGACGGGAGCGAGCGCGTTGCTGTCCTGGAAGGCCGTTCCTCCGGTGTCCTGCGCCAGCGTGGTGAGCGTCTCCTGGGAACTGGAGAGCGAAGCTGTCTGTCTGGCAATCGCGTCTCCGGAAAAAAGAGCCCTTCCTCCGGGGCTTCCCCGGGAGGCGTCGCCGCCCGGAGGGAGAGCGGACAGACCTCGCGCGTCCACGGTGTAGATCGACATGTTGGACTGGTTCGCCGTGTCCACGGTGGACCGGATCTGCGATTGATTCTCGATGCCTGTCGTGGTCATGCCGCTGGAGAAGTAAACCAAGGATTTTCGCTCCGGATATTCCCTGTACGTCTTGGCCAGATCTTCCACAGCCGAAAGACGGCGGTCCGTGTTGAAGACGTTGAACTGTACGTCGTCAGGGACAAACACGTCCTCGGACGTGCTCGGGTCCCGAAGCGTCGTGCTGTAGGTGGCTATGGCGACGAGATCGTGCGGCGTGCTCTTCTTCAAGACGAAGTCTTCCGCGGTGGTCACCGCACGAACGAGATCCTCTGTCGAGAGCGAGGACAGGTCAAAGAACAAGAGGATCAGGCGCTTGTCCTTCAGCTCTTCTTTTTTCTGCTCGGGCCGCGGGGTAGCGCTGAAATTCACGACGGGTGTCTTGGGCCTTTCTTCCTCGGCGACATTTTCGGGTAAAGCGACCGGGATGTTCTCGAGCGAAAACGTCACGATCTCCTGCGGAGTGTTGTCTTCATAGACCGTGAACTCGTCCTTGCGCAGGTCTTTGACAAGATCCCCTTTTTTGTCGCGCACGGTGACATCCACCAGTACCAGGTTCGACTCGACTCGAAAGGTCGGCTGCTGCTCCGCGCGCCGCTGCGGAGTTGCCTGAGGGAAGACCGCCGCCGCAGCACACAGGACAACACACGCGACTGGGATCTGAAGCCGTCTCCTCGCCTTCACCTGCATCTCACACTTCATATTTCGTCCAAGCAGTTTCTAACCACAGAGACACGGAGATCACTGAGAGTCACGGAGCAGCCCCGCCGCAACCAAACAATCTCACCACGAAGACACGCGAAGACGCGAAGAATCGCAAAGGATTTCTTCGCGTCTTCGTGGTGAACGGGATACCTGCGCTCCCAGGAGCAAAAATCCTTGCCAGGTTGCACCCAAAAGGTATTCTCCGCGCATCTCCGTGAACTCCGTGGTCGTGAGAAAAAATGTATCGCCGGCTTCCAGCCGGCAAAGGTCGTGTTGACCCAAAAGGAGTTGTCGAGGCTCAGATGCCGGCGAGACGCCGGCGCTACATTTTTTCTCACGACCCGTGTGTCCGTGGTGAAGCTTTTAGGTGGCTGTCCGGATTTCGTCATTCGTCACTAGAAATTGATGCGCAGGTGGAGCTGGATCTGCCGCATCGAGCCGCCTCCCGTCACCCTGCCGAAATTGAGCGCATTCACTACTGTCCCCACTCCCGAAAAATTCGGATGGTTGAGCACGTTGGTAACCAGCCAGCGGAACTCGATGCGGCGGTTGTTGTCATCCAGGCGGAAGCTTTTTCGGAGTGAAAGATTCAGCAGATTGGTCCCGGGCCCGGGAATTGTGTAACGCCCGGCATTGCCGAACACTCCCGGCGCGGGGATGGCAAAGGCCTGGGTGTTAAAGAAATGGCCCGTCGTCCGCTCGTCTCCGGGCAGCGCGGGCGAAATCCCCGTGCTGTCCGGCCTTTCCGACTGATTGGAGCCGCTGCCGCTGTTGTTGCTGATGTTCCCCAGGATGCGCGCTGTCAGCGGCGTGCCGGTGTTGAGGCTGTAGCTGCCGTTGATGTTCCAGCCGGAGATCGCCTGAAGGACGGCGCGGCTCGCGTTGGAGAAGAATTTCCTGCGCTCGCCGATGGGGATCTCTATATTGAATTCGGACGTGAAGCGGTGCCTCTGATCGAAGCTGCTGAGCGAACGCTCGGCGCGTATGTTGTTCTCGTCCTGCACGACCACGAGATTCCCGCCGCCTATCCCCGAGGCGTCGTCGATGCTCTTGCCGAATGTGTAGGAATTCACCATCCGAAAGCCATGCGAGAATCGGCGGCTCAGACGCAGCTGGAGGCCGTGCATGACGGAGCTCGCGCCGTTGCTCTGATAGACAAACTGTCCCGCATCGGAGATGACGCGGTTGTCTTCTGTGCTTCCGGGAGAGACGCCGGGTGGAGCGCGGTTCGGGGCGCGCAGGAGGTCCAGGCCCGTTCCCTTGGAAGCGTTGTACCCTGCTTCCAACGTGTAGATCTTGAACAGCTGGGTCTGGATGTTGAAGTTCCACTGCTGCACGTACCCGATCTTGTAAAAAGGATCGATTGCGTACGTGTTGAGGATTGTGACGTTAGGATCCACAGGAAATCCGTTTTGCAGCGTCAGCGGATTCGAGAGCGTCGTCAGCAGGCTCTGGCTGACAGCAAAGGGCGGCTGGCCCACAAGCTGGCTGTAAACATACGGGTAGACGGAGGGATTGTAGAAGAGACCGTAGCCGGCGCGGAAAACCCAGTGCGACGATGCCTTCGGTTTCCAGGCTATTCCGATACGCGGGCCGAAATTGTTCTTGTCGGTAAAGAGAAGCGAGCGCGGAAAGCGACCGCTGTAAGGACCTTCCTGGTCGGGAAATACCTGCGCCACCTCGCGGAACCCCGGCGCGACATCGAGGGTAACGATGCGGTTGAACTCTTCGTAAAAAGGCTGGAGATACTCGTAGCGAAGGCCCAGGTTCAGGGTGAGATTCGGCCGGACCTTCCAGTTATCCTGAACGAAGATGTTGAAGCTCTTGTTGCGCAGATAGGTGTCGCTGCTGCCGAAGCGCCTGGACGTAGAGTACGGAAACCCCAGCAGGAAATCCGCGAAATCGTATCCGGTTCCTGCGATGGGCCGCCCTTTCGAGTCGAAGGCGCTGCTGGCAAATCCCGTGTAGTCGAAGGTCCCCCTCGCGTTCGCATCCACGCGGTTGTCGCGCTGGTTCCAGCTGAAATCTCCGCCCACGCGGATGCTGTGTTTGTTGCCGATTTTGTTCAGTCCGCCTGCCAGCGTAACCGTCTGGTAGCGGCTGACGGAAGGGGGGGCGAGCTGCAGGTCGCCGTAATTGGTGAAGGTGATGTTCGGGATGCCAAAATTGATCGGATCTCGCGAGACGCCCTCGATGCCCAGTTTTCCCTCAACGTCCTCGACAAAGGAAAACGGATTCGTGCTCTGGGTCTTCACGTGGCTCAGGACCGCGCGGTAGTTCATGATGAGCCGCGGGCTAAAGCGGTGAATGCCGCCGGCGGCGACACTCTGCGATCGGTTCGTCCGGTCCGTGTCGAATCCCGGATAGGTCTGGCTGGAAACCGAATCGCTCGAGCGCAAGTTGTAGTTCAAGAATACATTGTCCTTGGATGAGAGACGGGTGTTAATTCGCGCGGAGAACGCGTCGGAAGTGCTCAATAGCCCGCGCTGGAGCGTAAAGTTCTGGACCGAGCCCGGGAGGTTGGGAAGAGGTATGTACTTCAGTAAGGCCACGGCCGCCGGACTCAGCATGGATGCCGGGATGTGCCCGTCTGGAAATGGCGCGGGAACCGTGGAAAAGGGAGTGAACAGTGTCACCTTCTGCCCCGCAAGCGGGCCCGCGCGCAGGCTGGTCTGCGAGAAATCGCCCGTTCTCTCCAATTCGGTCGGGACCGTTGCAAGGACGTCGAATGGATTGCGGTTCCTGGTTCCTTCGTGACTGAAGAACCACATCCCGGGCTGCTGCGTCCGGCGGTTCCCCGTCGAGGCTTTCGCGCCCCAGGGAAGGGGCCCTCCCACGCTGGCGCCGAAGTCGTTCTGGATCTGAAGGGGCTTGGGAACTTCCACCCCAGTGATGGAGTAAGGCCGGGCATTGAAAGCGGAATTCCCGTAAGTGGAAAAGACGCTCCCATTCAGCCTCGCCTGCCTCCGGCCCAGGCCGCGGCCTCCGCGGAACCCGCCGCCACCGCCTCCGAAGACAAAGCGACCGCCCCCAAATTCTCCTTCGCCGCCTCCGAACCCGGGGCCCTCGCCGGTGCCAAAGCCCATCCTGCCGGCCATTTCCGTGATCCTCTCCCGGAATTGCGGATCATTCCAGTCGCCGGCGGCCAGGCTGGCGGTCGTGTTTCCCGAGATGACGAGGAGGTCCGCGTTCTCTTCGCGGGCCGGCAGATTTCCCATTTCGCTTCCGGGAGGACGCTGGCCCTCTGCTTCCGGAAGACCACCGACTTCCTGAAAAGGCTGGCCATTTTCAGCGCCAGGCCCTCCCTCGAGTCCAGCGCGTGCTCGATTCCCTCCTGTTGTGGTTTCTTGCGACGGGGATTGTGACATTTCTGGGCGTTTCAGGGTCAGAGTCAATTGCCGGGATGGGTCCGAGGCTACGTCGATGCCCCCAAGCGACAGTTTTTGAAATCCGGGCATCTCGACGACAATCTCGTAAGTGCCTCCGGGAAGATTCGAAAAACTAAAAGTTCCGTCAACCTCTGTGAGGGTCTCCAGGGGCGGGCCGGGTTCTTTGGAGGAAAGCCGGACCGTGGCCCCAGGGATTGGAATGTTCTTGCTGTCGACAGCTTTGCCTTCGATCGTGTACAGCGACTGCGCGCCGAAAGAGGGAGCGGAAATTACCACGGAAGAAAGAATCAGCGCAAATAGACGGAACATCCCTCCAACTCCTTCCCTTGCTGGAGAAACATACGCAGATTCTCCTGTTCCGTTACACGAAAACTGCCCTTTCACCACAAAGACACCAAGACACAAAGAGGCGCAAGTTCTTGCCTGTGTGGATCTTCGTGCCTTCGTGTCTTTCGTGGTGAGATTTTGGGGGCCCGGGCAAGAGGGCAGTATAATGCCCTCATGGGCAAGGCTTTGGAGGGACTTCGTGTCCTGGACCTGACGAGGATGCTGCCGGGTCCGTATGCCAGCATGATTCTGGCCGACCTCGGAGCCCGAGTCCTCAAAGTCGAAGACACGGCTAAGGGCGATCCAACACGCTGGAGTCCGCGGCACCTCACGCGAACAGGTTCCACCTTCCGCATCCTCAATCGCGGGAAACAAAGTATTTCAGTGAACCTCAAGTCTGCGGAAGGGGCGGAGATTTTTCGCCGCCTTGTGCGAGATGCCGATGTCGTTCTCGAAGGATTCCGTCCCGGGGTGATGCAGCGTCTGCGACTTGATTACGAATCTCTGCGATCGATTGAGCCGCGCCTCATTTACTGTTCCGTCAGCGGGTACGGCCAGAGCGGGCCGATGCGCGAGCGGGGAGGACACGACGTGAATTACCTCGCGCTCGCGGGAGTCCTCGGACTCCAAACCGATGAACACGGAAGTCCGGTGCTTTCCGGCATTCAGGTTGCGGACCTCGGCGGCGCCCTCTTTGCCGTCATAGGGATATTGGCGGCGCTCGCGGCCCGGGAACGCACGGGGGCAGGGCAGCACGTCGATGTTGCGATGATGGACGTGGGGATTGCGCTTCTTCCCGTCCCCGCGTCACGGCTCTTTGCGGGTCAGAATGTTCCTCTTGGAGCCAGACTCCCTCTTTCCGGCGGGCTGGCCTGCTACAACGTGTATGCTACCGCGGATGGCCGCCACCTGAGTGTCGGCGCGCTCGAGGAGAAATTCTGGGAACGATTCTGCAAGGCGATCGGAAGAGAAGATTTCGTGGGCCGGCACATGGCCTCCGAAGAGATCCAGAATCTCATGATGCATGAGATCCGCCAGGTCGTGAAAACCAGGACCCTGGCGGAGTGGCTGGAAGTCTTCAGCGGCATCGACGCTTGTGTCGAACCGGTCCTGGGGCTGGAGGAAGTTTCTCAGAACCCCCAGGTCCGTCATCGGGGGATGATTATGGCAGTCAACCATCCCCGGGACGGCCAAACGCATCAACTCAATCTGCCCTTCAAGCTGTCAGTCACGCCTCCGGCGATCGGCAACACTGCGCCGCTTTTGGGAGAGCACACCCGCGAGGTATTAGCCTCCCTTGGGTATTCTTCAGATCAAATCCAACAACTCGTGGCCTCCGGCATCGTTCGAATGACGAGTGACGAGTGACGGTCGTCGAATGCTTCGCCTTGGCTTCGGGGTTTGCTTGAAAAGCTTCCAACCAACTCTGCGCGCCCATCGGCCAGACTTCGGGATCGCTCATCACCGCCAAGTAAAGGCCTGGCAGGATAAACAGGAGGGGCCAGATCCTTCCCAGCACAGAGAGTTTCCTGGGTGCAAGGCCGGCCGCAGCCAGGATGCCCGTGGCCATTAGAAACACGCCCGTCATGCGGTGATTGAATTCCGAGAAAGCTTTGCCTTGTTCGGGCGTCTGCGCCGGAATGTGGATGATCTGCGCCCATGCGAGGCAAGGCAGGAAAAAGAGAATGAACAGCGCAATCGTGTGCCGGACTCCAGCGTGCTCCATGACACCCCCTTTTCAAGTTTGCATTG
>QHZE01000783.1 GCA_003225335.1 Acidobacteriota bacterium
GACGGTGACCAGATGGCCGGTATTGCCATCGCCACGGAACACGTACTTGGAATCGCCACACAGTTTCTTTCTAGCAAGCAACATTTCGCGTGTGCGGGGCGTGAGAGGAATGTTTCGAGTGGCAGCATCACTTTTCCCGTAAGGGATGTGTAAAGAGCCCTGTGGCGCGTCTTGGCTGCACTCTAGATGAACGTTAGACCACTCAATGACGAACAGCTCGGAATTTGGCCGAAGACCCGTGTCAGCGGCCAGCGTCGCGGCATCACGTACCGTGTTGGACGCGGCTGCCAGGTACTGCGCCTCTTCCGCGAAACTGATGACCCGGTTACGTCCCTTGCCGCCGGGCAATTCGTGATTGTTTGGCGCCTGCGAGATCAACCCCCATTCTTGCGCCAAGTTCAGCATTCGCCGGAGTGTGCGCAGTTCGCCGTTAACCGTGAGCACGGAATCATCGGCGCTGGTGCTCCTGCGCCAGTGTGCGTACTTGCTCACCGCCTCGCCCGTAATCTCCGATAGGAGGGCATTGGCTAGCGCAGCAAAGCGCAGCACGCGGTTCGCACAGATCCCATAGAACCTAGCCGTGCCTGACTTTTTCTGTACGGCGACGTAGGCAAGGAACTGTTTTGTGAACTCACGCAGAGTGGGTATCCGATGTTCTTCTTCGACTTCACGTGCCCGCTTTAGATTGCTAGTTCGAGCTGACTTCCGAATCCTATAGTTTTCGCTAGCCACCTCTTGTCGTTTAACAGTCCAACGAAACTTGTACCAGTAAACGGCTCCGCGCTTATAGATCATTGCTTCTCCTTTGCCGTCTTCCGGGGCCGACCGCCGAGCTTTCCCCATGCCCGCATTTTTCGCACGAATTCCTTCTTGCCCCACTTATTCTTCCGGGCCTCCACGCTCTTGCGGCCCATGAGACTGGCCGCGTTGCTTACGTCTGTCATGCAATTAATTATAACCTATCGTTAGGATAAATACGAGACGTGCGACAGGGGCGTCACCAGGACCGGGTGGCCTGCAATCGGTATAAACTGAGGTCAGAGTCGGCTAGGGTAGCTCCCGAAAAGCGGCTGCATCCCGGCCCGCCTGCCGACCACTTCGATCCGGGAACCACGCGGGAGGTGGCGATGGACGCGGATTCTGAACCGGAAACCGAAGGAGTCGGTGATGAGTTCGCCAATGACAAACACTTCTTTTCATGCACACGGGTGCGCGATATGAGAGAGGAGCTTGGAAGGCGTATCCAGAGAATGTCTGCTAAATCCGCCCTCACCATCGCAGATCGGTTGCGATTGGCGTACTACGAAAAAACATTAAGGTTTTTCGAACCTCTACCCCCCGAAACGAGGGTGCACACCGGGTTCGGAATGGCGGGGCACTCGTCCCGGCACCCGAAAGAAGTGCGCGAGATCAACCAAATTCTCGACTATCTCATTCCGGAAGGCGAAATAAAGTCAAACTTACTGGACGCTCTGCCAGTATCGGCGCGGCTTTCCTCCAAGAAGGGTCGTCCCGGTCGTCCCGTTACTCAACGGCCAGCGGCGCTGCGGGCACTACAGTTGCAGATCGATACTGGTCACTTCTGGCCCGCGATTACTCCGCAGGTTTGCGGCTGCGGAAAGAAGAGGCACGATGAGCGCTGCACGGAAAACATCCGCCAAAGTGTTAACGGCCTCAAACGGTTTCTGCTACAGCTTGGCATCCAACTTCCTCCGAAAGCCAAGCATCAGGGGAGTAGAAAACCACTTCGATTTGTTACCCCGTAAATAATCCCACTCCATTCTCACCATCTAGACCCCTCTCACGTCGTCTCTTAAGGTCGCAACTGGGAGGTGTTCCGCATGAATCAAGATCAAAGGTTGCTCACTATATCCGAATTCGCCGAACGCATTGGGGTTACCTCGGCCTGTGTCCGCCGCTGGGTTCTGGAGAGGCGCGTTACGTCGATAAAGCTGGGCAGATGCGTGAGGATCCAGCCAGAGGAAGCGTTGCGGCTCATTGAGGCCGGCCTGCGGCCTGCGCGCTCAGCGAAACCGGCCGGCAAGGAGATCCGGTGAGCCGGCGGCGGGAAAAGCCCGAGGGACCAGTGCAGCGCATTCTTAAGTTGCTCGAAAATGTGCGTCGCTGCGGCAATGGCTGGAGCACTTGGTGTCCCGCTCACGCCGACCACAACAGCTCCCTCAGCGTGGGAGAAGGCGATGACGG
The DNA here is from genome assembly GCA_003225335.1 of Acidobacteriota bacterium. Taxonomy (GTDB): domain Bacteria; phylum Acidobacteriota; class UBA6911; order UBA6911; family UBA6911; genus Gp18-AA60. Next base: position 2,206 of record QHZE01000783.1, read on the forward strand.
TCGTGCGCTGATTTTCTGCCACGCCGGCTGCGACGTCGCCGACATCGTCGCGGCGCTTGACCTTGAAATTTCGGATCTGTTCCCGGACAACCGGACCAAAATCTCGAGAAAAGGAGCG
>QHZE01000107.1 GCA_003225335.1 Acidobacteriota bacterium
TTTCCGATAACGCCGGAACGAGTGGTGACACCCATCTTCAGCATGACAAGGCGTAAGAAAACCTTCACAGTGTTCGGGCTGATGTTCATTCGTTGCGCGATTTCCTTGCTCGTGAGCCCGTCTGCGAGATGCTGCACTGCCTCGATTTCACGATCGGTCAGTTGAAATCGCGCCGCCAGGTCGATTAGGACCGAGTGCCGGCGTTCGAGAGTGATCGCAATAGCCGGCTTCGAATTTCTATTGAAGTCGTGTTCCAGAGCAAATGTCCGGCACACATACCGCCTTTTACCCGACATAAAGTGTGTTGTCATTGGGCAACCACTAATGTCAGGTTTGTTCCCGATGATCGAACCCATGGACTCTAAGAACCGGGCGCCAGGCGCTTTAGGCGGTTGATTTGGATAGGCAATGACGCGAAGGGCTTCGGAGTTACAATACACGGGCTGCAAAGCCGAATCCAACAGAATGAGGCCCACCATGGCCGGGTTTAATACTTTCACGCGGATCCTTCCGCTCCCAATTGATTCCCGAAACCGAGCTGCTGATTGCAGTCAGTCCTACGAGCTATCTTCTGGATATAGAGGCATTTGTCAACAGAATTTTTATTCCGTTAGCTTCAATGTATGACAACAGCATTCGCTGAGAGCGCCGCCACGCGCCTGGAGTCGGATGATTACGATAAGCTAACCAGAAGTTTCAGTGGAGGATTTCAACGCTGGCATCGGCTGGTCCCTGCATAAGATATCGTCGGCGCACCTTCATCCCAGCAAGGCTTGATACGCCAATAAAGAACAACTGAGGTATGCTTTTGCGGTGCTGGCGTTGTCTCCAGGTCAAGTCCGAGAGATCACGTTCAACCGGACGCGTAAGTGTGATGCCAGGCATCTGCATGTATGGCTGCTGTCAGCCCGGATGAACGCCGCGGAGCGGGACATCTATCAGCGCGTCCTCTCGGGAGATGAGAGGGCGCGCTCGGACCAATACGTCTTCGAGATCGATCGGGCGCGTTCCATTACCGCGCGCGGAGGTCTTCGATGGCTCCTTTCTTCCTACACTGGGGTTCCTCCCCATGCGTTGGTATTCGAGGAGGGTGATTACGGAAAACCTTCGGTACGTGGCACGTCGATCCACCATGAGTTCAATGTGTCCCATTCCGGAGACTACATATTGATTGGTATTACTACCGGTGCCCAATGCGGTGTCGACATTGAAGGCTCTCGGGCTCATATTTCAGAGCAGTCCATCGGCGAATCGTTTTTCTGCCCTCGCGAAATTCAATGGCTGCGTCAGACTGAAAAAGGTTTTTTCCGTCTTTGGACAATAAAAGAAGCCATCCTCAAGGCCGTTGGCCACGGTCTGTCGATACCCTTATCGGACGTGGATGTGACGGACATTGTCGAAGGCCGGGCGTCAATGATAAGCCTGAAGGTTTCGGGGCTGGCGTCCCAGCCACTGTGGCTGCAGGAATTGAAGTTAGTGGACGACTATGCGACTGCTGTTGCGGTCGTCGGCGCTGCACGCGAGATTCGCTTGATGCCGGAGGATTAGTTCGTCTGGTCCCGCCAGACTGGAACCACTTCCAATTGATGCCCCGCGAGTCCGCAAATTTCGCAAACTGTTTCCGTCGATCCACTC
>QHZE01000108.1 GCA_003225335.1 Acidobacteriota bacterium
TTGACAGAACTACGAGCGTGATGTAGAAAAAATTGAAAGCATTTTGCGACTTTGTTGTCGGTGGTGGTGTCGATCGTGGTGATTCCATCCAGTTCGTCTTCCGGCCCTGCAGCCGTGTGGTCGAGCAGGTTCTGCTTGCCGCATTTTGTTTCCGCAGACAACTTGTCGTTTGAGCTGCTAGAAAGGCTCTCAATTTCAATTCCATGTCAGGGAGGACCATGATGGAAACCTTTCGTCCGGCCGTTTCAGCTCACTTGACTGTTCCGGAGGCGGTGATCGCGCAAGGGATAGAGACACCGGATGCGCCCGCCGTGTGCGCGCACTCGGGAGTTTTGACTTACAGGGACATGGACCAGCAGGCAAACCGCCTGGCGCGCTACCTGCGCGTGCTGGGCGTGGGCAAGGATATTCCAGTAGGGCTGTGTGTGCAGCGATCGCCAGAGATGGTGATCGGCGCGCTGGCGATTTGGAAGGCAGGCGGTGCCTATGTGCCGTTGGACCCAACCAACCCGCCCGACCGGCTCGTCTCCATCCTGGAGGATGCGCAGGCACAAGCGGTTCTGAGCACTCCAAGTCTCGATAAGAGGCTCGAGAAAGCCCGATGCCCGGTCGTGCATGTGGAAACACCCCACGTCGCCGGCCAGTCTGCGGCGCCGCTATCGCTCGAAGTCGCGCCGGCCGACCTTGCTTACGTGATCTACACATCGGGATCGACAGGCTCGCCGAAAGGGGTGGAGATTACACACGGTAGCCTTGCGAATCTGGTGTCCTGGCACCAGCAGGTCTTCTCGGTGACGCCTGCTGACCGGGCCAGTCACCTGGCAGGACTGGGATTCGATGCGGCAGTGTGGGAGTTGTGGCCGTATCTGGCGTCTGGAGCGAGTGTTCATCTAGTGGATGACACCACCCGAAACTCGCCTGAACTTCTGCAGGCCTGGCTCCTGGACCAACGAATTACGATCAGTTTCGTGCCGACCCCCTTGGCCGAGCGCATGCTCTTTCTATCCTGGCCCCGCGAAGCCGCGCTCCGCACCCTGCTGACCGGCGGGGACACGCTACACCACTACCCGCCATCAGGTTTACCGTTCGTTTTCGTGAACAATTACGGGCCGACCGAGTGTACGGTGGTTGCGACATCGGGTCCGGTCTATCCCGTGGAGCACAAGGGCTCCCTCCCGGCGATCGGCTCCGCCATCACCAATACCGAGATCCACCTCCTCGATGAAGAGTTGCAACCGGTACCCGCAGGCACTCCCGGTGAGATCTGTATTGCGGGCGCCAGCCTGGCCAGGGGGTACCGCAATCTTCCAAACCTGACGGCGGAGAAATTTGTCACCAACGCGTCCATAACCGCCAACCGGTTGTATCGAACGGGCGACCTCGGCCGACTTTTGCCCGATGGAAACATCGCCTTTCTGGGGCGCCTTGACGATCAGATCAAGATCCGGGGGTACCGCATCGAACCCAATGAGATTATCAGCCGGCTCAACGAGCATCCGGATGTCCAGCAGAGCCTGGTATTGGCCCGCGAGTTCGCTCCGGGTGACAAACGTCTGATCGGTTATTTCGTTCCCGCGCCGGGTTCAAGCCCGATGTTAGGCGAATTGCGGGATTTCCTCAGCGCACAACTCCCGGATTTCATGGTGCCGGCAACATTCGTCAGACTTGATGCATTGCCCCTAACTCCGAATGGCAAAGTGGACCGAGGAGCCCTTCCCGCGCCAGATGATACAAACACACTGCGAGACAATGCGTTCACTCTCCCCAGGACGGACATTGAGAAAACCGTAGGCACCATCCTGGCCGACCTTTTGGGAATGGAGCAGGTCGATGTGGAAGAAAACTTCTTTGCGCTGGGAGGCCACTCTCTTTTAGGAGCGCAACTCGTGGCCCGCGTGCGCCAGACATTCGGGATTGAAATGCCGTTGCGGGTTTTGTTTGAAGCACCAACGGTGGTCGGCCTGTCCGCTGAGATCGAACAACTGCTGTTGGCCAAGCTCGAAGCGATGAGCGAGGACGAAGTGCAGCAGATCTTGAACTCGGCGAAACTGGCATGAGAGCAAAAACGATTCAGGGCAAAGTTACAACCAGTCCATCTGCTCCGGGTAAGACGGAGAAAGCGGCATCGGACCTCAGCTTGTTCCGACTCCTTGATCCTGACGTGCTGGCCGATCCCTATCCACTCTATAAGCGACTTCGCACTGAAGACCCAGTGCATTGGGACCCGTACCTGCACAGTTGGGTCGTGACCCGTTACCAGGATGTGGTCCGCGTCTTGCGCGATTTTTCTGCGGACCGCACACCCACTCCCGATCAGCTCACGGCGATGGATCTTTCAGCATTGAATCCGATCGCTAAGATCATGGTCCAGCAGATGCTGTTTCTGGATCCTCCGTCGCATACACGCATCCGCACTCTGGCGGCTGCGGCTTTTACGCCGCGGCGGGTGGAGGTGCTCCGGTCGCACATCCGCGATGTCGTGAGAGACCTTCTGAAGGATGTACAAGTGAAAGGCCGCCTGGAGATGTTGGCTGATCTGGCCGAGCCGCTGCCCTGCATCGTGACGGCCGAGATGCTCGGCGTTCCGGTCAAAGATCATCGGCAACTGAAATTGTGGTCACAGGATTTTGCGGAAATGTTAGGGAACTTTCAACATAATCCCGACCGTATACCAAAAATCGCAAAAAGCGCGCAGGATATGGCCGCCTATTTCAGGTCAGCCATGCGCAAAGAAGATTTACGCCCCGAAGGACTCGTTGCTTCACTAATGAACGCGGAGGTTGATGGCGACCGGTTAACGGAAGAAGAGGTGATCGCCAATGCCATTGTCACCATGATCGGTGGGCAGGAGACCACGACGAATCTTATTGCAAGCGGCACCCTCACGCTGTTGCGCAATCCTGATCAGCTGGAAAAGTTGCGGAACGATCCGTCCTGGGTACCCTCAGCCGTGGAAGAGTTACTTCGGTACGAAAGTCCAAGTCAACATACCGCCCGGTTGGCTCCTGAAGACACGGAGATCGGCGGAAAGAAAATCCGTAAAAGACAAGCGGTCATGGCAGTGATGGCCGCGGCCAACCGCGACCCCGAACGTTTTCCTGACCCGGATCGGCTGGACATCGCACGGCAGGATAATCGCCACGTCGCGTTCGGATATGGGGCGCATTACTGCTTTGGTGCGCCGCTGGCGCGAATTGAGGGCCAAGTCGTTTTTGAAGAAATGCTGCGCATGTTTCCACTCTGGTCACTGGAACCCGGACCGCTTACCTGGCGGACAAACCTCGGCCTGCGCGGCCTGACTTCATTGCATATTAGTCTCACGAGCGCCGGCAGTTCCGAAAAATCATGCCAGGAAAGTTCTAACTGAACATGAGTGAGGCAGGATCTGTTCCGGCGGACAAGTCCACTCTTTCGGAAGCCAGGCTTCGGCTGTTAAACAAATACCGCCGCGGGGAATTTTCGAAAACTGTCGGGCAAACACTTCAAATAACACGACGCCCTGCGGACAAGCCCGCCCCGTTGTCACCGGCACAAGAACAAGTGTTGCGGCGCGCTCAAGTGACGGGCGATAGACCGCCCTTTTACAACGAGTCTATCGCGATTCTTCGGCAGGGCCCGCTCGACGCCGCAATCCTTGAACGAAGCCTGACTGAAATCGTTCGCCGTCATGAAGTGTGGCGGACGACCTACGATGTGGTGGAGGGGCAGCCCGTACAGATCATCCATCCTGCTCCGGACACTTTCCCGGTCTCTGTCGTCAATTTGCAAAGTTTGCCGATGAATGAGCGCGCAGCGGCAGCCTTGCAACTGGCTACGGCGGAAGCCCGGCAACCGTTTGATTTGAGCGCGGGGCCATTGATAAGAGCCACGCTTGCGACTTTAGCGGAGGATGAGCACCGGCTATTCCTTACCATGCACCAAAGCGTCACCGATGGCATCTCCGTCAATATCCTGATCCCTTCGGAACTCACGGCGTTGTACGAGGCATTCGTCAACGGCAGGTCCTCACCTTTACCCGAATTGCCTATACAATACGCGGACTACGCACATTGGCAGCATCAATGGATGAAGGGCGAAGGGCTGGCGGCACAGTTGGCCTACTGGCGGGAAAGATTGGCAGACCTACCCCCGGTACCTGACTGGCCCGGAGACCATGCGAGACCAGCTGCATTAACCTATCGTGGAGCCATCGAGCCGTTCACCATTCCGCGCCATGTCGCCCAAGGGCTGAAGGAATTAAGCCGGCAAGAGGGCGTAACGCTGTTCATGACCCTCCTGGTTGGTTTTTCGGCCCTCCTTTGGTCTGACGTGGGTCAAGAACACCTGATCGTTGGCACGCTGTCACCGGTAGGACGTAAACGCTCCGAGGTGCAGAGCTTGATCGGATATTTTCTCAATCCGGTTGCGCTAAACGATGATGTACCCCTGGAATATCTTGTGAAGGAGCTTGGTATAGAGTCCGACGCGGAACGCCTTCCATTGTTTCCATGGATAATCTCGCTCGCTCCAAGGATCGCGGACCTTGCGCCCGGATGGAATCAAAGTTTCATGGATGCCGAGAGCGGGGGATCACGATGGGAATTGTACCTGGAGCTGAGAGAAGGACAGGATAGCCTGCTCGGTCGCGCTCAGTACAATCCGGATGTGTTCGAACTCGCCACGATCACACGAATCTTGCGCGATTGGGATCGCTTGTTGGAAGCCATGGTTGTTAATCCCGACCTGCGGCTGTCCCAACTCCCCAGCGCCATCAGTGCAGGCAACAGCGCCAATTTGCAACGAACGGTTGCGGCTAACTAGCCCGAAGTTCCACGTCGGACTAGCCCTGGGCTAGCCCGGGCCGGATCCGGCCGTGCGGTAGGACCAGGTCTGTCTGGAATCCGATTCGCAAACGGCAAGCTGTGGTTGGCCGTGCTGAGCGTTGCCAACCATGATCCGGCGCGCTTCCCCGAACCGAACCGGCTGGATGTGGCCCGTCAGGACAACCGGCGCTGATTAACAAGAAGATGGAAGATTGTTAATTTGCAGGATTGTTCACCCTAAATATTTGATCAACGCACTGTTCGTACGAGCCTTTTTTGTTCGCCATTATGATCGTTCTCCGTGCCCACGGTTAAAAGCGCGGGCTGGCAAACGCAGCGCCATCCCTGCAAAAAGCATTTTCAATAACTTGTACGCCTCATTGGCGCAAGCCGAAAACAAACAGACAAGTTCCTGCGTTCACTGCCACATATTGCTTGCCATTCACCGAATATGTCATCGGACCAGACTGGACCGCCGCACCAACGGCTGCCTTCCAAAGCAGCTCGCCGCTCCGGGCGTCAAGGGCAAAGAAATATCCCTCGCGTCCTCCGCTGAACAGCAAATCCGAAGCAGTCGTCAGGATGCCGCCCTCCGTTACATCAGCCATCTTGAACTCCCACCTCATTTCACCGGTGTGCGGATCGACTGCTCGAACAGCGCCGTAGCCCTCTTCTTCCTTCCGAAAATTCGGAGCAGGAGACCAATCAAAGGCTACAGTTGACCGGTTCGTTCCCCCCGCATACTCCCGGCCTTCCCTGTACTTCACGGGAGCCTTGACAAACAGCGAGGAGGAGTTGACCCAAGCGGGGATGTAGAACAGACCGGTGCGTGGGTTGTAAGAGGGGGAATACCAACTGGTTCCGCCTGGGTTACCAGGATAGATGAGGGTTCCTTCCGCGCTGGGAATCTTGCCAGGAACAAGCACGGGTCTGCCCTTTTCATCAAAGCCACTGGCCCAGGTCACCTCGACGAAGGGTTTTCCCAGCAGGAACTGGCCCGTCGCGCGATCAAGCACATAGAAGAAGCCGTTGCGGTTGGCCCACAGTATGACCTTGCGTGGCTTGCCCTGCCATTCCATGTCGGCCAAAACCGGAACTTGCACGGCATCATAGTCGAACTCGTCGTGAGGCGAGAATTGGTAGTACCATTTCAGCATGCCCGTATCCGCGTCTAGGGCGATCACCGAGTCGCTGTAGAGATTGTCTCCAGGTCGATCATCGCCGTTCCAATCAGGACTCGGGTTACCTACACCCCAATAAGTAAGGTTGAGAACTGGGTCATAGGAGCCGGTCATCCATAGAGGGCCGCCCCCGGTCTTCCAGGAGTCGCCTCCCCAGGTTTCGTGGCCAGGTTCACCCGGTCCCGGGATTGTATTGAAGCGCCAGACTTCCTTCCCAGTGTGGGCATCATAGGCAGCGAGGAAACCCCGGATGCCGTACTCGCCACCAGCGGTGCCAACGATCACCTTATCCTTGATGACCAGGGGAGCGTGCGTAATGGTATAAGCAGACCTTGCGCTGGCTACCGTGGTGTCCCACAGGGGACGGCCGTTTTTGGCATCGATTGCGATCAAATGTGCGTCGATAGTCCCCATGAAGAGAATGTCATCGAGTATGGCGAGTCCGCGGTTCACACGCCCGCAGCAGGGGCGCCCACGCACCGGATGATGCGAGTAAGTCCAGAAGACTCGTCCCGTGGCTGCATCAAGAGCAATCACGTGATTCGGAGCCTGCACCGTGTACATGATCCCGTCCACCACCAAAGGCGTGGCCTCAAACTTCTCCAGCGACCTGGCCTGATAGATCCACTGCAATTCCAAATTCTTCACATTTGCCGGAGTGATCTGGTTTAGCAGACTATGACGCTGGCTGAGAGTAGTTCCAGAGTAGGTTAGCCAGTTCTGAGGTTCCTTGTCAGCGCCAAGGATGCGCTCGAATGAGACCTGGCCCGATGAAATTGAAGCTGAAAGAAGACTCGACAGGACTACCGAAACTAGTAATGCTGCTCTTGCATTCATTGGCCGCCTATTCCTTTCAGAGAAACCAGGTAGCTGACAAGATCCGCGAGTTCCCCAGGGTTCAGCTTGTCCCGGTAGGTGGGCATTGGAGATTTGTCGACGAAGGCGTACTCTTTGAGGCTCGACTTCTGGAAAGAAAGCAGGCGTTCCTTCGAATCGATAAGCTGCACGCTGAAAGTGTCCTGGTTCAGAAGTCTCCCGGTGATCGTGATGCCATCCCGCGTTACCAGGCGGACCATACGATTCTGGAGGAGGATTTCGGCGTTCGGTTCGAGAAGCGACCGTTCCAGCTCAATCATGCGCCGAACCGCCCCAATCTCAGCGAGGTCTGGCCCTAGCCGAGAGCCTTTGTTCTTGACGCTGTGGCAATTGAGGCACTCGCCCTTGCCTTCGAAAACTTTCGAAAACGCGGGCATTGCAGTTCCTGGAACGCCAGCCGAGATGATCTCGACGAGGTCATCATACGATGATGCTCTCTTGAATTTGCCATGCCCAAGATCCACGCCGGGGACGGAATCACCATCCGGACCGTGACAAACTGCGCAGTTGGCTATGAAAAGCTGCCGGCCATCGTTCACCTCGCTCGGTGTATCGGTTTGCTGCTTGGCTGACAGCGTGTTGATGGTAGCCAGGAAGACCGCGAATACTGAAGTGCAGAGTTTAAAGGCCCGCATCGTAGCCTCTCCTTTCCCGTACTTAAATAATTAAAATTTCAATTTAATTCAGCCATCTGCCAACGATTATCGCCTCGCTATATAACCGTTAGAGGGTCGCGTCACCGTCAAATAAGGACGGGGTCCAAACTTGTCTGCTGTTCAGAAGCACTCTCAATTCGGGATTATTTGTGTGGTAGAAGTATGACCACGTACCCAGCTTGCGCCGGTAGGGCGCGGCGGTCTCGATGAACTCCCCCTTCTCCATCCAGCGACCAGTGTGTTCCAACACGTGGACACCTTCGGATCGACACCTTCTCAAAGTCCAGGCAAGGAGGGGTTCAAGCATAGACGTGCCATCCTCCAGGGATAGATAGTCGACAAGGTTTACTTGTTTAAAGCCGGACCTTGGATTGACTGATTTTTCGAAAATGGCATAAGCCACCAATCGGGGGCCATCAACAGCCGTGACGATCCAGAGCCGGTTGCCCAACAATGCATATTTAAAGTGCCATTCCAGGACTTCACGCGTACGGACGGCCAAGAGTACGTGCCGATTATTTCTCTTCACCTCTTCCCAGAAGCTATCGAAACGATCGTCGAAATCTGTGCAAAGCTTCACTTCCACTTCGCCCTCCCTGACTGAGGTCTTTGCCAGACGGTCTTTCAGAAATGCCGCGGCCGAAAGCGGATAGCTCAGGGGTTTGGAAAGCCGGGCCCGCAGAGCCTTCAGGCGGGTCCAAGATCCCTCCCATGAGGGGAAGGCAAACGGCCTCGTCAGACGGTAGTTCTTCATCGCTACAATGCTCTGGAAGAACCCCCGGTAGTTTGTGATCCAGTACGCTACCTCGTCCCAAATGCCGACCGAGATCGGAGAGCACCCATAAGCTGTTATCGCTGCGACGGCCTTATCACCGACCGTATTACTCAAAAAAAGATCTACCTGGCGTTGCCTGATCAGATTGTCGAGGAGCAACAACGACACGCTCCGGTACTCGACGTCGGCAACCCAGGAGCGTGAGGAGGCGACCAGGATTCTTCTTCCGTCGAGTTCATATAACAATGGGATATTCCCAACCGAGCCGACGATTTTCCCGTCCTGGTCCTCGAATACCCAGCCTATAGGCCAGTCTGTTTTTAGCTCGCGGTAAACTGGATTGCCCTGCCAGAGGTGGACCCACTCGTTGTAAGGCTTCGCCGTGAGCCCGAACCGGGATTCCAGAGCTGCAATTTGCTCATAGTCTTCGAGGCGCGCCTCCCGCAGCTTTGGAGCACGCTTCGGCTTTGTTCTCGATACTTGCGGTAGTGCCTTCATGTTCGACTCCTCAGATCGAAAACGACAATTCGTTCATCTTGCTGAATACAAGGAAACTGTGCGCGCAGGTAGCGATGCAGCCCTCCGTAATATTCGAGCCACCAAAAGGTTGACCTAATGAAAACGATAAAACCGGCTCCGGCTTTTCGAAGCCGTTCGAGCTCTCGAATTGCCGTGGCATCGTCAGGGGGCTTTCCCCAGTAGCGCCCCTCTTTTTCGAGGAACGGTATGTAGCGTCGCGGCGCAATCCAGGCGGCCGCCTCCAGGCACCCATCGTCCACCAGAATGAAGGGGCTCTCCGCTGGAACAACCTTTATGATTTCCTGGATCGCCGCATAGAGGCGGTGCCAGCCTGGGTTCGCGCGACAAGCCAGAGGGATGCCGTTCATGCTGCCATTGGCGAATCGAAAGACTTCAGCGTAGCGGCCCGCCCCCGCCACGACGCCCCTAAATCTGTTCATGGCCAGAAGCGCCCGATCATAGCGAAACTGCCGCACTTGCGAGCCATGCGCGCACACCGCCTTCAGTTTGCGCCGTATCACCGCGCTGATATCCTCCGCACGGTCATATTCGGTGAGAGGGGTCAGGACTTCATAACTCAGCAGAGCTGGTGTTGCGATTCCGGAGGCTCCGACAGCCTTCTGAACAATCGATACGGATGCCCGGTGGTCCCGATGAAAATCGCGTTCGTGCGGCAGATAGATGATCTCCGGCTTTTCCCGTTCGAGGATGGGTTTGAGAGCTTGCGCGGCCTGGACGGTATCCTGCTCGAGGTGCTGGTCCGGCCGCCTCAGGAAAGTTACCGAGGAAATGCCCAGTATCGCGGCGGCATCTTCCGACTCCCGTTCTCGCATGCGCCGGGCGTCGTCCTCCGACAGATCAGTCAGGCCCATTTCGCCGGAGGTCAGGAAAACTGCGGCCACACGGTCACCCCGGTCAGCGTGGAGGCAGATCGTTCCACCGCAGCCGATCGACTCATCATCGGGATGAGGAGCAACCACCAGGACATTCATACGAGCCGGCCCTTTTTCCTCAGATCGAAAACGACGAGGCAGTCGTTCTCCAGGAGGCAGGGGAAACCTGTACGCAGGTGGCGATGCAGGCCTGCATAATAGTCAAACCACCAAAAACTCGACCAGGCGAAAACGATGAATTCCGCCCCTGTTTCCCGCAATCGCTCGAGTTCCTGAATAGCTGTCACATCGTCCGGGGGCCTCCCCCAATACCGGCCGTCGCGTTCCAGGAACGGGATGCGTTTGCGGCCAGACAGGAACGAATCTGTCTTCCAGTAATCCTCATCGACTAAGATGAACGCTCCGCCCATCGGTATGAGCGAAACCATGCCTTGTACCGCCTGCTGGACTCGGTGCGCCCAGGATTTGGCCTTCCATTGCTCTCGATCGACACTGATCCCGAGCTTTCCGCAGTGTTCGACCGCCGCCTGCGATACATAATCGAAGAGCGCTATATCGAACCTGAGCTTGTCTTCAAATTTCAACGATTGGTAGCCATTCCCTCCATGTATCCGGTAGCACGCCTGTGGTTCCGCGACCAGCTTCAGGCGGCCATGAAGCGGCGCCAGAGTAGCTAGGTACAAGTCGGGGCCCGGCCTTGCCGTCCAACTTCTCCCGCGGTCAGATGGACTGCAGTCGGGGTTGCCCCGCACGTCGGGCAGAGGGAAAACACTTTCCAGGAAGCCGCGAGTGTGCGCATTACCAGACGGCAGGTAAGCCGCCACGCCGTCCGGGCCTTCGCGCAAGAGCAAATCGCGCAAGTCACCATCGGGAAGAGATCTGCACCAGACTTTACCGGTCTTCCGCGAGGAATCGTCACATTCTACTAACGGCCAGTACACTTTGACGACATCCGGCTCGGCAAACGCCTCCAGGGCCGCTTCTACAGCTGTCGGAAGCAGAACATCGTCGGAATCGAGGAAGAGGATTACATCCCCCCGGCTCAGGGAGAATCCGGCGTTCAAGGCCGAGTTCTGGCCGCCATTCTGCTTTAACACGGGTACAATTCGGTCGCCGTAACCGGCAATGATGTCGGGCGAGCCGTCCGTGGAGCCGTCGTCCACTACAATGACCTCCGTATTTCGGTAAGTCTGGTTCAGAGCGCTGTCGACGGCTTCACGCAAGAAACGTCCATAGTTGTAGTTGTTGACGATGATGCTCGCCAGGCGTGCATTCGTCATAGAGCGCTCCCGGAAACGAATGCAGCTCTGCCGTTCCCACTCCCATGAACGAGCGCTTGATAGGTCTCGAGATATTCGTCGACCATCCTGAGATGGCTGAAGCGCTGCCGGGCGTGCTCCCACACCAGGTTTCGGTCGAGCGCGAGAGCACGGCCAACGAGCAGGGCGAGCTCTTCGACGGAGTCCGCGTAGAAGCCGGTCTTACCAGCGTCGACGACTTCTTCCACCGAACTCCTGCGCAGCGCGATGACCGGCGTGCCGCAGGCCATGGCTTCGATCATCACCATCCCGAAGGCCTCTTCAGCCTGGATGGGAAACAGGAGCGCGGCGGCGTCCCGCAAAAAAGAGCTCTTCTGGCGGTGATCAACCGCGCCAATGTGGATCACGTTGTGCCCGTCGATCGAAGGTTGGATCCTTTCGGCAAAGTAAGCACGATCTTCCTTGTTCAGCGGTTGGCCAGCCAGCACGAGTGGCAGCTTGGAATCCTTTGCAATCCGGATCGCGTCATGCGGAGCCTTACCCGGCCCCATCCGTCCGAGATAAGCCAGATACTTTCCCGGAGCCGGCGAAAACTCCTGGGCCTCAAAATCGCAACCGTTGTGGATCACCCGAATTCTGCAGCGGCGTTGATCCGGGATGCCGGCGATCTGGCTATGGCTAACCGCCGTTACGGGAGCCTCTGCATATCGCTCGAGCAGCCAGATAGTGTCGGGCGTGATGGGATTGTGCAGCGTGTGGAGCACCGGCGAACGCGAAAGGGCACCCAAAGGAATCGCGTAACAACCCACATGAAAGTGCACGACATCGAATGAGTCGCTTCTTTGCAGGGCTTCGGCGATGTTGCAGGTTTCGTAGTACTCGTACTCCCACGCGCGGCCCCTCTCCATCGCTTCGATCAAGTTGCATTCGCATAAGGGGACCACTCTCGCTGCTGTCGGGGAATCGCTCGAGGTAAAGACCGTTACGTCATGACCGCGCTTCACAAGCTCGTCCGCAAGCAGGTGGACAATAAATTCGACTCCACCCATCGTGGATGGGGCGACTCGCGCCCATAAAGGTGGAATCAGCGCGATCCTTAGTCGGGATGTGTTTCTCACGTTCATAAATGAGTGACTCTCGCGGCCGCCGAAAGGGCAGTGATGTCGTGGAACGAGCAGAGACTGATACCTAGTTCGCCCAGGGCGAAATGGATACGGGGATCACATAAAACCTTCACTTCTTGTTCCCGCTCCGTAAGGTACACCGTGTCCAGATCATACCCTTCACCCGGGTGGCAACCGATTTCTGTGATTCCCGGAGGTAACTCCGCCAGCAGGCTGATCAGTGCGTCGACCGATATCCATTCCGGGTGAGCAAAACCTTTAGCGGTTTGGCCGTAAAACCGGCCACAGTATCGGATGTCCGCGCTGCACTCGCGAAGCTGAATACTGAACTGCTGGGCCGCTTCCAGCGCCGCTGTGCGCACGGGTTCCTTCCGATGCACATGCTGGTGAGAATCGATGTGGCTGGGTTCACGGCCCATCAGCTTACGAAACGCCGCAAGTTGGCGGGAGACCTCCTGCCGCACCTTAAAAAGATCGTCTAGCGCCACCACTTGGTAGAGAAGCGTCCAGTTCGAGTTGTCGTAAACCCATTCGCCAAGGTCTAGGTGAAGGCCGACGCTTAGTTTGGGGTGCATACACGCGTACTCGGCGGCGGCCACCGCCGCCGGCCATCGCACCATGAGACTGGCGCTGGTTACAATGCCATACTCGTAGGCCGACATAATCCCCCGGTTTACACTTTGACTCCGGCCGAAATCGTCCGCGTTCACAATCAAGTATTTCGCGTCAGTCATGGTCCGAATCCCAAATCTTTCAGGAGCTGGGCCAACACCGTTTCTGCTTTGAAGTACTCTTCGGCGATGGCTTGCGCTGCGCGGCTGTGCTTTTCGTAATCCAAATTGATCGTCTCGATGGCGTTGAGAATGTCTTCCATCGTGCGGAAGGCAAACAGGCCTTCGCCGGTTGGAAGCACAGTGCTGAAACCCGTGTCCTGTGTGATGACCGGCCGTCCACACGCCAAATAACAGGCGCTGCGGTCACTGAACCACCCGGTCGACAGCCGCACGTTGGCATCTTTGGCCACCGTAAATTCACCGCGCGAAGCTCGGATGTAATCGCGGTATGAAGTCAGCGTCAGTGCATGGGAATCCGCAAGCCGCCAACCGTTTTCCTGGAGCAGAATGCAGTCATTAGCTTCCAACTGGATCAAACCAGTGGCCAGTTCAACCGGCTGCGGCGTGCGGCTGGGAAGCTGGATGAATTTCAGATATTCGCGATGCTTGCTCCAGTAATAAGTTTCACCTCGATACTCGCTGTCGCGTTCCCTCTGTCTCCAGTTGCCCACCGTGGTGAACTCGGCTCTGGAGGGCAGGCCGTTCTTCCAGAAATCAAGCACAACCGGCTGGCGAGTCCTGGCCCTCAGGCGTGGCAACGGCGTAAGAGGACAATGGGGAGTTCCGATATTTTCTCCATATGTCACCACATCATCGTGCTCATCGACCAGCGTCCGAATATCCCCATCGCCGTCCGCGTAACGGCATTCGTGGACTACCGGATCTGTACACACATAAACCAGCCGGCTGGCTTTTAACCCCTCTTCGGCCAGGCGCGTGGAACCGGTGATGCTGAAAATCGCGTCCGCATGTGCGAGCAGTTCTTCCGCTTTGGTACGGCTCAGCCCGAACCAGGCTTTGTCTCCATAGCTGCGCCGGTATGCCCAGCGGCCATCGAAACCGAAATGATCGGCTGTCCGAGCCAAATAGGAGACAGCGTATTCCGAATCATTTACTCTGGATTCGCGAATCGGATCGTAAGGCCATGCAGACGACGTCTCGAAGTAGTAGACGTCATGACCCAGGCGGCAAAGCCCAATCATAAAGTGCGCAACTTGCCACGCGATGCCGGGGTACGGCTCGCCGGCGAGATTGCCAAGGACGACGAGGCGGAGCCTTCTCACTATTAGAGCACTCCCACTTCGCGCCCCAGCCGGCGGAGTCGCCGAAGATAATCGGATGACGCGGAATAGCGAGACCAATCTGCGTAATCGCCCAACCACCGAAAGCAGAGGTAGAGGCGCGCAGCCAGAAACCGGCGCGTGAAATCTGCCGGAACGCCCTCGGGCCATCGCTCCTGTTGATACGCAGCTATGCAACTGCGCGTCATTTTCGCGGACCAATCTTCGGTCAGGGCAGCGATGTCGATTTCTCCGGCCGCTCTGGCGGCCGATTCCCAATCCACTGGGTAAACGCGCCCGCGGTGGTACAGAACATTGTGAGGGTAATACTCGCCGTGGATGATACTGAGTGGTTCGTCCAGCAGGGGCGCAAGCAGACCGCTCGCACGCTGACAGACGGCCTCGAGCCAGGGATGCTTCCGTAGAAGAGACGAAGAGGACTTCAGTGTTCGACGGACCCATCCCATGTAATATTGGCGTGTGTAGGCCTTCATCCACGCGGTCCCACCGGCAGTCGCGCGCGTCTGCGTTAGCCGATGAAACCGGCCGATCCACCCAGCGGCTGCTAGCATCGCACCCGAACGGTACAATTTACCGACCCCCAGCGCATCGGGCAGGTACTCGAGAGCCAGCCATGCCTGGCCCGATTTTGGATCCACTTCGCCTCCGTAGCAAATCGGTACCGACACCCCGATCGGCCGAAGGACTTCACGGTATACAGTCAGTTCATACGCTGGCCCGCCACGGTGGCCGAACCCTGTATAGTCGATGTCCGCCGAGTATTTACAAAACACTTCCGTGGTTTTGTTGTCAGTCAGGCGGCAGGTGACGATTTCGCAAGGAAAGGTGGTGGAGTATGGAGACAACTCGCGCTTCAGGACTTTCAGCCTGCCCTTTCCATTCGTGTCGAAGGCTGGGGCCAGACCGGCCTCGAGGCGCCGGGTCTCATGCGCCGCACACCCCGCGGAGGCCAGCCTCGGATCAGGCTCGCGGAAGCCCACCCGAAAGCAGCGATATGTCGCAGAATTTTGCCAACTGCCGCCCAGCCGCGGATCGTCTCGGCGCTCCACGAGACGCCATAGCTGAGCGCTTCCGCTCGGTAAGTGCCCAGGTCCACACACTCGCCCATGTCCGCCGCCGACGGACCCCAGCCGGCCGTTTCCCAATCGATCGGAAAAACCTCTAAAGTTTCTGCGGTCTGACGCACAAGGATATTCTTCGGCGCGAAATCGCCGTGAACCAGCGTGCGTGGTCCGCCACCCACGAGTGCCTCCAGTTTGCCCCACTGGGCCTCCACATGCTCGAACCATTCAACCACCGACCGCAGCGTGGCATCGTCCTCAGCTTTCAACTCCAGCACACTCAGACTCTTGAGGATTCTCTCGCGCCCGGCGCGTAGCTGTTTGAGATACATGCTAAGACCGTTGTCAGGTAAAGAAAGGTTTTCCACATGCCCAGCCAGGCAGGCGTGCAGAGCTGCCAGCCAGGCGCTTAATGCACTAAGGTGTCCAGGGTCAGCGGGCGAGCACTTCAAGGATCCGGCGTCTTCGAGAAACACCCAGGAGTTGGGAGTTGACGTCTGCAAACAGCCGTAGAAAACGAGAGCCGATTTAGGTACGAGTGGCAACAACCGTGTGCAAATG
>QHZE01000781.1 GCA_003225335.1 Acidobacteriota bacterium
CCATAGCCGGCTTTGTTCAGTGGATTGCGGAAAAGCATCAGGCGCTCCACGGCATCTATGCGCCGTTGGGTGGGGCGCGCGAACTTTCCGATGTGGCGGTCACAGTCCTTGAAGCGACGTTACGCTCCGGGGCCTTCGATCCGAAGCGCTCAGAGAAGGTTCGCAACTGGCTCGCTAAATACATAGGAAGACAGGAACTCTTCGGCTTTACGTTAAACGCAGAGGCCCTCCGAAAGGATGCTCCCAGCCTGGCGACTCCCTTTGGAATGTTGGGCTTTCTGACGGAAACTGTTGAACGGCTGAAAGATGATGGAATCAAGGGTATTTTTCTTGTGCTCGACGAAATCAACGGCATCACGGAGAACCCGCAATTCGCCAACTTCATCAAAGGACTGGTTGACACAAATGCGATGTCTTCCAAACCGCTTCCCTTGCTTCTGATGCTGTGCGGTGTCGAAGAACGGCGACGCCAGATGATTCAGAAACACCAGCCGGTAGACCGGATTTTTGACGTCATCGAGATCGAGTCAATGGATGTGAAGGAAATGGAAGCGTTCTTCCAGCGAGCGTTTGATTCGGTCTCAATGCCGGTCGAGCCGTCTGCTATGAGCATTCTGACCCAATACTCTGCGGGGTTTCCAAAGATTATGCACTTGGTAGGAGATGCAGCGTTCTGGATCGACAGGGACGGGATCATCAAGCAGGCTGATGCGCTCACGGCGGTCTTCCTGGCGGCGGAGGAGGTCGGTAAGAAGTATGTCGATCAGCAGGTCTACCGAGCCTTAAGGAGCCCCGATTACAAGAGTATTCTCGCGAAGATCGGCAAAATGGATCCGGATACCATGAGTTTCAAGAAAGCAGATGTTGCATCCGGGCTCACGGAGAGTGAAAAAAAGAAATTCAATAACTTTCTTCAAAAGATGAAATCCCTGAATGTGCTGCGCTCCGGGGATGTTCCAGGCGAGTATATCTTCAATGTTCGCATGGTCCGACTATACATTTGGCTTCAAAGTCTCGAGGAGAAGAACCGGCAGGCAGGAAAATGAACGAAATCCAATTTACGAGAGAAGGGCCGGCAAAGGTTGCGCCCTTGAGGGCTGGGTTCAGGGTGACCTTGAGCGTAACGCCTTGGCGCATGGCCTCCAATGCTTCGCCCATGCTGGCAACCCGCTCCTGACTACTAAGCCGAAAAATCCTTTCAAGCTGGCAAGGATTTTTCCAACAATGTTGGGACGTCTTGTTTGGAGTGCGCACGCTTGCTTGCGCCTTGACCGAGCCGGAGCAACTCCACGCGAACAAAGGCGGCAGCTTGCTGCCGCACTCCAAAGAGAGTAGTGGACCATAGGTTTGGTTGCGGCCGGGCTTCCCTGTGTACTTGCGGTGCAGAGATGCGGATCGTCTCCCTTAATTACTGAACAAAATTACTGAACAAACCGTTGCGTTCCCGCCATCCCTTCATGCTGCACGCCCCTGTTCCATGGAACTCGCGAGATCCGGCCGAAGCGAAGCTATAAGCTGAGATCGAGCGGCATGCGCGTACCCAGTTTTATGCTCTTTATGAGAATTTGATTGGCTATGACCCGGCTCAAGCGCACGCTGCGAACCGCCGACGGGCTCGCGATGATGGTCGGAATCATCGTGGGGTCCGGGATCTTCCGGACCCCGGGGATCGTCGCCCGCCAACTCGGCCGGCCGATTCTCACGTTCGTCGCCTGGGTGCTCGGGGGCGCGCTGGCGTTTCTCGGCACTCTCGTCTTTGCGGAGCTCGCGGCCCGCCTACCGCAGGCCGGTGGGAAGTATGTGTATGCGCGCGAGGCGTTCGGGCGGCGCGCCGCGTTCGTGGTCGGTTGGGTGGAGGCGCTCGGCATGTACGCGGCCGCGATTGCCGCGATTGGTACGGTCGGCGGGGAGTACCTGGGCCGCTTGCTTGGCGCGCCGGCGGGGAGCACGCCGTGGCTCGCCGCCGGCTGGGTGGCGCTGTTCACCTGGATCAACTTGGTCGGCGTCGCGTCGGGGCGGTGGGTGCAAAACGTCGTCACGGCGGCAAAGCTCCTGGCGCTGGCGGGCCTCGTCGTCGTGGCCTTCGCCACGGGGAGCGGGACCGGCCCGAGCACGGTGCTCCCGGCCGCGCCGCGCGGTGTCGACGTATGGGGCGCACTGGCGGTTGCCTTCCGGTCGGTGATCTGGACCTACTACGGCTATGCCGACGCGGCGAAGATCGCGGAAGAAGTCGTCGATCCCGGCCGTACCCTGCCGCGCATCTTTCTCGGCGGGATCGCGACGGTGATCGCCCTCTATCTGCTGCTCAATGCGGCATTCCTGCACGTCTTGCCCATCGAGCGGATCGCGGCGTCGAATCTGGTCGCGGGCGACGTGGCCCAGGTGATCTTCGGAGCCAAGAGCGGCATCGTGATGGCCGCGCTCGCGCTGCTCGTCGTGCTCGCGGGGCTCAACGGCAACGTGTTCGTCACCCCGCGTGTGATCTTCGGGTTGGCGCGCGACGGGCTCGCCCCCGGTGTGTTTGCGCGCGTCAATGCCGGTGGGACGCCGTGGGCGGCGATGCTGCTCGTCGGTGTCGTTTCGATTGCCCTGGTCGCCACGGGGACGTTCGAGCGGCTCCTCGCGCTCGCAATCACCCTGGTGCTCGTGGTAGACGGCGCCATGGTGTTCGCGCTGGTCCGGCTACGGAGGGAGCAGCCGGACGCCCCCTTCCTCGTGCCCTTCTATCCGCTCGTGCCGCTCCTGTTCGTGGGAGTGTACGCGGCGCTCTTCGTGGGGACAGCCCTCGAGCAGCCGGCATTGGCCGCCCTGACGATTGGCCTGCTGGTGGCCGTCTACGGCCTATCCTGGACGGTTCGAGAGCGGCACTAACCCGCCCGCTCCGGGCTTCCAATCCAAAATCCACCACGAAGACACGAAGGCGCGAAGAACCTTCTCGGTCATGCCCGCGCGGCCAAGCTGCGGGTCCGTGAAGACCGAGTAGGAACGATGTGGTTCTCAAGGGTGTCAGCGTGCGATTTCCCGCGGACTGGCCGCCCCAATGTTCAGTGGCGAGCCGTCGTCTCCCAGAAAGTTCACAGTGAGCGTTGCGGATCCTGTCGCGCTGAGGAAGATGAACTCTGTGGTGAAGCCGCCGCCGTCCGCTATCTGGGGAAACACGATCGG
>QHZE01000109.1 GCA_003225335.1 Acidobacteriota bacterium
CAGGGTAACTTCATTGCGATCCTCACCCGAACCACCCGAAATGACAGAGCCCTGATTGTCGGTCAGTCCGGAATTGTAGAAGGAGCGCAGGCCGTATTGCGCGGTGCCGGGGACCAGCGCCGCCAGTTGCAGGTAGTTGCGGCCATTGAGCGGAAGCTCGCGTGTGTCGCGGACGCCGACCACCTGTCCTACGACTGCGTCCGTGGTGTTCAGCAGCGGGGCAGCCGCAGTGATTTCCACGGTCTGAGTCACTTCTCCGACTTCCATCGCCAAATCTACCCGGGCCGACTGGGCAAGCTGCAATTCAAACTTGCCGCGGACCGCTTTCTTAAAACCCTGCATCTCCCCAGCCAACGTGTATTCGCCCGGGATGAGGTTGTCCACCTGATAATATCCTGCTCCGTTGGTCAGCGTTTCCCGGGTGACATTGGTGCTCACGTTTGTCACAAAGACCTTTGCGCCAACAATCACCGCTCCGGAACTGTCTGTGATCGTTCCCAGGATGCTGCCGGTGGCCTGCGCCCAAGCTCCTGGGGCGGTGAATGCGGGAATCAGCAGCACAGTGAAGACAACCAGACATCTGCAGAACACTTGCAAGCGAGACTCATGACCTTCGACTGAAGAGAAACTTTGAGGCTTACGGCGTGCTATCAACGACCTGTCGTTTCTCATAGCATCCTCCGTTCATGAGATCTGCGATTCAGACAGTGACCATCGCACAGCCACACGGAAGGGAAGTACATGATTTCACAAATACGGTCACGTATTCCGCCCCAGCGGGGCGAAAGGAAATTAGCCGGGGGAGAGCGCAGCGAACCCCCGGGTAGAAGAGGACAACAATGCGCACCCCGGCAGGGGTTGCAGGATCTCCCTGCGCCCCTGCCGGGGCGCATTGTTTTATTGCACTATTCCGGGGGTTCGCTGCGCTCTCCCCCGGCTAAGCTCCCAGCGCCCTTCCAGGGCGCCCGGCTTATCTGGAAAAGTATGTTGCCGTATTTATGAAATCATGTAGGCTGCTTGCCCTTGCACTATTGGGAAACTCGTGAACCTTCGTTCGTGAGAATCTTTACGCTAACAACTCCCGCACGGGCTCGAACGGTTCGTCAATAATCTTCACTGGCCGGCCAATCGGCGTGCGGTAAACCTTTCCGAAATCGATCCCGAGCTTCACATAGACCGTTGCCAGAAGTTCCTCTACCCGGACGGGTCGTTCCGTCACGGCAAAACAGTTCCTGTCGGTCTCCCCGATGACCCGGCCTCCCTGAATGCCGCCTCCCGCAACCACGATCGAAAAAGCATTGGGCCAATGGTCGCGTCCAGCATTGACATTGATCTCGGGCGTTCTGCCAAACTCCGTGGCAGCAATGACGAGGGTGTTTTCGAGCATTCCTCGCTGTGCCAGATCCTCCACCAAGGCTGAGAACGCTCGATCGAATTCGGGAAGGTTGTCGCGTGAGAGCGTGTTGAAAACCTCTTGGTGATGATCCCAGCCGGCGCCCCGAACACTGACGAAACGGACGCCGGACTCGACCAGCCGCCTGGCCAGCAGGCAGCCTTGTCCCGTCCCCGAGCGGCCATACCGTTCCCGCACTGCCACCGGTTCCGATGCAATGTCGAAGGCTTTCTTAGCCCGAGGAGAACTGATCAAATTCAACGCGGTCTGGTAATGAGTGTCCATGCTGTCGATGACCTTGGCGGTGTCAAATTGTCGAAAATAGCGGTCGGCCGCCGTCAATAGCGACTTACGCTGCTCCACGCGCGCCCAATCCACGCCCAGCGGAAGATCCAAATCGCGAACGCGGTAATTTTCTTCGTTGGCGTTTCCGGCGATGAACGGGTCGTTCTTTGGACCCAGGAAGGCCGCCTGTTCCCAGATGGCGGCTGGTCCGCCTGTCAGCACATAAGAAGGCAGCTCGTTTCGGGCGGGCAACTCGTTTGAGACAATCGAGCCTACCGCCGGGTAAAGCAGGCCCGGCAATGGTGCGTGGCCGGTGAGGATGAATGCCTGGGCCGATTCGTGCACTGCATCTCTTGCCGTCATCGAACGGATAATCGTGACCTTATCCGCAACCCTGGCGCTCATCGGCAAGTGCTCACCGATGACAATACCGTCAACCTTGGTAGGGATCACTCCAAAGGTCCCGCGATACTTCTCGTCGGCCTTGGGCTTCGGGTCCCAAGTCTCCATCTGGCTCACACCGCCGGCACACCAGATAAGAATCACAGAGAGATCCTTCGCCTTGGCTGCCGGCGTCCCGGCAGGGACCGCGGCTTGAAGCCTCAACACCTCCGCGAAGCTGAGATGTCCGAATAGACTTAATGACCCTACACGGAGAAAGGTTCTTCGATCAAAATGATTGAGCGCCATAATTCATTGTCCCGCGTTCGTCTCCAGCCAGTTTCTGTCGCAAAAGCCAGGACCCCGAAGGGGTCCAGCAGGAAAGCCCAGGGCGCAAGCCCTGGGTTCAAGGTCCGGATTGCAAAAAGCCCTGAAAGGGCGGCGCAGCGAGGTCCCCTCTCAACTCCAGGCAAATATTCATCGTTACCCACCTTTTTAATAGTGGGACCAACTGCTTCGCCCCTTCAGGGCTTGCCTTGTTGCCGTCTCATTCCCAGGGCTCACGCCCTGGGCGCTCCTGAGTCGCCCCTCCGGGGCTAGTTTTGCGACGGAAACCATATAACCGACCTAGTGGATATACGCAAATTCCTTGGTGTTCAGAAGCGCCCAGAGCAAATCTTGGTATGCCTTCTTCCGGGAGACTTCGTCGCCCGCCAATTTGGGCTTCACTTCGGCCAGTTCTTCAGCCGTGGGGCGCCGCGTCAGTGAGGCCAGGTAGATCTCCTCGACGCGATTTTCATCCGATAAATCAGGCTTCCCCAGCAACCGATCGACAATATTTCCGGGCGAGCTGACCCATGTATTGATCGTCTCTCCGTTGACCAGGTGCATTGCCTGGGAGACATTCGGCTCGTTGTCGCGCTCGCAAATCTGGTCGCGAAACTGCGTCTTGCCGAAGGTCATCAAAAAGTAATTCGGCGATCCAACGGCTACCGACATCGCCTTGACGCCTGGCGGATAGCCCGCAATTTTGAGCCTCACCTC
This sequence comes from Acidobacteriota bacterium, assembly GCA_003225335.1. Lineage (GTDB taxonomy): Bacteria > Acidobacteriota > UBA6911 > UBA6911 > UBA6911 > Gp18-AA60. Next base: position 3,104 of record QHZE01000109.1, read on the forward strand.
CGCAGCTTCACCCATCGAATCGTAAAGAGACTCGGCGATCTGGCGCTTCATATAGAAGCGGGAGTAATTAGTCTGGTCGTGCTCATTGGTCGCATTAGGCGCCGAAGATACCTGGTACGTGCGGGAGTTGAGAATGACCTTGATCAGCTTTTTCAAGTCGTATTTCTCCCGCACCAGAGTGCCGGCCAGGGCGTCCAGCAGCGCCTGATTGCTGGGAGGGTTGGTGACCCGAAAATCGTCAACGGGTTCTACGATCCCGCGACCCAAGTAGTGTTTCCAGATGCGGTTGGCAATGGCTCGCGAGAACCAAGGATTGTTGGGGGAAGTAATCCAATCGGCCAACGGTTCCCTCAAGTCTTCACCCGGACGGTCCTCCACAACTTCGCCGGTCAAGAAGCGAGGAATCAAAGGTTGATGGGTCTTCGGATGGAGCAACTCTTTGTTGTTGTTGACATAGTCGTAGCTGGGTTTGCGAGTTGGGCGCACGGCAATCGCCCGTTCAAACAAACCGTACGATTCCGCTTTATATTCGAGGCGCGTGAAGAAGGCCGCCATTCCGTAGAAGTCGTCTTGTGTCCACCTCTCAAAAGGGTGGTCATGGCACTTGGCGCAGTCCATCCGAATTCCCAGCAGAGCCTGGCTGACCTGAGTGACCATGCCTTCGGGCCCTTTCCAGAGCCCGTGATAAAAATTAACTGTGGGATCGTAAACGAAAGAGCCGGCTCCCAACAGCATCTCGCGGACCATTTGATCGTAAGGCTTGTTGTCAGCCAGCGACTGACGGATCCAACGATAAAGCTGCCAGCCGCCTTTCACCCCCGTGTTGGTGCCCAGTTGGAAGAGGTCGGCGAATTTCAGCGCCCACAAATCCACGAACTCCGGCCGGCGCAACAGCTCATCGACGAGCCGGGAGCGCTTCTGCGGATCGTTGGAAGCCAGGAATTGGCGAGTCTCGTCGATCGTCGGGAGCGCTCCCAGAGCGTCCAGATAAACCCTGCGGAGGAAAACCGGATCATCCGCCGGCATCGAGGGCACGATACCGAGCTTCTTGAGTTTGGCAAAAATGGGCACATCGACAAAGTTCCCCGGGCTGATAGCCGGATAGTCCCGGCCCGGCGCCAGATGGGTGACGGCGACTTTGGCGACAGCCGCTCGACCGAGCGTACGGACCATAATGCTGGTCTCGCCACTTCCTTTTCCCGTGATCTCGCCTGCTTCATCGACGGTCGCAATGCTTTCATCGTTGGATGTATAGCGCACCTGCTGCGTCAAGTCGACCTGGCTGCCGCCAGAGAGGCGACCGGTCACGATCAAGCGCTGTTTCGATCCCACACCCACAAGAATTCTTTCCTCGGGATAAACAGCGATCTCTTCGAGTTTCGGGCCGCCGGCGTCGTATTCCAGGCCGCTGGAAATCCATTCGAGGATGGCCTGGTACTCCAGCGACCCGGTTTTGAAGCGCTCGCCCCCGCCGTGAGCTTCCTGAAACGTCGGCTTTCTCAGGAGCAGTGATTCTTCAGGTTTGTCGCGCTTAATTCTGCGACCCCCATTGGCCTTGACCACTGCCTCAAAATCCAGGTCGGGGCGGGCGCCAAACAGTGAGAGCTTGAAGCCGGCCTTCCCCCGCACGGAACCGTGACAATTGGAACCCGTGCAGCCTTTTTGGGTAAGGATCGGAGAGATATCTTGTAAGAAACTCACCCTCCGGCTTGCCTCGAGAGACGCAACGTTTATCGCGACCGTGGCGGTTTTTCCCTGAAAGGCGGCCACGGCTTGAACCGTGCCCGGTTTTAACGGCAGAACCAAACCTTGAGAAGTAATCTCCACCACACCGGGCGTTTTGAGGCTGAAACGGGCTTGGCTCGTCGCGTCGCGCTCCACGCCGTTTGAGTACAGAGCCGTGACCAGCAGAGCCTGCCGCGCCTTCTTGCCGGCTAACTGAACCTGCTCTGGAAAGACTGAGATTTTGACCAGCCTTGATCCAGCGGCGCCGGGAGAGCGCGGGGAACCGGAGGGGATTTCTCGACTGATGGAAAACGCCTCGTGTTTCTTCGCGTCTTCGTGTCTTCGTGGTGGATTGGGGGCAGGCTCTACCACGAGGGCGCGAAGACGCGAAGAGTCTCTCAGTACTTTCACTGCGATATCAGGGGTTACCTTGCGATAATGCCGTCCTTCCAGACTCAGAGAAACTGCCAGCGAGATGCGATCGGCCATTTCTCCGATTTGGTCGCCGGCGCTGATCCAAACTGAGATCTTATCCTCTTTCACTTCGAGCCGTTCGACTTTGAGTCCGCTGGGGAGCCGCACGGGCTCGATCGTCAAGGATTTAGGATCCTTGTTTGAGGTAAACCAGCGGACCGCGAGTATGAGCTCCGCCGGCTTGCCGCGAATGAGAGTCAGGCTGGGAGGGCTTTCCAGGTCAAAAAGAGGAGTACTGGCCACCGTCATCAGCAGCAATCCCTCGGCCGTGCGCCCCCTCAGATGACCGGTCTGCTGCCACGGATAAAAGATCGATGCGGTTTGCTCGAGACCTTTGCCGTTGATGATCCCGCGCGCTTTCACGCGCAGTTCGCATATTCCGAGCGTGGCCGTCTCAGTGGCCTCAAGCGGCAGGTCCACATTCGTTCCATCGAAGAAAAAGTCCTCCCCAAAGGTCCCGCGGAAACGGGTGTTTACGGGCTCGGCAATCACCTTTTTGGACGACACGCCGTCAGGCAAGCCTTCTACCCACACCTCGACAGGTGTGTTCCAGCCTCCCAGCCGGCGCACACGCACCGGGAGTTGAGCAAGTTGCCCCGGCAACACGGTCACCTGGTTCGTCAGAACGGCAACTTCAAAAGACGGGCTGGCGCGACCGACGGATAGCCGGTAAACAAAATCGTCCCGGCCACGCAAACCCGCATCCCTCATCTCGATGCGGTAGCGCCCGTCTCGTTCAAAGGTGTGCACCAGGTAAAAATCGAGGCTGGGAGGTTCCTTGTCGAATCCGTTAGGAGCCGTTTCATCCATGTAAGCAACAATGCCGCCCGAACTGTCGTACACGGTGATGGCCGGGTCGAGGAAATTGCCCAGCCGCATGGCCAGACCTTCAAATGTGTATTGCTCCCCCGCCCGCGCATCAATCCAAAAACTGTCGGCCTGTTTCGGTCGCCGGATGCGACCGTTGAGGACCAGCGGCGGCTCCAACAGCAGCGGCCCGGCTCCCGGCCCGTCCGCGAGCGCGATTTCACGGCCGTCTGAAATTGCGAAAGTGAGAGGGTTGGGCATTTCCACACCACCCTCCCGAACACTCAAGGGATAAAAACCGCTGTCCAGATTCGGAACGTTCATCCTCACTTTGAGCTGCCGCGAGCCCCTTTCGATGATTTCCGCTTTCACCGGCGCATGGTCCAGGACGAGGGTATCCACCGCTTCTAGATTGGAGCCTGCCACCAGCAATTCCACG
>QHZE01000110.1 GCA_003225335.1 Acidobacteriota bacterium
CCGGGCGTTGAGCGGCTCAATCGTCAATCGTCGCTCAGGCGGCCATGCGCCGGCGTTGGAACTCGTCAAAGGTCACTGCCAGGACGATGACAGACCCTATGATTACCTGCTGGACAAACGGAGAGACGCCCAACAGATTACATCCGTTGCTGAGAAGACCCATGATGAAGGACCCAACGACTGTGCCGAGCACAGTTCCCTGCCCTCCGTTGAGACTTCCCCCGCCAATGACCACCGCGGCAATCACACGCAGCTCGTAACCGTCGCCGGCTGTGGGTTGCCCGGTAACCAGGCGCGCGGCTTCGATCATTCCGGCCAGCCCGGTCAGCGCTCCGCCCAGCGAATAAATCACCATCCGGTACTTCCCGATCGGAATGCCGGAGCATCGGGCGGCTTCCGGATTGCTCCCGATCGCGTAGCTGTAGCGTCCCAACCGCGTGTATTTCAGGATGAAATGAATCATGCCGGCAACCAATACAAGGAAAAGCAGCGGCACGGGTACAATCCCCAGAATATTTCCCGTCGCGAGGACGCCGAAATCTCGCGTCAGGTTGGCCACCGGAATTCCATCGGTAATGATCAGCGTCAGGCCGCGATAAATTCCGAGCGTACCGAGCGTCGCAATGAAAGGAGGAATTTTGAGAGCTGTAACAGACGCTCCGTTGACCAGGCCGCAGAGCACTCCCACCAGAATGGCGCCGATGAGCGCTAGTGACGTAGAGAACTGGCCGGCAATAAGCATGGCCCCGCAAACGCCTGTGAGCCCGACCATCGATCCCACAGACAGATCGATTCCCCCCGAAGCGATGACCACCGTCATACCTATCGCCATGATGGTGATCACGGTTGTTTGCCGGATGACCGAGGAGAGGTTGTTGACGGTGAGAAAGTAGGGAGAGGCCAGCGATAGGAACACGAAGAGAGCCGCAAGGCTGGCGTAAGGAAGAAAGCGTTTCAACAACTCGCGCATCTGTGACGTATTCCCTCGGTCCCGCGGGGCAAGAATTAACGACGGAAAAGACTTGCCACGAATTACACGAAAACAGCGCCTGTGAATCAAAAATTCGTGCAATTCGTGAAATTCGTGGCAAGCCTTTCTGCCGTCCTCCGCTCTCACTGCACTAGGGCGGCGTGGCGCATGATTTCTTCCTGATCGGTCTTTGAAGTGTCCAGGGTCGCTACGATCTCACCGCGCCGCATGATGGCAACCCGGTGGCTCACCCCGAGGATTTCCGGCAGATCCGATGAAATCATCAGAATGGCGCCTCCCCGATCGACAATCTCCTTCGTCAACCGGTAGATCTCCGCGCGCGCGCCCAGATCCACCCCCTGTGTAGGCTCGTCCAGGATCAGAACCATCGACTCCGCGAAAAGCCATCGGGCAATCAACCCCTTTTGCTGGTTTCCTCCGCTCAGGCGGTAAACAGGAGTCCGTTCCGAACGAGCCCGGATATCGAGCTTGGAAATCAGTTCCCGGCATCGCCGCGTTTCTTCGTCGAGTCTCAGGATGATGCCCTGCTCTACCTTTTCGAGCGCGGCAACGGAGATGTTGTGTGCCAGGGACAGGTGGGGAAACAGGCTGGTGATTTTGCGGTCTTCGGTGAGATATGCAAGGCCCGCCTCAATCGCCTCGCGGCTATTTCGGAATCTGACCGGCCGGCCGCGCAGCAGGATGGATCCCGACTCCGGGGGCTCGAGGCCGAACACGCCCCTGGCGAGCGCAGTGCGCCCCGCCCCGACCAGTCCGGCCACACCCAGAATCTCGCCCTCGTGCAGAGTCAGCGAGACATTACGGTACTGCTTCCTTCCGGAAAGATTGCGGACCTCCAGCACCACCTGTTTGCCGGGCTGTCCTCGAGGCGGATACAGCTCGCGGATCTCCCGCCCCACCATGTGACGGATGATCTCGGCCGCGCCGACGCTCGCAAATTCTCCCGTGTAGGCGCGGCGTCCATCTCTCAAGATCGTAATGCGGTCCGCGATCAGGGGGAGCTCTTCCATGCGGTGCGAGATGTAAACCACGCCCATTCCCTTGGCGCGGAGGTCCCGGATGATCCGAAACAGCTCCTGGCTTTCCTTCTGAGAGAGCATTGAGGTCGGTTCATCCATGACAACTACTCGGGTCGCGGCCATCAGGGCGCGAGCGATTTCCACCATCTGATTCTCTGCGGTTGTAAGTCTTGACACCCGGGTCCCGGGATCCAGATGAAAACCGTGGAGCTCCAGGACGGCTCGGGCACGCCGGTCCATCTCGGCGTTTTTCAGAAGGCCGAACGGTCCGGTCGGCTCCGTTCCGAGGAAGATGTTTTCGGCGGCCGTAAGATGGGGAGCCAGAGTGTGTTCTTGAAAAATCATGCTGATGCCGGCCTCCCTGGCGTCGTGCGGGCTCGCGATGTGCGAGTCCCGGCCGCAGACCCGGATCGTTCCCGAATCGCGGGTGTACACCCCGTTCAGGATCTTCATCAGCGTTGACTTGCCGGCGCCATTTTCTCCAACCAGAGCGTGAACCTCCCCCGGCCAGAGCGTGAGATCCACATTATCGAGAACGAGATTCCCTCCGAAAGATTTCGAGATTCCGTTCATCTCCAGGAGGGGATCGGGCATCGTCCGGGTTTTACTTGAGGTACTTTTGGATAGGCGGGTCGACGAGCTCCTTGATGGCCGGCTCTTTCAAGTTCGCGGCCGTAACCACCGTGGCCCCCGTGTCGATTCTCTTTTCAGGCGTCTTGCCGCGGATATAGTCGACCAGGGTCTTAACTGCGAGGTAACCCATGCGGAACGGATTTTGTACCACGAGCGAATCGATGTTCCCCGCCTCCAGGTCTTCGATAAGGGTGGGAGATGTATCGAAACCGACGATCTTGATCTTTCCGGCCACGCCTTTCGATTTTGCGGCTTGAACGGCACCAACGGTCCCGGATTCATTGCTGCAAAAAATCCCAGCCAGATCCGGATGCGCTGTCATTATGTCGTTAGCGACGTCGAGGCCCTTCGCGCGGTCCGACATGCCGTACTGAAAGGCTGCGATCTGGAGCTTCGGGAACTCCTGCTGAACTGTGTTGCGAAAGCCGTTTTCTCGCTCCGTGGTGGACACGCTCCCGGGAATCGTTCCGATCATGGCGATTTTCCCGCCTTCCCGCAAAATTTCCCCCATGCGCTTCGCAGCCAGGACACCGCCTTTGTAATTATCGGTTGAGACGTAGGTGACGTACTTCTCGGTCTGTATACCGGAATCGAAGATGGTAACGGGAATCCGTTCCTGTGCGGCCCGTTCCACAATGGAAACCAGAGATTCACCGTGCGAAGGCGCCAGCGCAATGCCGTCAACGCGCTGGTTTATGAAATCGTCGACGATGTTGATCTGTCGCGTGAAATCGATCTCCGACGCGGGCCCGTTCCAGCGGATTTCGACTCCCAACTCGCGCCCGGCCGCGATCGCGCCCGCATGCACGGTTTGCCAGAAGATGTGCGCCTGCGCCTTGGGGACAACCGCAATGACCGGCTTGCTCTTTTTCTTGCAGGTCACACCCGGCAGCAGGCAGACCAAAAGCGCGATGCTCAGTATTTTCTTCATCCGCATCCCCGGATGAGCCACGAGAGAAAGAGGTTCTTCTTATACCACAACCGCCGAGACGCCGCAGAAAGAATTCACCCCCACATGCGATCTTTGCGTCTTCGCGTCTTGGCGGTAAAGCCTGCGCACAATCCACCACGAAGGCGCGAAGACGCGAAGAGACGCGAAGAATCAATAAAGGGGTTGTTGTGCTAGACTATGTGCCTTCCGTAGACCATGAAGATTGCCCAAGATCCGCAGGAGGAGTCATGAAAATACTTGTGACTGGATCGACAGGGTTGATTGGCTCCGCTCTGGCGCCCTCTTTGATTGCTGCCAAGCACCAGGTTGTTCGCCTGGTCCGAAGGAAACCCAGGCCGGGAGCCTCCGAGGTCCATTGGGATCCGAGCGCCGATTTCATTGACGTGCCGGGTTTGAACGGCTTCGACGCGGTCGTGCACCTGGCGGGCGAGAACATCGGGGAGGGGAGATGGACCACTCAAAGGAAAGCGAAAATCAGGAACAGCCGCGTGGAGGGAACGCACCTCCTTGCGGAAGGGCTCGCGCAGGTTTCGAATCGCCCCAAGGTAATGGTCTCCGCCTCGGCAATCGGCTATTACGGAAACCGCGGAAGCGAGACCCTTCGTGAGGACAGCCCTCCAGGCAGCGGGTTCCTGGCCGAAGTGTGCGCAGAGTGGGAGGCGGCCGCGCAACCGGCTAGCGCCAAAGGCATTCGCGTGGTGTATCTCCGGAGCGGCGTGGTCCTGAGCCCGAACGGAGGAGCCTTGGCAAAGATGCTGACGCCTTTCAAAATGGGTGTTGGTGGGGTCATCGGGAGAGGCGACCAGTACTGGAGCTGGATTGCGTTGGACGACACGATCGGAGTCATTCATTTCGTCCTTGCCAACGATCAGTTCAGCGGGGCTTTCAACGCGGTGGCTCCGAACCCCGTGACGAACCGGGAATTCACAAAGACGCTCGGCAGAGTTCTCGCCCGCCCCACGATTTTCCCCATGCCTGCGGCGGTGGCGAGCCTTGCCCTCGGAGAGATGGCGGATGAGATGCTTCTGGGAAGCACGCGGGTCGAACCGGCCCGTCTCCTCGCTGCCGGATACAAGTTCAAATTTCCAACCCTCGAGGCCGCCCTCCGCCATTTGTTGAAAAAGTGAGACGCTTTTTCGGACGGCGGGGAGCAGAGGGGCATCGGAGCAGAGGGGCACAGTAATGACTCAGTTACGCGCGGCGCGGGTCACGATTATTAGTGGATATCCCTTCCTTCTTTTGAATTTGTCATTGGTCATCGTTCATTCGTCATTAGTCATCGGTCAGTTCCAGCCGGCGCCCTAACTGAAGAGGCAATCACGCATTGAACTCGAAGCGTAGAAAAAGGATGAAATGACAAATGAAAAATGATAAATGCCTTTTAGGCCTCTGCTCCTCTGCTCCTCTGCTCCTCCGCTCCTCTGCCCAAATCAGGCGTCGCCGGGGCGGCCTGTGAGGATCTGCAGCGGACTTGGCGCGCCTTCAGGCCTCGTCGGTTTTTCGGACTCGGGCTCTTCCTCTGATTCTCCCGGATTTATGAAACGATTGGCCTCCAGACCCGCCTGCCGCGTATAAAGCTCGTAGTACCGACCGCGGCGCGCCATAAGCTCTTGATGAGAGCCTCGCTCGACGATGCGGCCTTCCTCCATCACGAGAATCTGGTCCGCGCTCCGTATGGTGCTGAGCCTGTGCGCTATGACGAAAGTCGTGCGACCCTTCATCAGTTCCGCCAGGCCCTGCTGGATCAAGGCCTCGCTTTCCGTATCCAGGCTGGAGGTTGCCTCGTCCAGTATGAGAATCCTGGGATTCGCCAGGATCGCCCGGGCGATCGCAACACGCTGGCGTTGGCCTCCCGACAGCTTCACGCCGCGCTCGCCGATGATCGTCCCGTAGCCGTTTTCCATGCGCAGCGCAAATTCATCCACGCGCGCGATCCGGGCCGCGCGCTCGACCTCTTCGCCGGACGCATCGGGTTGCCCGAACAGGATGTTTTCCCGTATGGTTCCGTCAAAGAGAAAGTTGTCCTGCAGCACGACCCCCAGCTTCGAACGGTACGAGTCGAGCCGCACCGTCGAAAGATCCACCCCATCGACGTACACCGCGCCACTCGTGGGCTTGGCAAAAGCCGCCACGAGGCCGATCAACGTGCTCTTCCCCGACCCGGACGGTCCCACGAGCGCCGTGACCGTTCCCGGGACTGACTCCAGGCTGATGTCGTGCAGCACCGGTTTCCCTTCTTCGTAGTAAAAGTTCACCTCATCGAACAGCGCGTGACCCTGGATCTCATCCAATCGATGGACGCGCTGCGGATCCACATCCTCGGGCGTCTCTGCCAGGACCTCTTGCATCCGGTCGAGGCCAGCGAAAGCCTCGGTGATTTGGCTGCCAATTCCCACGATTTGAAAGACCGGGGCGACCAGCAGGCCGAGGTACAGCGTATAGGCGATGAATTCGCCCATCGTCATAGCGCCCTGAACGATCATCTGTCCGCCGACCGTCATCACCGTAATGCTGACCACGCCCATCAGCAGCGTCCCGGACATGCCCAGGAGTGAGGTAGCCGTGAGAGTCTTGCGCACGTTTTCGAAGAGTCGCATGGCGCCCGCTGAAAACGTTTCGGCCTCTCGCTCTTCGGCGTGGAAGCCCTTCACCACGCGGACTCCCCCCAAGGATTCCGTGAGGCGGCCGGAAACTTCCGCGTTGATCACGCTGCGCTCGCGAAAGATCGGATGCATGATGCCGAAGGCTTTGCTGACCAGGAAACCGAACACCGCCAGGAAGACCAGCGTGGCCAGGGTAAGCGTGGCATTTATCTTGATCAGCAGAATGAAGGCGACGAGCGCGGTCATCAATCCGCCCAGCAGTTCCACCAGCCCGGTGCCGACAAGGTTGCGCACTCCCTCTGCGTCCGACATGATGCGCGACACGAGGGC
>QHZE01000111.1 GCA_003225335.1 Acidobacteriota bacterium
CCGCACGTCTCCTGCGCGAGGCTCATGTGGCCCTGACTCCAGGATCGGGATTCGGTGTGGACGGCTTCGTGCGAATCTCGTACGCCGCCGCTTACAGTGCGTTGGAGGAAGCGGTCCGGCGTCTGGGTGAGTTTTTGCGCAAGCTTTGATCACAGTGGAGCCACCGGAATTCACCGCTAAGACGCAAAGACGCGAAAAGTCGCTAAGTGAACTCCGGACTAACGGAGGGGGGAAAGGTTACCGATGAAGTACGCTTAGGCAGAAATTAGAAAAGAGTGGGTCTGCCGCGCTTAATCAAACTTGTTTCCTTTGGGGGAGAGAGCATTGGCAGAGGAGCCCAGGCTTCGCAATACCGCTTTCGCTTCAAGCCTCTGGCAGCGGGGCAGCATTTTCATCACCCTGCTCGCCACAATCACCGCCCTTGTAACCGGCGGAGGCTACCTGATCCTGGAAAGGGGCCGGCCGTTCGGAGTTGCCAGGAAACAACCACTCCCGATTCCCACACCATCTCCACAGCTCATACCGGCGGTCCCGCGAAGAGAGGTTGTGGGCACTTTTTCCGCCAGGCAGACACTTGCCGACGCCTTGGCAGAGCACGGTCTTTCGAAACAGGAAATCTATCGCTTTGTCGAGAGCGCCCGCCCCGTCTATGATCTGGGCCGAGTCGCCGCGGGAAAACCGTACTGGTTAGTCTTCGCTCCTGACGGCGAGCTCCACGAGTTTCGGTATCCCGTTGATGATAAGCGGTACCTGACCGTCTACCGGCAGAAGGACACGTATGTACCCGTCATGAAGGAGTTCTCCTATGAGTCCCGCGTTGAACCAGTGTCTGGCGCCATTGACAACTCTTTGTTTATGGCGGTCAAAGACACCGGCGAGCAGGAACAGCTTGCCCTCGATCTTGCGGCCATCTTCACATGGGACATCGATTTTTACGCGGACATACAGAAAGGCGATTCTTTCCGGATGCTGGTAGAGAAAGAGTATCTGGACGGAAGATTTGTGAAGTACGGGCCCATTCTGGCGGCGAACATCACCAATCAGGGCAAGGCCTATACGGGATTCCGCTTTAATGGATCAGACGGCACGGCGGGCTATTATGGTCCGGACGGAACAGCGCTCAAGAAATCGTTTCTCAAATCGCCACTCAAATTCGGCCGCATTACCTCGACCTTCAGCCGGGCCCGCTTGCACCCCGTGCTGAAGATCGTGCGGCCACACCTGGGCGTCGATTATGCCGCTCCCACCGGCACCCCCGTAGTCGCCGTGGGATCCGGAGCGGTGGAATTTGCAGGGTTCAGCGGGGGGAGTGGCAGAATGGTCCGGTTGCGTCATGCCGAGCGCTATGAGACGCTGTATCTTCATCTTTCCCGGATGGCCGTGCATCGCGGCGAGCGCGTAGCCCAGGGCGACGTGATCGGATATGTCGGATCAAGCGGCCTGGCGACCGGGCCCCACCTCGATTTCCGGGTTCTCGAGCGGGGACAGTACGTTAATCCCACCCGTGTGGTGTTTCCCCCGGCGCTCCCGATTCCGCCCGAGAGGTTTTCAGAATTTAGAGCCGCGCGCGATATCTTCCGGACCCGGCTCGACGGAATCATCGTCTCCGACGGAAATTGACGAATGGTTCTCCAAGTCAGAACCGAAAGGAATAGCTAATAACCAAGACAGGTTTTCGTGAATTCGGTAACGGAATTTGGAGTGCGGCAGCTTGCTGCCGCCTTCGCTCAGCACCGCAATATCAGTGGACCCTCAAAGCGCGAGCAAGCTTAGCAAGCTCGCGCGCTCCAAAGAAGCTGGCGCGCCTCCGTTACTGTATCTGTGAAACGCGGTCCTAAGGCCTAATGGCCGGCAAATACGTCGCCCCCTGCTCCGCGGGAGGAAATTGGGTGTCACAAATATGACCGCCGAAGGCGGGGCGCAGTCTGAGCCTTCAAAAACCACAAGGGCGCAAAGGCTGAGAATCAAGTGCATTGTCCCCTTTTTTCTGGTGACAGTCGCAGGAGTCATTCCGGCCCACTGCGCGGATTTCACGATCCACGTGGGCGGGTTGGTACCCGGGACGATTAACTTGAATAATGCCCGCCTCGCGCTTGACGGGAGTCGCGTGGTCGGCTTCCGGTTTGCGAATAATTTCATGAGGGTCATAGGGATCGAGCATACCCTCGCGTTTAGCCCGGATTTTCTGCAACCCAAAGGCGGGCCGGACCAGGATGTTAAAGGGTTTATCTACAACAGCAATCTGGTCTTGAACGTTCCTCTCGACCAGGCCATCCCGTACGTGACTTTCGGGCTGGGTATAATCACTCCGTTCGGATCCGACGCGCGGCCTTTCGGAACGAGATTTGCTGTGAACTACGGGGGCGGGCTCAAGTTCCCGCACCTGGCGGGCCCGATCGGCCTGCGCTTCGATGCGCGCGGCTACTCAGCCAGCGGGGTGTTCTCCGGAAACCTCCGCATCTTCGAGCTGTCCGGCGGATTGTTCTTCACCCTCGGCAGGTAGCGGGCATTATGAATTCTCGGGGGCGCCCCAAAAGTCCAATATGGCATACTTCTAGCTGCCATTGGTGCAAAGCTCATAGGACGGTCAAATTTTTGTATCGGGGCCGAAGACGGGAGAGCACGGCTTCAGCCGTACAGTTACGATACATCAAGAGCCCCGGGCATTAGCCCCTGACGGGCTGCATCAACCTGCGATAACCGGATGATCGAACATGGTGTGCCGGAAGCTGAACGTTTAGGGAGCATGCCCTCCGGCGGAGATCCATCGCCTCAGACCCCCTCGAGATCTCGCTTTGCGTTTCGTAACGTGGCCGCTCTGCTATTGGCAGGGATAACACTGGTGCTGGGTTATGGCGTAGTCCAGAGCTGGAGCGTTCGCCTGGAACGGATCGTCGTTCGGTACCAGAGTCTTCCTCCGGCTGCGCGGGGTCTCACAGTTCTACAGATTTCGGATCTGCACTCGCGTTCCAGTCTCTGGCGAAACCGGGAGGTCGCGGAGATGCTTTCTGGTCTGTCGGCCGACCTCATGGTTGTCACCGGTGATTTCAGGCAAGCGGGCGGATCCCCGGATGTTGCTGTCCAGGGAGCGTCCATAGTTGTGGACGCAGTCAGGGAGCGAATGCCCGTGTATGCAGTTTCGGGCAATCACGACCTTCAGCCAATGATGCAGCAGCTCTCTCAAAAAGGGATCGTGGTTCTCGACAATACGGTGCAGAACATCCGCCCCGGTGTATGGCTTGCGGGTTGGAATCCCTACCTGCGCCGTCATCCGAGCCTGGAAGCTGTCTTGAGAAGCGTGCCGAACGACGATTTTGTTATTCTTCTGGCCCATTCTCCCGATGTGGTCCTTGAGAGTGCAAGCGCCCGGGCGGGCCTCATTCTCTGCGGCCACACGCATGGCGGGCAGATGCGCCTGCCCGGGTTGCGCCCCTGGCTCACGTTAACGCGGCTTGGAACGAAGTATTTTCACGGGCTTTATCCATGGGGAGCCGGTTTCCTTCACATCAACCCCGGAATCGGTACCACCATGATTCCGCTGCGGATGTATGCCCCTCCCGAGATCACGCATTTGACTCTCATGGATGCGGGGCCGGAGACCGGACGAATGACAGCGATGAGTGATGAATGACGATGGACCGGTTGGCGACTGAAGCAATTCGTCGATCGTCATTCGTCAATCAGGAAATGAGGGAATAGGCGCGATGGGGAAAACCCATTGAATTCACTCTTAGCCCTAAGTTAGTCTTCACACTCGCGAGAGGGAGGCGTGATTGCCAGAGAACTCGGCTTTTCTTAAAGGTCTTACCCCGGAAGCTAAGAGCGCCCTGGGCGGAGACATGGTGGAAATCAAGAGATTTCCCTTTCGAGTTGGGCGAGAGAGTCGCATGTTCGCCCCCCCGAGTCCCGTTCCGGATTCTCGTCGGCGCTCCGATTCCACACCCAACAACGACCTTTACCTGATCGAACTGGGACCTCTGCTCAATGTTTCGCGCGTGCATTTTCTCATCGACCGTCAGGTCTCGGGATACCTTCTCGTAGATCGAGGCAGCGCCTGCGGGACTTTGGTAGAAGGGGAGCACGTCGGGGAAAGGAAGAAGGGGGGATCGCGGCCGCTCCACCACAGTGACGTGATCATCGTCGGGACTTCCGAATCCAGGTATGTATTTAAGTTCTTGATTCTCGATAAGCCGTAATCCGGTTTGGAGTCCAGCCTTCAGGCTGCCCGCCAGACTTTGGACTTTTCAGTTGTCTCTCTTCAGGCTGAAGCCTGAACTCCGAACATGCGCGAAGGATCAGGTTTGGAGTTCAGCCTTTAGGCTGCTCGCCAGACTTTGGCTTTCCAGCTGTCTCTCCTCAGGCTAAAGCCTGAACTCCGAACATGCGCGAAGGATTCCGGGTCTACTGGAGGCTCTCTCATTCCACTAGAACCCGGCGGCGACTTCAGGAATTTGTCACGGGTCTGGCCAGTCGCGCCCTGAGTATCCTGGAGTTGCCAGAACGTAAGGCGTTCCTCGAGAAGGAAATCGAGCGTTCGTTCGGGTTTCGTCGTGTGGAAATCCTGATCCGTCCCGAGGGCCACGAACGTTTTTCTTCCGAAAGCACGCGCGTTCGCAGCTTGCTCGCCCGAGTGCTCGGTATTCTCGACGGACTTGGCCTTCCCTTCCTGAACCGGGCAGTCGGCAAAGAGCGCGGGGTCGCGGCGATCCTGGGTCAGATTGACGGGACTTACTGCTTTGCCGTCAAGCAGAGCCAAAAAAGCCTCGGCCTGCTGGTCATCGACACGTCTCCGAGGGCCCAGCTCGATGCGGATCTGGAGAAGGTCTTGCTGAGCCTCTGCGATCAGCTGGCGGTCGTGCTCGAGAATTCAAATCTCTTGCGTGGAAAACTGGAGCTCGAGCGCACCGTGTCGCAGCAGGCCCAGATGGTGCAGCTCGGGGAGATGACGGCGCGAATCGCGCATGAAATCAAAAACCCGCTGAGCTCGATCAAGACTATCGTTCAGTTGATGCAGGAAGATCCGGAGATGGGGGCCAAATACTCAAAGGATCTTGCGCTCGTAAACGCCGAGCTGGATCGCCTCGGGCACTCTGTGGCCCAATTGCTGAATTTCGCCCGCCCGTCCGGCGAGCGGCAGGAAGGTGCGCACCTGCGCGAAGTCGCCGCCTCCGTAGTGAGTTTCCTGGAGCGCGACCTGAAAACTCAGGGGTCGAGCGTCTCGAACGAGATTCCTGCAGACCTGCCTCACGTCGCTGGCAACGCTTACCTCTTTCGCGAAGTGTTCCTGAATCTCATTTTGAATGCGCTCCAGGCGGGGGGTGCCGGCATGCAGATTTGGCTGCGGGCCTGGGAAGGGGTAGTGGAAGACGGCGCCGAACGATTTGTTCTGCTGGTAGTGGAAGACAATGGGCCGGGAATAGCCCCAACCCTCCAATCGAAAATCTTCATGCCGTTCTTTACTACGAAGCAACTCGGAACCGGACTGGGACTGACCATCGTGCGCCGCGATATCGAGCACCTGGGCGGGCGGATCACAGTGGAAAGCCCCGCGCGCCAGGAACGCGGAACGCGGTTTCTGATGCACCTTCCTCTGTTTGATTCAAATGACAAATGACCCGTGTTCATCTGTACTACTAACCCGAAAATCCTTTGCTGGCAGGAAAGGATTTTTCTTCGCGGCTTCGCGGTGAATCCTGGGCTGGACTTTCACCGCGAAGCACGCGAAGAAAACGCGAAGGACTTTAGTTTGGTTGCGGCCTTGCTGCTCTGTGTTTATCTGTGGTTTCGTTCACACTTTTGGGGCCCGAATCGGAGAATACTCGCTTCACAATTTTCATATTTTTTCTTGACTTGGTGCGGCGTGGGGCGGTAGACCTTCCCTCTGAAGTCGAACCAAACGAGTCTACTAGTCGAAGAGAAATTGCTGGGGAGTTTCGCCTGTGTTCGTCGGGGCTCGTTGAATAGAGCGCTTGCCTGGATGTTAAACGTTAGCGGCGACTCTAAGGAATCGAACGCCGACTTTTTCGCAAGCCTTCCGGGGACAGACTACGGACCAATAGTCGAAAAAGAACCTGATTTTGCGTTTCGGCCATACAAATCCCCAAAGTAAACACCCCAAAAAACCAGGGCTGACGCCCAACTGGTCACTCTGCTCCCCGAGCGAGGGGCAGGAACAGTGGTGTCGGCTAGTGAATAGTGAGCGAGCCTTATACCGCCCAGTCATTCACGGGCGAGACGCTCGTGCCACGTCAGCTTCGTGGCATGGCCGTCCCGGCCATGAT
>QHZE01000785.1 GCA_003225335.1 Acidobacteriota bacterium
CCACCTCGGCGGGCAGTGGCAATTGGCGCTCCCGTCTCCCTTTGGTTTTAACCAAACGAATGGTGGCAGTCCGCCAATTGATATCCTCCAAAGTCAGTCGAGCAACTTCTCCGGCTCGCAACCCGAGCCTGGCAAGGCACAGGACAATGGCGCAATCGCGCTTTCGCGCGGGGTTCGCATTAGGCGGGAACTCAAGTAACTGGTCAACTTCCCGGCGGCTGAGAAAAGCTGGGAAGTTGTCTTGGTGCGCCGCGATGCTGGGAACTGCAGGGCTTAAATCGCGATCGACACGCCCGCTAAAGCAAAGAAATCGGCAAAACGATCGAAGAGAACCGGTCACCGATTGGAGGGTCTCCAGGGAGAGCCTCTGTCGCTGATCCAACACATAGTTGAGTAATGTCTGGGGCGTAATCTGACGCAGATCCAGCTCCTGCTTCGGCTTGAACTGGGAAGTCAAAAAAGCACGGAGGTGACACAACCGGACGCGACAGCTTTCGACTGTCAGACCGGCGTCGTTGAGGAGATGTTGCTGGTATTCGGTAACCAGATGTTCGAGTTCAATCGTGGAGGCGATAGTTTTCATCGCCCTGAGTCTGGGCAACCGGGTCTCCGCAGCCCAATATTATGCGGACATAAGGCACCGGAAAGTGGAGCAAAACCGGGCCGATTCAGAAGGATGTCCGCATAACCACAATGTCCGCATAAGCTCCGGAATTCGGCACTCATCTAGTGCGACTCCGCTTATAGGGCGGACGGTTCTCTTTGAACTACGCGCGCATGGCGGAATGCCGTGGACTCGCACCACTTGCTCGTAGGCACGCACTCGTTAGCACCGAGGCCCGGTTCGCTCGTCCGGTTGACATTCCAGATTGGTCGGCGTGGGGAGACTTGCACTCCCAAGGCTGTTCGGGTTTGAGCCGAACCGGTCTGCTATTCCCGATTAACCACACGCCGGTCGGCGCCCCGGGACTTGCACCCGGAAGGCTCAGCGATCTTAAGTCGCTGGGGTCTGCTGTTCCCTCTGAGGCCAGGCGCCGTAAATGGTGGGCATGAAGGGAATTGCACCCCCAAGGCTGCCAGATTCTGAGTCTGGACCCTCTGCTGTTCGGGTTTAACCACATGCCCGTAAATTGGCACTCCCGGCAGGACTCTCGCCTGCAACCTCCGCGTTCGAAGCGCGGCGCTCTATACATTGAGCTACGGGAGCGTTGAAACGGAGGAGGAAGCGGAAGGCAGAAGCTTTATTCGCCGCGCTGGGCACG
>QHZE01000112.1 GCA_003225335.1 Acidobacteriota bacterium
CAGGCTCGAGGTGCCGTCCGCTTTGACTTCGAGGACAATACGCTTCCGGCCCCTCGCATCCATCAGTGCGAGAGTGGCCGAACCATCGTCGGTATGCCCCAGCCACACACGACTGTTGCCCTCTCCGCCGAGAGAACTGTCCCAAACCCGCAGACCGGCGAAGCGGTCGGTATTATCGCTGACACCTGCGAGTTGCACGATCTGATTGGCGCCATACTTGTCGAAGGAGAGGCTGCCGCCTGAATCCTTGATTTCGCCTTTCGCGTCTCGGCGACCACCGAAGATCAGTCCCCCATTCTCGGAACCTTCGTCATTGTAGAAAATCATGCCGGCCTGTGGCCGATCGAACGCCTGCTCCTTGCCCTTCACGATGATGCCTGGCAACCTGGCATGGTTCGAAATTACCATCCGCAGAGTACCGTCCGTCTCGACGATGTTGATTCGATGAACGGTGATTTCATCCATTTGCCTGGCGCGCGAAACGCAACCAGACATGGTCGCGAACGCAAGCAAAGTCGTGATTACAGCGCTATAGGCAATGAGCGCCTTTCTTTCGTAAGTTCTGAGCATTGTTTTTCTCCCTTTCCATCCTTTTTCGGCAAGCTTCACCGTGTCGCGCCTGTCTACCGCCGAGTCTCGTGCGCTGAGGCCTCTCCCGTTTGACGCCACGCCCCGTCTCGCGCATGATTCCGCAGCCACTGTCCAGGTTTCACCCTCTGATAAGGAGCCCTTATGAAGGCCTACAAGGCGCTGTCGTTGATCCAGCTTGTCCTGCTGTGGTCCGGAGCGGCATTCACCCAGGATCCGGTGAAAGTGGATCCGCAGCACTACAAAGTCGTGTTGGAGAACACAAGTGTGCGGGTGCTGCGGATTTCGTACGCACCCGGCGCCAAGAGCGTGATGCATCAGCACCCGGAGTCGATCGCGATCCCGCTGTCGGATTCGAAGGTCCGCTTCCACATGGCGGGCGGGAAGTCGGAAGAGAACAGTATGGCAAGCGAGTCTGCCATTTATTCGCCGGCAGGCACTCACAGTCCCGAGAACATCGGGGCCGGACCCGTCGACGCCATCCTCGTCGAATTCAAGTCGCCCAAGCCAGGCACTGCGACGCTGCCGCCGGCCCGCGACAACCTAACATGAAAGTGCTGGCCGAGGGTGCGCGTGCGGCAGCGCGTTACCGCCAGCCCGAACTTCCAGGAGCCGGCTGGTACCAAGCACGACTACGATCAAGTGGTGATTGCGCTCGCGCCGTCCCAGATGTCGCTGTCGATCAACGGCAAGCCGGCAAAGACGACCTGGGCCCGCGGCGACGCGCAATTCATCGGGCGCGGCACGCCGCACGAGTCGAAGAACACCGGCGGCAAGCCCACGGATTTCGTGATCGTGGCAGTCAAGTAGTCAGGTACACGCTTGCGGCGCGGGTAGTCACTCCGCCCCGCGCCCGAGCGTCGTCTCTTCTCCAATCGACGACGTGGAATGCGGCGGAGCCGCTGATCTACGAGCTGGACAACACGGACAAGCCCCATAACCTTTCATTCAGCGGCCTCTGGGACCTGCCTTTCGGCGCGGGCCGCAAACTCAACATCAGCAATCCCGTCGGTAATGCCTTCGCTGGGAATTGGCGCTTCGACTGGATCTTCACCTACCTGTCCGGCTACCCGGTACCCTGGCCCAATCTCATAAACTACTGCGGCGAATGGCACGCGGCCGCGCAGGACGAGGACCACTGGTTCAACAACGATAAGTCCTGTTACAAAACGTTTCCCTCGTTCAACCTGCGCACGATCCCGGACCGATTCCCCGACATCCGGAATCCGTCCAGGCCGCAACTGAACGTCGCGCTCGAAAAGACGTTCCGCTTCACCGAGCGCTATCGTCTCCAGTTCCGCGGCGAATTGTTCAACGTAACCAACACCCCGATTCGCCCGGGCCCAAACACAAACTTCAACAGCGCTTCGTTCGGAAAGCTGACGAAGATGCAAAATAACTTCCCGCGCGTGATTCAGTTTGCGGCGAAGCTCTTCTTCTAAATGCGGTCAGAACGCGACCTTCAACTGCATGTGGATGATTCTGGGCAGATTCTGCTGCGTCAGGTTCAGCTGGCCCAGGTTCGGCGCCGTCGGAGACTGAGTCGCCAGCCCCACGAACCACGGGTGGTTGAGCGCGTTGATCATCTCGGCACGATACTGCAGCTTGAGGCGCTCGCTGACTGCGAAGTTCTTATGGATCGCGAAGCTCACGTCGATGCGAGTCGGGTACCGGACGTCCGGGAAGATCGTCGGGAAATCGCGCAGCGTGTTCGGCGTCTGCGCCCTGAAGATCGTGTTGTCGAACCACCGCAGCAGCGTGCGCGCGTCTGAAGGGAGCGCGGCGCTCCGATCCAACGTCTTGGGCCCGCCGGGGTGTTCGACCGGGTAGCCCGAGAAGATCTCGGTGAACCAGTTGAGCTGCCAGCCGCCGAGAAACGGGTTCGCCCAGCCCGGCAGCCCCGAAAGGAACCGCTCCGCCTTGCCAACCGGAGCCATCCAGTAACCGGCCATCGTGAACCGATGGGGGGCGTCGAGTTGTGCGGCAAGCCTCCGCTCGAGCCTGGAGCTGCTCGGGTCAGCGAGAGAGAAATCCTGGGCGTTGAGAAGGTTGATTTCCTCCAGCGTCTTGGACCAGGTGTAGGCTGCCAGCACGCTGAATCCGCGCGAGAAACGCTTGGTCACCTTCGACTGCATCCCGTGGTACGACGACGAGCCGATCGGAACCTGGTTCAGGACCACGCTCGAGTACTGCGGAAACGGTACGAGTAGAAACCGCCGCTGGATGCGGGCGCCGTTGAGCGATGCATTGTCTGGCAGCAGGCCGGCCATCGGGTTCGGGACCTGCTCGGCGTAGTAGCTGTCGGGCCTGCTCAGCTCCGAGACCGGCGGCGCATTCAGCTGGATGCCGTTGACCGGCAGGTGGCGCGTCTGGTTTCCCACGTAGCCGATGTCGGCAACGAGGTTCCAGGGAAGCTCCCGCTCCATGTCGACCGAGAACGTGTGGGCGTACGGCAGATCGCGGTCGAGGTAGTTGAACGAGACTCCGAGACCCAGGTTGGTCGAGGTCCCGAGCCGGTTCCCGATCGGCTCGAGCAGCTTCGTCGGGAAGGGGCTCGACAGGGTTCCTCCGGGTTTGCCGAACTCGGTGCTCGGGATGAGAGGCGTCGACTGAGCGTACCCGTCCGTGCCTCCGGTCGCCTGCTGACCCAGAAAGTAAAGGCCATAGCCGCCGCGAAGCACCGTCCGGTCGGCGATCTTGTACGCGACTCCGGCCCGCGGCTGCAAGTTGTTCCGATCCGGGTTGAAGGCATAGCGCGCCTCGCCCGAACTGCCGGCGTAAAGGAGGCCGCCTGTGAGGTTCAGGCCGGGCGCCTGGATCGGGGCCGGCTGTCCAAACGCAAACCCGCGGGTCTGCCGGTTGAAGCGCTCCGTCGGCGGCGCCTCGAAGTCCCACCGCAGCCCGAGGTTGAGCGTGAGCCGGTTCGTCACCTTCCAGTCGTCCTGGAGGTAGGTCACATAATACGTGTTCTGCCAGGCGAAGGTATCGTTCTTCGACACGAAACCGGAGCTGGGGAATCCGAGCAGGAACGAGGCGTAAGAATCGCCGGAGGCCGCGTCCGGCGTCGACGGGTCGCGCGAGGTCATCGAGCGCGTGAACGAGAACGAGCCGCTGGTAGTCCCGGGGTTTACGTTGAACCAGCGGTAGAGGCGAAATTCGAGCCCCGTCTTGAACGTGTGCTTGCGCCAGGTCCGTGTCAGGCTGGCCTGCGTCGAGTAGGTGTAGTCCGGGCTCAGGCTCTCGGCGCTGCCTGCTCCAAAGGTCTGGTAGCCCTCGAGGTTCATCTGAGGGAAGTGGTATGGACGGTTGTATTGCGACACCAGAGAGTCGGCAAACCCGAGGAGCCGCGGATCGAAGTTCTTCCCGAACGTGCCGCTGCGGTTGTGCCACTTCAGCGCCCCGATGCGCGCGTTGAGGATCGTCCGCGGGTTCAGCGTGCAGGTCCAGTCGGCGGCGCCGCTCGTGTCGCCGCGGACGAGCGGCTGGTTCCCGCTCGGCTCGGCCGTGTTCGTGCCCCAGATCGTGCCGCGGTGCTCGTGCAGGATGTTGTGACCGTACCGGACGTACACGTTATTTTTCGGACTCACGGCCCAGTCGAGGCGCCCGATGTAGGAATCGAAGTGCTGGACCCAGCGCGACGGGTATACGTAGTTATTGGCGTGGTGCGGGCCGTCGCCGGGCGCGTTCGGAAGCGGGTAGTACTGCGCATCGACGATCCGGGCCGCGATCGGATCCCAGCGGGTGCGGGGGACGAGGTTGCCCGGGAACGGGTCGCGGACGAAGCGTCCCGTCGACGGATCGAGGCGCGTTGTCAGCGGGTCGTAGATGATTACCGGCTGCCCGGCCGAGTTGCGGAGCGCCGAGAAATCCCCGGTGCGGATTTCGGCGACCGGGAACGTGGTGATCCCGGGATCCGCGGTGTGCTGGCGAATTCCCTCGTAGCTGACCATGTAGAACAGCTTGTCCCGTCCGTTGAACAGGCCCGGCACCCGGACGGGCCCGTCGCTCTGGAACCCGAAAGTGTGGATCTTGTATGGAGGTCTCGGCGCCTTGCCCGTCCTGGGATCGACCTGCGCGCCGCGGTTGAGCTCGAACGTGTTCGCATTGAAGATCCTCTGTTGCTCGTCGAAGAAAGCGGTGCCGTGATAGGCGTTGGTCCCCGACTTGAGCGAGATGTTGATGACGCCGCCGCCCGAGCGCCCGTACTGCGCGTCGTACGTATTGGTCTGGACCTTGAATTCCTGGGTCGCATCCACGGTCGGCACGAGCGAGATCTGCCGGCCGGGGCGCACGCCGGTGACGCCGTCGACCAGAACTTCGTTCTCCTGCGGCCGGCCGCCGTTGATTGACATCCCGGAGCTGCCGGCGATGTCCAGGGGACGCAGGTAGCGCCACGTCCCCTGTTTGATCACGCCCGGCGACAGCCAGGCGAGCTGAAACGGATTGCGCCCCGAGGTCGGGACATTGAAAAGCTCCCTGTTCGAGATCACCGTCCCGCGGCTGGCCGTGTCGACCTCGAGCACTTCGCCCTGACCCGAGACCGTGACCGTCTCGCTGACCTCCCCGAGTTCCATCGCGATGTCCAGGCGCACCTTGTCGTTCACCCGCAGCTCGATCCCCGAACGGACGTACTTCTTGAAACCGGTCAGCTCGGCCGCGACCTGATAGCTGCCCGGCTGGAGGAAAGGCGCCAGGTAATTCCCCTTTTCGCCGGTCACGGTCGAGTACGTGACGTTGCGTTTGAGATTGGTGACGGTGACCGTGACGCCCGGGACCGGAGCCCCCGAAGGATCGGTGACGGTCCCATTGATCGAGGCACGATACTCCTGCGCTGCGACCGACAAGGCAAGCAGGAAGGAAACCGCGCACAGAGCGAAACGCCGCGGGCGGACGTGCATACTCACCTCTGTTTCGTACGGTTCGTATGAGTATTCGTATTTCTACCGCGACGGGCGTTTAAGTAGCAAGAGGAATTCGGGTGCGGTCCGGTTCGAAGCTTCGCCGCGTCGGCCGCGCTCATGGTCGCGGGCAAAAAAGTGTGATAGGCTCGAGCGACAGGGGAGGAAGATCATGAAGATGCGCGTCCTGTCGCTCTGCGCCGTGCTGGTGTTCCAAGGCCTCTATGCCCGGACGGAGCGCCGGCTGAATGTTCTTTTCATCACGGCCGACGATCAGAACACGGCGCTCGGCTGCTACGGTCATCCCATCGTGAGGTCGCCCAACATCGACCGGCTCGCCGACCGGGGCGTGCGCTTCGATCGCGCCTACTGCCAGTACCCTCTCTGTAATCCGTCGCGTGCCTCGTTTCTGACCGGAATGCGTCCTGACACGACGCGCGTCTACGAGAACCAGACACACTTCCGGAAAAACCTCCCCGATGTCGTCACGCTGCCGCAGCTGTTTCAGAAAAGCGGATACCTCACGGTGCGCATCGGAAAGATATATCACTACGGTGTCCCGGGCCAGATCGGCACCAGCGGACTCGACGATGTGCCGTCGTGGAACCTCGTCGCCAATTCCCGCGGGCGCGACAAGGACGATGAGGCGAAGGTGAC
>QHZE01000113.1 GCA_003225335.1 Acidobacteriota bacterium
TTAGCGTGATGCTCCCTTTTTCTTTCTTCTCTGGATCAAGACGAAAAGCACGATCACAAACAACACTCCCGCAATAGCTCGAATCAAAGTAACATTGTCCACTGTTCTGCTCCTTTTTGTCTGTAAGATTCAGTCCTATGTCCGATGCCGTTGTTCCGATCTCTCGCCATTATCACTGGATTGCGTTGCCGAGATTTCTCCCGATGACCAGTACTGCAGGCGCCAACAGAACAATGAACAAACTCGGGAAAATGAACATGACCAAGGGGGGCACCAACTTGATGGTCGTCTTGGCCGCCATTTCCTCGGCCTCTTGCCTTCTCCGAATACGCAGGGCTTCGGCAAAGGCGCCCAACGATTTGGAGATCGGCGTCCCGAAACGCTCCGTTTGTGCCAGCATGTGGACGAAGGCGCGCATGCTTTCCACGCCTGACCGCTGTGCCATGTTGCGCCAGGCTTCGATGCGGGCCTTCCCGGCACGTTGTTCAAGATTGACGAACAAAAATTCTTCGCTCAGCTCGCGGTGGGTGATCCTCATTTCTTGCCCCACGCGCAGCAGGGCCTGATCTAATCCCAATCCCGCTTCAAGGCATATCACCAGAAGGTCGAGCGCGTCAGGAACAGAAAGCTTGATGCGCTGTTTTCTCTGGGAAATAGCCCGACTTAGCCAGAGGTCGGGGAGCATGAACCCGACGACCGCCAGGATGATGACGACGAAGAGCGTGTTGCTCCTGACCGAGAAAGCCCCGATCAAGGCGGCTGCCACCGGAAGAACCATCCTCATGAGAAGGAAAGCGTCGGCGTGCGACGCCTTGCGATATCCCGCCATGGCGAGCCGTTTAACGATCTCCGGGTTTTCAGTGAATCCCACGTATTTGCGCAGGGGCCCCAGCGCACTCACAATCTGCTCGAGGTTGAGCCCTTGCGAGCGTGTGTCGGCCCCTGCTTGCGAGGCGACAGGCGCCTGGGTTGTGACCGCCATCAACCGCGCGCTCACGGGCGAGCGTGCGCTGAGGAGCAGCCAGACCACCACAAAGCCCAGCACAAAGACTACCGTTATTGTCAGGAAGAGCATAGTCGACTACACCTTTATATCGATGACTTTTCGGGGCAGGGCAGACAAGATCCATCCGGTCATGCGCCCTTGCGCGGTATAGGTCCGCAACTGACCCCTGAGCCGGAATCGTTCCCGGATGACGACGGTGGTCTTGTCCAGGATTTCCGCCAGGTTGCCGCCCGTCTCCCTTTGCACCAGCATGGCGGTTATCACGAACTGGACGTCGGGTATCGGGACACGACGTGCCAGGTTCAGCAGCGCCTCACGCATGGGCAGGCCAAAATTCTGCTCCTCGAAGGTGCGACGAAATTCTGTTCCGACAGGGTCCGGAACCTCCTGGGAGACCATTTCAATGGCCGAGTTGATCGCGTGCCCAGCTTTCATTCCTCTGGACATTAAGTCGATGGCGTCCGGGAGCAGCTCCTCAAACTTCTTCATACGCGCTCCCTTCTTCCAGACGAGGTAGGTATAAGGCACGGCCCCGGCCGCCACACCGACGATTATGGCTAGCGCAAAGGTTGGAACCCGAAAGCTCGCCACCCAAGTCGCACAGGCGGCAACGAGCAGGGAGCCAAAGATCAGTTTCGCCACCGTCCAGTGGCTGTCCGCCTGGTACAGGAGTCGCCGCAGTTGGTTGGAAAATGGCACCATCTGCAATATTTGGTCCAGCCACGGCACATCACTGAGTACTTCTGTCTTCAGAATGTCGGTGGTGTCTTCCTCGCCGGCTCCGGCCAGCGATTTTTCGATCATGGTCAGGCGCTGCTGGACGGACTGCTCGTCCTTCGTGCGTCTCATGGCGAACAACAGAACCACAAAGACCACGGCGAAGAGAATCAAGAACAAAATCATAAATACAGACATCGGCGCTCCTGCTGTGTCAGCTAGATTTCAACCGAATGGTCGAACAATGCAGCCGGGACCGTAATCCCGGACACCCTCAGTTTTTCAGCAAACTTGGGCCTTATGCCTGTGGCGTAGAAACGTCCCAGCACCCGCCCCCCGGCTCCAATGCCCCGCTTCTCGAACAGGAAGATGTCCTGCATGCTCACCACTTCGTTGTCCATGCCGGTGATCTCGGTGAAGTGCGTGACCCGCCGCGTGCCGTCGCTCATGCGCGAGACCTGGAGGATGACCGTCACGGCCGAGGCGATTTGCGAGCGTATGGCTTTCTCCGGCAGGTTCAGGTTGGCCATCAGCGACATGGTCTCCATGCGGCTCAGCGCGTCCCGAGGGCTGTTGGCGTGGACGGTGGTCAGCGACCCGTCGTGACCGGTATTCATGGCCTGCAACATGTCCAGGCATTCCTCACCCCGCACCTCGCCCACCACGATGCGGTCCGGCCGCATCCGCAAGCAGTTGATCACCAGTTGCCGCTGCTTCACCGCTCCCTTGCCTTCCACGTTGGGCGGACGGCACTCCAGGCGCACCACGTGCGCCTGCTTGAGGTGCAATTCCGCCGAGTCTTCGACGGTCACAATCCTTTCCTTGTCGGGGATGAACCCGGAGAGGCAGTTCAGCATGGTGGTCTTGCCCGAGCCGGTGCCGCCCGAGATCACGATGTTCAGGCGCGCCTTGATGGCCCCTTTCAACAACTCCAGCATCTGCGGGGTCAGCGTGTGGTTGGCCAGCAGATCGTCCGCCTGCAAGGGCACGTGACCGAAACGGCGGATCGACAGCGAAGGCCCGTCAATCGCCAGGGGCGGGATAATGCAGTTGACGCGCGAGCCGTCCGCCAGCCGGGCGTCCACCATGGGCGAAGACTCGTCCACCCGCCTTCCCACCGCCGAGACGATCCTTTCGATAATCTGCATCAGGTGGGCGTCGTCCTTGAACACCACGTTGGTCTTCTCCAGCAGCCCCGCCCGCTCCACGTAGACCTGCTTGTGGGTGTTCACCAGGATGTCGCTGATGGTGGGGTCCTCGAGCAGGGGCTCCAGAGGGCCCAGACCAAAGACCTCGTTCAGGACCTCGCGCGCCAGTTGTTGCCGCTCCATCCCGCTGAGCGGGGTATTCAAGCCTCCCACCAGGTCCTGAATCACACTAAAGATCTGGCTGCGCGCGGCCCCGTCTCCCAGGCTCATTACCTTTTCGAGATCCACGCGGCTCAACAGGTCGCGATGGACCGTGGATTTCAATTCTTGATAAGCCTTAGGTGCCAGCCCGATCCCCTTCCTGGGCTCGCTGGCTCGTGATGTTCCCAAGGTATTACCGACAACGGATATTGAACTGCGATCACCTTCACCCATAATATCTCCCTCTCAAGCGACGCCACCTCATCCGCGGTCAAAGAGACCCATAAGGCCCTTGCCTTCTTTCCTCTTTGCGGCCGCGGGAGGCTTGCCTGCCAGGCCTTCCGCCCAAATAGTCAGGCTGCGCATGAACTCTGATCCCGACGTTAGTGAAAGCGGATCCCCGCTATTCACGGTCTTCATCACTTCGTAGTACTGATTCGGAACCCTCCAATGAATGCTCTTCCGAATGGCCTTCTCAATCTGCGCGTCGTTAATTGGCGACTTCTTCGAGTGCCGGTTGATGACGACCCGGATCTTGTCCGGGGGGTATTGAAATCGGCTGAGTTGATCAATGTAGCGTGCTACGTTCCGCAGTGCCGGGATTTCGGGCTGCGCGACCAGATAGAGCTGATCGGCTTGATCAATCACCGCCACGTTCTGATCGTCCAGTCCCGGGTGACAATCCACCACCACGTACTCGTACCGGCCTCGGAGGAATGACAGCGTGTGCGCAATGTCCTCGCCGGAAACGTGGCGCGGTACATCGAAACCTTCGGGAGCGGTCAGGACCTCCAGGCCGCTTGGGTGGTGGGCCAGAAAACCCTGCAGCAGCTCCGAGTCGAGCCTGTGAGTGTTGTCAGCCAAGTCGAAGAAGTGATAGGCGTGCTTCTTCAAGCCCAGGTAGAGGCTGGCGTCGCCCAAATCGGAATGGAGGTCGACCAGCAACGTCTTTCGCTGGTGCAGTTGGGCCAGAATGGCGGCGAGGTGAATCGCCAGGGTCGTGACTCCGGAACCCCCTTTCGCGCCCAGGAGCGCCAGCAGTTGTCCGGTCGCTTGTTCCCTCTTATCCTTTTCCTTTCGCCCTCCCACTCGTGCCAAAGCCTCGACCAGTTGGTCGAGGTCCAGAGGCTTGACGAGATATTCACTGCAGCCGCAGCGCATGGCCTTGATAATGAGTTCGGGCTGGGAGTTGGCCGAGGTGGCAAAAATGGCGGTCTCGGCAAAGTCCTCGTGAACTCGCTCGGCGGTTCGGGTCGCCTGCTCGCGGCTAGGATCGAAGTCGATCAGACAGATGTCCGGGCGCAGATCCTTCAGTTGATCAGCCAGGCTGGTGTCGTTTTCCCCCTCCAGGTACTGCGTCAATTCGGCGCGCAACTGGATCAGCGACGTCGAGTCAATGAAGTGTTTGAGCTGGCTTGAACACTCCTGGTCCAGACAAATGGTGACCAGTGAAAGTGTGTCGCCCATCGGGGCTTTCCCTCGCTCAGTGGGTTTCGTTGTGTTCCCCGTGCCCATAATAATTCCCACGATGACTACTTCGGCGACGTTTTCTCCGGCGTTTTCCCTGCCCCTTCCCCTTTCGGGAGACCGCGATCGAAACCTGGGATGTTCAAGAACGGAACAGGCCCCTTGGGCAGAACGACCGGCGGAGGAGCTGCCTTCACCGGATCCACGATTCTCGGAGTCACCAGGACCATGAGCTCCTGATTGGAGCGATTAACGCTTCTCGACCGGAACAGTTGGCCGAGAACAGGAATGTCTGAAATCCCGGGTATCTTGTTAAGTTGCACCGTAGTCCGATGGTCAAGCAGCCCGGCAATGCCGAAACCCTGGCCGTCTTTAAGCTCGATCTCAGTTTCGGCCCTGCGCGTCGATATGGCAGGGACCGTGAAACCCGAAATCGTAAGAGAGTTCGTAAAGTCGAGCGTGCTTACCTCCGGAATGACCTGCAGCCGGACAACGTTGTTGTCGGTGATATAACCGGTGAATTCCAGGCGCACACCGAAGGGTCGGAACTGGATAGTGACGGCGCTAAAATTTGTGCCGCCCTGCACGACGGGAAAGGGGAATTCGCCTCCGGCAAGGAAGCGCGCCGGTTTCCCGCTTATCGCCATGAGATTAGGCTCCGCCAGGATCTCCAGAATGTTCTTGGTTTGGAGGTCCCGGATCGTCGCGCCCAGGTTCAGGTCAGGACGGAAAAGGAAAATATTGAGCAGATCGTTGACGGTAAACGCGACGCTGGTCGCGGCCGTTGTCGAAAGGGTGCTCGTGCCCGTGCTCGAGGTCGTTGAACCCGTGCCCACCTTCTGTCCGAACGTGCCCGCCAGCTGGGAAGACTGATTGGTGGGCGCGCTGAACTGCTGGGTAGTAATTGAACCCGGAGTGTTCAGCGTGCCGGTGCTGAACAGGTTGAATCCGAACTGCTCCAGCTTGGTGCGATCGACCTCCGCAAACTTCACTTCCAGCAGAATCTGTCTTTCGTGACGCGGTGGCGCCGGAATGGTCGAATTAATGACTTCCTTCGAGAACACTGCTGCCATTTTGACCAAATCCTCGCTGACCCGCGGGTCAGAGACTGTTCCGGAAAGAAGCACTCGACCTTCCTCCGCCTGGACCTGCACCGGCTCCCCAGGATAAGCCTGCTGAATGGCGTCCCGGAGGGTCGATACGTCCACATCCACAAGTACATCCAGCATCTTAGACTGGCCCGCCTGGTCCCAAAGAATCAGGCTGCTGGTTCCCGGAGCTTTCGCCGTGACCACGACCTGCGTCGGACTGGTGGCCGTCGCATCAATAGCGAGCGGATTGCTCACCATGACGCGGCGCACGCGCGTTTCCAGGTTGATCAGCACCGACTTGCCCGCCAGCACGTGCAGCGTCTGCGTTTCGGGGGCAGCCGCTTGCTGGGCCGCGCCCGACGCGGCTCCAGTAGTCAGTACAACCCCAAGCGTCACAACCGCGGTTGTCAACGCGTTCAGCGCCGGCCGCGCCAGCGCATTCTCCGGACTAATTGGGAGCGGGAGCGCTTTCCGGGAATTTTTGTTCACTGCGTTTCTCCCCTTGAATGATCTCTATGGTGTAAAAATCTTCGGGTTTAGGCAGCTTCTTGGCCTCCGACCTGGGTGAACGGACCCTCGCGTGCGCGGTTGGGGGGGGAGCTGGAGGCTTGGGCGCTCCCGACGCGCTCAAATCGGCAAGTTGTACCGCTGACGCCTTGACCTGTTCGGTGTCGGAGCCATTTCGCAGCACGAACTGGATATTACCTTGGGAGCTCGCTAGAAGGAGCTTCTCCGAGTCCCTCGGACTGAGCAACAGTGTCACCACGGTGACGGTCTCCGGCTTACCTTGAGGATCAGGCTGTATCTTCTGTCCGGCGCTGATGACCTCGACATTCTGGAGCACCGTTTCGGT
>QHZE01000114.1 GCA_003225335.1 Acidobacteriota bacterium
ACAAATAAAATATCCGAGTTACGTCATATCGGATTCTGCCGGGGCCCGTCTCCGAATTCTAGAACAGAGGATCGCCGCTCTGAGAGGTAGTGGCGCCTTGACGCCTGAATCTTGCAACGCATTTGCCAACCGGCGAGAATCCGATTTTGTCTTCCATTCAATAAAGATCGAAGGTAGCGGTCTCACACGCGGATTCTTTGCGCTCTTCGCGTCTTCGCGGTTATTCCGGACAGCGCTTTCACCGCTAAGACGCGAAGGACGCAAAGAAAACGCTAAGCAGATAGTTTGGTTGCGGCTGGGTTCTTACTGCTGTTTTAGCGCATCGACCTTTTCTCTGGAGCCAAAAACAACCAGACTGTCGCCAACCTGAAATTTTGTGGAGCTGTCCGGAATCATCCGGATCTCTTTTCCGCCGCCGTCGACCCGCCGAATCAAGAGGACCGAAACCCCATAGTGTTCTCGAAAGCGGGATTCGGCAACCGTCCGGCCAACGAGTGTCGCGGGCACAGGCACATTGTCGATCTGATGGTCCGGCGGCAATTCAACATACGTCGGGCCGCTCTGCGGTCCCTCCTCAGTTTCGAAGCGCGCAAGAAGGGAACGGCGGTGAAGTACCTCGAGAGAGTAGACACCCAGGATGTCGCGCCTGGAGATGGTCCCGATCAACTTGTGGGAGTCGCGGCCCCCCAGCACAGGAAGATGCTCGGCCTCCTGTACCCAAAAACGGTCCAGCACGTGGTCGAGGTGCTCCCATGGCACCGTAGTTTGAAAATTGCTGTTGGCGAAGTCCGTCGCCCGAAACTGGGAGGGGTCCTCGACTTCGCGCAGCGCCCGATTGGCATCGTGCAAACTGACGACGCCTTCGAATCGTCCATCAGGGCCGACGACATACAGGTGATTGCGGCGAGTGGCGATGAATCGATCGAGAAGTTGAGGCAACGGAGTGTCAGCGGGAACAGTCATCTGCTCCGAACGCATAACATCACGCACTGTCAGCGTTCGCATCACGGCAGCCTCCCCTCCCTCGGCCCACGCGCTCCTTTTACGGCTCAAGGCCTCCGTGTAGACCGACTCGAGACTGAGCCCTTTGGCGACAAGGCTCGCCGCCACCGTGGCCACCAGGAGAGGCAACGTAATGCTGTAATTCAGGGTCATTTCGAAGATCATCAAGACGGCGGTGATAGGCGCATGCGTTGTGCCTGCAAGCAAACAACCCATCCCCGCGAGAGCGTAAGCCTTCGGCACCGCGGTTGCCAGGGGGAAGAGCCTGTGTACGATCGAACCGAAGGCATCTCCCAACACCGCGCCCAGGAAAAGCGTCGGCGTGAAAACTCCGCCAACGGCGCCGGAACCCACGGTGACAGACGTGGCCACAAGCCGAAGCGCCAGAAGCGTGAGAGCCAATCGTGGTCCCCATTCTTCCTGGAACAGATCGCGGATGCCCTCGCGGCCGTTTCCCACCACCTGCGGGAATCCGAGGATTACTATACCCACGATAAGTCCTGCCAGTGACATGGCGACCGGCCGCGGGAGACGGCTGCGCCGGAAGAGCAGGAAGGAGGCGCGCAGCGCTTCAAGAAACACGGCCGCGGTCACGCCGCCCAGCACCCCGAGAAGCATATAATTAAGGATTTCCCATCTGCTGGCCAACGCGAACTCGGAAACCTGGAAAACAGGCGTCGCTCCAAATACCGCGCTGGATAGGAGTGTCGCCACCACTGAAGCAAAAACCAGCGGCGCGAAGACTTCCAGGGCGAAGTTGCCGACTATGATCTCCATCGTGAAGAAGGCTGCCCCGATCGGAGTATTGTAGGCGCAGGCGATGCCGGCCGCGACTCCGCATGCCACAAGAATCCGAAGGTGCCGCGTAGGAAATCCCAGATAACGCCCGGCGAACGAAGCTACGGCCGCCGCGAGCAGGACCATCGGACCCTCGCGGCCGATGGGCCCTGCCGAGGCAGTGGTCAGAAGCGAGGATAGCGACTTGACGAGGGCCGGGCGGAGGTGGAGGACACCGTCGCGCAAGAGTACGGCTTCAAGGATGTCCCACCCACGCACGGGCCCCAACCAGCGGGTTCCAAACGTCAAGACGGCGCCGGCCAGGAACGAACCCGCGACGGGCACAACAATACGCCACCATAGAGGCGCCTGCGCAACGGCGTGGACCAGATTCGGGTCTGCCGGCCAGATCAGTCGAGGTAAGCGCGTGGCCAGGAAACGGAAAACGATTGCACCGCTTCCCGACAAGATTCCAACCGCCACGGCACCGAGGATCACTCTAGGGTGCCCGATGGTCAGAAAACGTCCCCTGACATCCGTAACTTCCACGGCCCAATTCTATTACGCTATCGTCACCAGCCAAAAGCATTTGGTGTTCCCTCAGTCAACGCTTGGCCCGCAAAAGAAACAGCGAGAGCGCAGAAAAAGAAATGACAAATGACCAATGAAAAATGACCAATGGCAGTTCGTTGTCCGGACCTCTGACTTCTATTTGTCATTGTTCATTTGCCATTTTGCCATTTGTCATCTGTCATCCCGCTGCCAGCTTCCAGCGTGCTCTGTGTGTCCGACACTGGGCACGCAGGATGCGTGCGCTCCCAGGGGCACGGAGAAAAATCCTTTCCCGCTAGCGAAGGTTTTTCGGCTAGCACGGAGCGCCAGGGTTTCTCCGTGTTTCCGAAGAGCCGCGTCCGAGCTGCTGATCTGCGCGCGTTTCCCGGCGGGCGGGCGTCGGCATGCTACTATCAAACTCGGTATCTACAACAAGGTCCTCTGGCGGAGATCCATGCTTATGCACACCATATGGCACGACATGTTTGCTCTCGGCATCCCGGTCGCAGAAAAGATACTGCGGCCCCTCGTTGTCTATTTGTTCCTTGTCCTGGCACTGCGCCTGGCCGGCAAGCATCAACTGGCGCAGCTCAATCCCTTTGATCTTGTGGTGCTTCTGACGCTCTCCAACACGGTGCAGAACGCGATTATCGGCGAGGACAATACCGTGACCGGAGGCATCATCGGCGCAGCCACGCTGTTGATCGTCAATTACGCCGTTGTGCGTTTCCTCTTCACCCACCAGAAGCTGGAGCACCTGATAGAAGGAGACCCGGATGTTCTGATGGACTGCGGCGTAATCAAAGAGGACCGGCTGAAGGAGGAGCTGCTGACCATTGAAGAGCTCCAGACAGCTGCGCATCGGCAGGGATTCAAGAGCCTGGACGAATGTGAACGAGCGGTCATAGAACCCGGCGGGACAATCTTCTTCGTACGGAAGGAACCCGCCCCGGATGAGGTGAAGCAGGCTCGGTTGATGGCGCGCCTGGATGCCATCAGCCAGCAACTGAAACACATTCAGAGCAAGATATAGGGAGCTACCTCATACCGCCCAGCCATTCGGCGCGCACGGCCTGTTTGGAGTTCAGGCTTTAGCCTGCCCCGGTCAGTGCAGCCTGAAGGCTGAACTCCAAACCTGCGCCCGCTATGACGCAAAATTTGACCATTTTGTGAACGGGCACCAAGAAGATCTAGCGCTCTCTCAGGGCCGTCGCCAGTCGTCCCAGATCGCGCTTCATCAAGGACAACCCCGCGCGCACGTCGGCCAGCATCATCTCGCGGTCGGCCAGCACATCGATGCTCTGCCCGCGCTGCGTCGAGACGCTGCTGGTCAAGAGGTCGATCCTGCTCTGCGCCTTGGGAGTACCTGCGGGACCGATACGTCCCAACTGGCTCCATTCCCGGATCAATCGCTCCCTCCGTGATTCGGTTCCCTGCTCGGCCGGCGGGGACGAATTGAGATAGCGCCAAACAACTTCCGGATAGTCGCTGTGAAATTCGGGCTTGCGGTCGAAAAGCTTCGCGAGCATGTTTGGAGCGATCCCCAGAGATTGTCGTCCTCCCTGTTGCTGGCGCAACGCGAGAACCGTGAGCAAACTGGAAGCCCCGCCCGCGACGGCCCCAACGATATTGCCCGCAGTGTTGTTCTTGATCTGCAGAAGCTGGCCGAAAACGCCCACTCCTCCGCCGGTAACCAAATTGGCGATGGTGTTGACCCCGATCCTGTGGTCGCGCCGGGATTCCAAGTAGGAGCGGACCTCGCGTGCCTGCGCGATTTCGCCGTCGATTTCGGCGATGACGCCGTCCACTTCGAGCGAAGTGGCGATAATCGCCTCGATGATCTGCTGCCTTACAGTCAGCGCTTCGAGGCTCATGGGACCGCCGGTGGCGCGCCTTTCGTTTTCCGGCAAGCGGTCGAGTCGTTCAAGGAGCGGCAGGACGCCAACCAGTCCGGCGACCTCCTCCGCTCCGGGAGGCAACTCCTTTCTGCCGGGCCCCGGGAGCTGCTGTTGGACATTTCCGCCGCCGCACTCAAGAGGCTCTCGGGCTTGCGCCGGCGCCGGAAGGATGACCGAGAGAAGAATTGCGATACCGGAAACCGTTCGAGTCGTCGTCTTCATTGATTCCTCCGTTTGGAGTTCGGGCTTGGAGTTCAGGCTTTAGCCTCCCCTCAGATCTCGTCTGCTTCTGCAAGCTAAAGCTTGAGCTCCGAACAAGTCTTACGGTGCGATGAGAAATCGGATTAAATCTTTATCATTGTTCCGCCGATCAGTCTCAGAAAGGACTGCGCGGGACCGCGTATGGGACAGGTTCTGCAAAGCTCCATGGCTGGCGATTTATATCTGAGCCAAAACGTCGAGGTATCCCGAGGGTCCTCCGACGGGGAGAGAAGATGACACGAACACACGCTACTTACCTTTTCACTCTGGTGTTCCTTTGCTCGGCCGTAATGTTGGATGGCACAGAAAGAAAACTCGACTGGCGGAAAGGTCACTTGCTCGCTGTCAACGTGGAAGGTCACGGGGGGAGCACCCGCAGCGTTGTATGGCGGAGCTATTGTATTGACGGCGGCGATCACGTCTATTCGGCAGTGTCAAGAAGGAAGGCCAGGATGAACCTGGAGGTGAACGACCCCGTAAGATTTGCGACCGCCGGAAACCAGCTCTACGTGGTCGACCGCAAGGGCAAGACGCACGTGCTCAAATACCTCAGGCGGGAGACCAGCGCGGACAGGTGCGCCAAGACTGCCGTACCCTGATGCGGCATTGGGCGATCGAAGGCGAAACCCAAGCGCCCCGGCGTTCTCAGCCACAGCCGGCGCGCGGCAATTCAAAGCGCCAGGAGGAAAACTAGGAACAGAAGCACACCACTCCCGAGCGCAAGGAATCCCCAGCTTCGGGTTCGGCGCAACTGCCACCACATGTAGATTCCCGTGGCGATCCAGACGATGAAACCAAGACACACGAGGTCCACGACTCCAGCCCAGGCGTATTCGAGAAACGCGGGGTGCTCGTAGCCCCCGCGCGCGTGCATTCCGGTCAGAAAATGGTCCCACCGGAACCGGCGGTCCTCCACGACGAGGCGTTTCTGGTCAATAAGGTATTTCGCCTGGGACGATTTCCAGAATGTGTAGACGTAAACATCGATCTGCCGCTCGTTCGGCCGATAGGTGCCGAAGGACCCATCGAGTCCCGAGTCCTTGAAGATGCGCGCGCCGATCTCGTCGAGATTGGCGTTTTCGGGAATCTCGATGTCATACGGACGTTCCGTCCGAAGGTGCCACATCGGCATTCCTCTGTTCCGCTGGTCGAAGTACGCGGCATGGCTGAACGGCACGGAACTGATCCCGTACATGAGAAACCAAGGGAAGAGAAAGAGCGCCAGGTAAAGGTGGATCCGGCGCACGACAAGATTGAACGTCACAGCTGACACTCCTACAGCTTAAGAAGAAATAAGGCGAAAAGCGCGACACCGCAGGCGGCGGAAATCGCGCCCCAGCGCCTCGTTTCTCCAAGCTCCCACCACATCCACAGCCCCGACCCGGCCCAGAAAATCATGGCGACAATGAACGCGTCGACCGAAGACGCCCACGCGTCTTCGATCAGATACTTGTGCTGATAACCGCGCCGGCGGTGCATTCGTTCCAGAAAAGCGGGAACTCGGAACACTTCCTTCTCAACGAGCAGTCTCTCATCAGCAGCAGTGTAAGTGATACGCCTGGGCGAGACAGGGTCCTGTCTCAGGATCGTGAGGCGCCCGCCGGCTATGGAGCCTCTGACAGTATAGGTCCCCTCCAGACCGAGATCTTTCAGGAGCTGTTCCGCGATAGCGGCGGTCGTTGCGTCGGAGGAGAACTTCCGCACGCAGGTCTGCTCTTTTTCCACCTCGTAGGGCGCGGGACCTGTGCCGTAGAGCTTCTTGAAAAA
>QHZE01000115.1 GCA_003225335.1 Acidobacteriota bacterium
ATTGTCATAATGAAAGCCGTTCATCAATTCCCCATCCCCAATCGGGAGCAATTACAAACGGGTGTCAACTTGATTGCGGCCTTTAACTGTTTCTTGGAAGCTGTTGGAGAGTTTTGATTCGTGCTAATTCGTGCAATTCGTGGCCAGTAAACAGTAAAAACCGCCACGAATTCCACGAAAAGGATCACCTCACGGTAGCGCCGAAAAAATTTGACTCCCGCTCGTAATTGCGGCCTCCCCAATCCGCAATCCGCAATCCGAAATCCAAAATAGGTTCATCCTTCACTTTTGAAAAACGATGCGGCAAGCGGGGGCACCGTCAGATTGAGCGACCACGGACGTCCGTGGGCCGGGACCGGTGTGGCCTGGACTCCGCCAAGATTCCCATGGCCGCTGCCGCCATAAGTCTTTGAGTCGCTGTTCAGTATCTCTTTCCACACGCCTTTCTGCGGGACTCCAACCCGATAGTTGCGTCGCGGAACCGGAGTGAAGTTGCACAGCACGAGAATGACGTCCTTCGTGGACGCGGCCTTCCGGACAAAGCTCAAGACGCTGGCAACGGCGTCGTGGCAGTCGATCCATTCGAAGCCCGCGGAATCACAGTCACCTTCGTGCAGCGCCGGTTCGCTCCGATAGGCTTGATTCAGATCCGCTACCCATTGCTGAACGCCCGCGTGAGTGGGAGATTGCGCCAGGTGCCAGTCGAGGCTTTTCTCGTGGTACCACTCGTCTCTCTGGCCAAACTCGCCACCCATGAAGAGCAGCTTCTTCCCGGGTTGTCCGTACATATAGCCGAAGAGGAGGCGGAGACCGGCGAACTTCCGCCAGTCGTCCCCCGCCATCTGATGGAGAAGCGATTCCTTGCCGTGGACCACTTCGTCGTGAGAGAGCGGGAGGCAGAAGTTTTCGTTGAAGGCGTAGAGCATCCGGAACGTGAGCGTGTCGTGATGGTACTTGCGGTAGACCGGATCGAGCTTCATGTACTTGAGCGTGTCGTGCATCCACCCCATGTCCCACTTGAGGCCGAAGCCGAGGCCGCCCGCCGAGGCCGGCCGCGACACCATCGGCCAGGCCGTCGATTCCTCGGCAATGGTCTGTACGCCGGGATAGTGTTTGTAGACCTCCTCATTGAATCGCCTGAGGAAAGCGATGGCTTCGAGATTTTCGTTCCCGCCGTTCTCGTTGGGAATCCATTCCCCCGGCTTGCGGGAGTAGTCCAGGTAGAGCATGGAGGCCACGGCGTCCACGCGGAGGCCATCGGCGTGATATTTGTCGAGCCAGAACAGCGCGCTGCTCAGCAGAAAGCTGCGAACCTCGTGGCGGCCGTAGTTAAAAATGAAGCTCCCCCAATCCGGATGAAAGCCTTTCTGGGGATCGGCGTGCTCGTACAGGTGGGTTCCGTCGAAGTAGCCCAGGCCATGCTCATCCGTCGGGAAGTGGGATGGGACCCAGTCAAGGATGACGCCGATCCCTTCGCGGTGCAGGTAGTCCACGAGGTACATGAAATCCTGGGGCCTGCCGTAGCGGCTGGTGGGGGCGAAGTAGCCGCTCGTCTGGTAACCCCACGAGCCGTAAAATGGATGTTCCATGACCGGCAGAAATTGCACATGCGTGAACCCGGTTTGCCGCATATAGTCGGCGAGCTTGGGTGCGACTTCCCGGTACCTCATCCAGCGGTTCCCCTCCTCGGGAACGCGCATCCACGAGCCCAGGTGCAGTTCGTAAATGGAAATCGGACGGTCCAGGGCGTTGTAGTGCTGCCGGTTCTCCATCCACGACTGGTCGCCCCACCTGTAGTCGAGGTCCCAGACCACAGAGCCGGTTCTTGGCGGGACCTCGGCCGTGAAAGCGAAGGGATCTGCCTTGTCGACACGGTAATTCTGTTCCCGGGAGACGATATGGTATTTGTAGTGGACTCCTTTGCCCACCCCTGGAACGAAGCTCTCCCATATCCCGGAATTCCCCCTCGATCGCAGGGGATGGTCCGATTTGTCCCATCCGTTAAAGTCTCCCATCAGAAATACCTGCTTCGCGTTCGGCGCGAATACAGCGAAATAGGTGCCCAGGGTTCCCTCCAGCGCGATCGGGTGCGCGCCCAGCTTTTCGTACAATCGCAAGTGGCTCCCCTCGTTGAAGAGGTAGAGGTCCTGTTCCGTCAGCAGGCTGACCTCGCTGATCGCGGATTTGTCTATGCTCATGGTCCCCTCAACCAATGACAAATGACCAATGATCAATGACAAATGACAAATGAGCGGTTCGGCCCTCGATACCATTTGTCATTGGTCATTTGCCATTGGTCATTGGTCATTTGCGTACGATATCAAACTTCGAGACGGTTCTGATCCTCCGCAGCTTGCCACGACTCAGTTTTTTGTAAAACCAATCCGAGTGCATTTCAAAATCCTGGCGCGGCATAGACCCAATTGGACACGGAACGGAGTTATCCGTGAAATTCCGTGGCATCCGCGTTCATCCGTGTCCCATAAAGCACTAAGGATTTCACGATCTCGGGGCAGGCTAAAGCCTGAACTGCGAACCTCTTCATTCGTCACTTCTTTGTTCCGACAGGGAAAGTATCCTCTTTCATTCAATGACAAATGACAAATGACCAATAACCAATGACAAATGATTCGTGACCAATGGAACGGTTCGGCCTCGATATTATTTGTCATTGGTCATTTGTCATTTGTCATTTGTCATTTGTCATTTGGAGTATCATCGATTCTCCTCTCCCACCAGAGAAAGAATCCCACGGAGGGGAATCTTCACCCAGGTGGGACGGTTGTTGAGCTCGTAGCCCAATTCGTAGACGGCCTTGTCCAGCAGAAAAGCGTCCAGCAGGACCTGAAGCTCTTCTCGCGCCGCCGGAAGGAAACCGCCCCGGCTCGCGGCCTCCACATACGCTTTCAGGAAAACCACGGAAACCCAGTAATACCAGAAATCGGCCCAGGGTTCCGCGCTGCCGCCGTCTGTACTCAGGGTTCCCTTTGTCTGCACGTCAAACAGGGCCGCGTAGGCCGCGTAGTGAAAAGAGCGCAACATGCCGGCGACGTCTTTCAATGCGGTCCGCTTGAGCCGCCGCTCGCTCAGAGGGCGGGCCGGCTCTCCTTCGAAATCGATGATGAAGAAATCTTTTCCCGTATAGAGGAGCTGGCCGAGATGATAGTCGCCATGGCACCGGACACGCATGGCTGTTATCTTGCGGCTCAGAAGAGAACGGTAACGCTTGAGGACTTCCGCTTCCAGACCGGCGACCTTCTGCGCATCCTCGCGCACTGAGTCCGGCAGCTTTTTGCAGTGCGTGCGGAGCAGATGAAAGCTTTGCGCGGCCGTGTTGCGCATGGACTGGTAAATAGAACGCTGATAAAGGGCGGAGAAAGGCTCCGGGGAAAAATCGGGATTCTCTGAATCCGAGGCAAGGGTTACATGAAGCTCGGCCGTCCGCTGGCCTATCAACCTTGCGCTCTCGAGGTAGGTCCCGATCATTTCCGACGCCGCTGGCGGAAGCTCTCTGTCCAGGACGTCCAGAAGGCGCTCCGCGGGGACGCATGCCGGCTGTCTTGGGTCACCCTGCGCGAGGACGCGTTCGTAATAGCGTCCGAGCGCGTCCAGAGTATACTGCCATCCGTCTGTGCTGGAGGGAACAAAGGCTTGAAGAATGGCCAGAGACATGGGTTCTGCCTTGTCCTCGCGGTATTCCAGGGCTCCAGCCACCGCCGGAAAGTTCGGAAAGCGTCTCTCCGTCAGGAAACGCCCGATCTCCAGTTCGGGGTTAACGCCAGGCTCCAGGCGCCGAAACAATTTCAAAATAAAGCGGTTGCCAAACACGACAGAGGTGTTGCTCTGCTCGGCTTTCACGATCGAGGGCTCCAGAGGACCCAGACGCGCGCCTGAAATGTTCCTGAAGGCAGGCGTGACCGATGCAAGCAGCTCGCCCGGCGCTGCCTTGTGATTACGGCGGCGGGCTATCATCTGCAGCAGGGTGGCGCAACAGGCCGTCTCCGCTGTGCCGTCGCACAGGATGCCTTGCTCGCGCCGGTTTCTTACTTCAAGCCGGGCGACAATCGCATGCGGCGCGGCCTTCAAGATCTGTTCCGCAGGATCGCCGGTCAGAAAGACGAGAGGCAAGACATAGGTCTGAGGGTCCCCCTCGACATACTCGACACGAACCAGTGCGACATGAATCATTGAAGGCTTCGGC
Source organism: Acidobacteriota bacterium (assembly GCA_003225335.1). Lineage (GTDB taxonomy): Bacteria > Acidobacteriota > UBA6911 > UBA6911 > UBA6911 > Gp18-AA60. The sequence continues at coordinate 4,202 of QHZE01000115.1, forward strand.
TCGCCGGACTGCTCGGGCGCATAAGGGGCGAGCGGCAAGTCCGCGGCGATTTCCGCGGACTTGATGGTTCGCGCCTTTCCCCCGAACCATCGGCGCGCCTTCAGGTAGTCGGGCAACAACTCTTCGAGCGCGGCCCTGGCTTTTCCTTGGAAGACCTTTTCCCAGCTGTCGTCCACGGCAAGCACCGGGATTAGCGTCTTGGCCGCCTGCGGGTCGCCCGAGGTCTCGGCGATACTTTCCGGTTGCAGGGCGAACCAGTAAAAGGCGTGAGGACTCAGAGTCAGGAAATAGGGCAGCTCTCCAACGGGTGGAAATTTTGTCCGGCCAAAAAGTTCGGTGGGAACCCAGCCCCTGAAAGGGGACAGGTCGAGCTCCACGTGCTGAACGAACCTCGAAAGATTCGCCACAACGAGAATGTGCTCCTCTTCATAATTCCGGCAAAAGGCGAGCACTTTGCGATTCTCGGGATTCAGAAACTGCAGCTCCCCGCGGCCGAAAGCCCGGTAACGCGTCCGGAGCGTCAGCAGGCGCCTCATCCACCAGAGAAGCGAATGGGGATTGTTGTGCTGGGCCTCCACGTTAATGGTCTCGTAGTGGTACTCGGGATCGATGATGACCGGAAGATACAGCTTTTGGGGATTCGCCCGGGAAAAGCCTGCGTTGCGATCGGAGCTCCACTGCATCGGAGTTCGAACGCCGTTGCGATCGCCCAGATAAATGTTTTCACCCATCCCGATTTCGTCGCCGTAGTAAATCACCGGAGTCCCCGGCAGCGAAAAGAGCAGGGCGTTCATCAGCTCGATTCTCCTCCGGTCGTTCCCCAGCAGCGGCGCAAGACGGCGGCGGATTCCGAGGTTGATCTTGGCCTTCGGGTCGTGCGCATAAACACGATACATGTAGTCCCGTTCCTCGTCGGTCACCATCTCCAGGGTGAGCTCGTCGTGGTTCCGCAGGAACAAGGCCCACTGGGCTGACTCTGGGATGGCGGGCGTCTGCTCGAGAATATCCGTGATCGGAAAACGATCTTCCATGCGGATTCCCATGAAGAGTCGCGGCATCAGCGGAAAATGGAAGGACATATGGCATTCGTCTCCGCGGCCGAAATAGGCCACGGCATCTTCGGGCCATTGATTGGCCTCGGCCAGCAGCATGCGGTTCCTGTACCTTTCATCCACGTGCCTGCGCAGCGCTCTCAGAAACGCGTGCGTCTCGGGTAGATTCTCGCAGTTTGTCCCTTCCCGCTCGTACAGATACGGGACGGCGTCCAGTCGCAGCCCGTCCACGCCCATCGTCAGCCAGAAATCCAGCGCTTTCATTACTGCTTCCCGAACTTCAGGATTTTCGTAGTTCAGGTCGGGTTGGTGCGAATAAAAACGGTGCCAGTAGTAAGCCTGAGCTACGGAGTCCCAGGCCCAGTTGGACGATTCAAAATCCTTGAAGATGATGCGCGCTTCTTTGTACTTGTCGGGAGATTCGCTCCAGACATAGAAATCACGCGCCCGGCTGCCTGGTTTGGAGCGGCGCGCGCGCTGAAACCATGGGTGCTGGTCCGAGGTGTGATTGACCACGAGCTCGGTAATAACCGCCAGGCCTCGCCGGTGCGCTTCCCTCAAGAAGCCCTTGAAGTCGCGCAACTCTCCGTAGGTGGGATGAATGCTTGCATAATCCGCGATGTCATAGCCGTCGTCTCTCAGCGGAGACGGGTAGAAAGGCAAAAGCCAGAGAGCCGTGACGCCCAGCTCTTTGAGGTAATCCAGCTTCTCGGTAAGCCCGTGGAAGTCTCCAACTCCATCGGCGTTCGTGTCGTAGAAGGAACGCACATGGAGCTCGTAGATC
>QHZE01000116.1 GCA_003225335.1 Acidobacteriota bacterium
ATTTTCATTCGCAGTGGCGAGCCGCAGCATGAAAACTCTGTGGCCATTCCGTTGGGTCCGTCTAACTACCTAACTCCGTTGCGCGCTCGAATCACTCGTATCTCAGCGCCTTGATCGGATCGACGCGGGCGGCTCTTCGGGCCGGGAAGTAACACGCGGCCAGAGCCGTGCCGGCCAGCAACAGCGACACGCCGAGAAATGTCAACGGGTCGGTCGCCTTCACCGAATAGAGCAGGCTTGAGAGGTACCGCGTTGTGGCGAACGCAGCGATGAGCCCGATTGCGACGCCCATCAGCGTCAGAGTCATGCCTTGCCGCACGACGAGCCCGAGCACGTTGCCCGTTTGCGCGCCGAGCGCCATTCGCACGCCGATCTCGTGGGTGCGTTGCACTACGGCATACGACATCACGCCGTAAATGCCTGCAACAGCGAGCACAAGCGCGAGCGACGCAAAGCTGCCGAACAGGATCGCGTTCAGCCGGCGCGGTGCGATGATCGCAGCCAGACGCTGCTCCATCGACATCACGTTGAAGACCGGCTGGTCCGGGTCGAGGTTTTCCACCAGGCTCCGGGCGGCGCCGGCGAGATCCATTGGATTGCCCGCCGTGCGAATCACCAGGGTCATGCGGCTGGAGCCGCCTTGCAGGTAGGGCCGATAGATCTCCGCGGGCGTGTCGCCTTCAAAGACGCTTTGGCGCGCGTCGCCGACGACGCCGGCGATGGTCAGGCCGTCGTCGCGCGCCGCCCCGGCTTTTATGCGTTTGCCGATCGGATCAACGTTCGAAAAGTAGCGTCTCACGAAGGCCTCGTTGACCAGGACGACATGTTGCGAGCCTTCCGCGTCCCGGTCGTCGAAGAGACGCCCTTGCTTCAGCGGAATCCCCATCGCCTTGAAGTAATCCGGGCTGACAGCGGCCATAGAGACGGGCGGTTCCTTCCCGAAGCCTTGTGGCGGCCGGCCCTCGACACTCACGGTCGTCATGAGGGAGTAATCCGTCATCGGCAGATGATCGGTCAGTCCGGCGAATTGCGCGCCCGGCAGCGTCTGGAGCCGCTGGAGAACGGTCTGGAAGAAGCTCGCCGCCCGCGTCCCGTATTGACGCTCAGAGAGGTTGATCTGCAGGGTCAAGACGCCTTCCGGCCTGAAGCCCGCATCCACCGCGCGCAGGCGGATGAAGCTCCGCATCATCAGGCCGGCGCTGATGAGGAGTACGAGGGCGAGGGAGACTTCTGAAACCACAAGGCCGCCCCGCAGGCCATGCCGTCGCAGGCCGCCGCCGAAGCCACGCGCGCCCTCCTTGAGCGCGTCGTTGAGATCGGCGCTCGACGCCTGCAACGCCGGCGCCAGGCCGAAGATCAAACCGGTCGCGAGCGAGACGATCACCGTGAACGCAAGCACGGTGCCGTCGATGCCGATCTTTTGAACGTGCGGCAGGTTGAGCCCGCCCAACGAGCGAAGGACGCCGGCGCACCAGAGCGAGAGCAGCAGCCCCAGCGTGCCGCCGAGCAGCGAGAGCAACGCGCTTTCGGTCAGCAGTTGGCGGACCAGGCGAAGCCTTCCGGCGCCGAGAGCGGCGCGGACGGCGATCTCGCGCTGGCGCGCCGCCGCGCGCGCCAGCAGCAGGTTCGCGGCGTTGGCGCAGGCGATGAGCAGAACGAAAGTGACCGCGCCGAAGAGAACCAGAAGGGCAAGCTTCACGTTCGCGACCACATGCTCGTGCAGGCCGACGAGCTTGATGAGGCCTTGCGTTCTGAACAACGGGATCCGCGGTTCCGGTCCCTGTGCCGCAAAAAATTTCCTGTCTTCGTCTCCCTGCCCGTCCTTTCCCGGCAGCGGTCGTGTGACCAGGCGGCCTTGCGGCGGTTGTGGAACGTCGGATCGCGTGGTATTCGCAAACGGCTCCGTCGCGGCTCGTGGAGGATTGTCCGGTCCGATCATGACCGCTCCAGCGCCGGACGACGGTTCCCTGGGACCAATCGACCCCCTCGCCGTGTCCAACGGCGGCGGAACAGACCGACTGCGCGGAGCGCTATTCGGCGAGGGGGTGGCGCCGCCGGGAGTGGCGCCCGCCGCAGGCGGCGCGTTGAACCGCAGCGGTCCGCGGCCCATCACGCTCGCCGCTCGCTGGCTCAGGCGCTCGTTGATGGTTTCGAGCTCCGCCCTCGCCTGCTGCATCGTCACGCCCGGTTTCAGGCGCGCGACCACGTGCACGAGCGAGATGCGGATACGGCCTTGCTCCGCCGTGTCGTCGAGCGCGAGCGGGAGCCAGATTTGGAACGGCTCGGGGAACAGAAACGCCGGCGGAAGGACGCCGATGACCGTATAGGTCTCGTTGTTCAGCCTGATGGTTCTGCCGAGCGCGCCGTGGTCGCCGCCGAAGCGCCGGCGCCAAATGCCATGACCGAGCACGGCGACCTTTGGGCCCGCCGGCCGATCTTCCTCCGGTGCGAACGTACGGCCAAGAAACGGCTGCACGCCGAGCATGGGAAAGAAATCGGCCGTGACCTGGCCGCAGATAATGCGCTCGGCCTTGTCTACTCCGCTAAGGTTATAATCGCCGCCGCCATACGCGGCGATCCTGGAGATCGACTGCGCCTGTTGCTTCCACGCGACGAACTCGGGGCCGCCAATAAACTCTCCGCCGCCGAGCACCATGCCGCCATCGGGCGGCGCCTCCTTGATCACGCGCACGAGCTGGCCCGGCTCGCGATACGGCAGCGGCCGGAGCAACACACCGTTGACCACGCTGAAAATGGAGGTGTTGGCGCCGATGCCGAGCGCCAGCGTAAGGACGGCGATGGCCGTAAAGCCCGGGTTTTTCTGAAAAGTCCGCAGTCCGTAGCGAATGTCCTGCAGCAACATCTCCATGAGATCAGTCCTTTAGTTAGGGTGCAATTGGAAGTGGGAGTCAATTCACGCTGCGTGAACTCCTCAGAAGCTGGGGAGAATTTTAATTCGTGTTAATTCGTGGAATTCGTGGCCAATAAAACCGACTACGAATTCCACGAAGCAGCCGAGCCGCAACCAAAAGTAAAATCACACCCCACTGCGCTCTCTGGAGTGCGGCACCTTCCTGAATGCCCGCATAAACACCTACGTCAGCGATGGTCTGAGATGTACGTGTATGAAAGTATACCGACGAGGACTTCCGGGTCAACGGCTTCCCACGCATCGTAAGAATCCGGCGCCAAGGGGCAATATTGGCACAACAGATTTCGTTGCGGATCCCATCGGGTTCGGAAGTCTTGCCGCGGCCGGTTCAGGAATACGGATCAGCTGCTGCTGCCGGCGAAGAGGCGTGCTACGACGACCAGGAGCACGGCGCCGACGGTCGCGGCAGCAAGAGAATAAATGAATCCTCCGCCGAAGATTCCGAGCTTCGAGAAGAGCCATCCTCCGAGAACTGCCCCAACGAGCCCCAGAACAACGTCTGTGACGCAGCCGAAGCCGTGTCCGCGCGAGATTTTCCCCGCCAGCCAGCCCGCGATCAAGCCGATGAGCAGCCAGCCAATCAGGCTATGGCGAAATTCAACGACCCATACGCGTGTTTGAAGAGAAGCAGAAAGCATCGTGCCTCACGCAAAGGAAAATTTTGGTTGGTTCGCCACATTCTAGCGAAATTTGCAGGAGAGTCGAGCGTAGATTAGCCCTCCGATCAGTATAAACGCTCGACGGGTTGTGGAAGGCCGCTCAAGAAGACTTCAAGCACTTTATTCACCACGGAGACACGGAGTACACAGGGCGGCATACCCCCAACCAAACTAAAGTTCTTCGCGTCTTCTTCGCGTGCTTCGCGCCTTCGCGGTCAAAGTCCAGCCCAGGATTCACCGCGAAGCCGCGAAGAGCGCCAAGAGCGCGAAGATTTCGCGATGAAAAATCCTTTTCCGCCTAAGTTTTTCTGGTTTCGATTCTTTCTCAGGTCTGAGACTTCGGATACAATCCCGGAACGATGAGGCGCGAGCGGTTTGAAAGACTCGTCCGGGAAGCGTTTGACTCACTGCCGGAAGAATTCCGAAGGCGGATTGAGAATGTGGCAATAGTGGTGGAGGACGTGCCGCGTGGACAGGAGGACCCGGGCCGCCTGCTCAGCAAGGATCCGGATGAAGTCCTGCTGATGGGCGAATTTATCGGGATCCCGCAGACGGCAAGGAGTTGTTGGGATGTGCCTGCGGGTCCGGATCATGTCCTGCTCTACGAGAAAAACATCGAAGCCGTTTGCGCCACCGATGACGAAATTCGCGAGGAGATCCGACTTACGCTCTGGCACGAGCTCGGTCATTACTTCGGCATGACCGAGGACCAGCTCGAAGATATTTGAGCCACCAGGATTCCCGGCAGGACGCAGGAGCTGCCGACAGGCGGCGCCGTCGTTTCGTTCGACCCGCACGACTCGCCGTTCGCATTGATTGCTGACACGCGGTACGAATACGTCACGCTCGGGTCCCCCGATTGATCCGTGTACTCGCTCGCCGCGCCGAGACTCTTCAGCAGCCCCGCTGTCCCGCCGGCCGCGCGCCTGAACACCTTGTAGCCGGTCACCTGTGGCTAAAGATTGGATTTGTAGAAATAACGAGAGTTGAAGTGTGCGCCAAGTTTTTGGTTGCGGCTATGCCGCCCTGTGTTCATCCGTGTTCATGAGGTTTCGTGCTAGCATGCCCCATGCCCAGGCGGACAGACGGGCGCACGCAGCTTGGGGGCGCACCCATCCATCACGGTAGGTCCCTCACAAGCCCGGAGGTGACGATGCCCTGCTCGATTATGCGAGCCCGCAGAGAAAGAAAATGACAAATCGCAGTTCGTTGTCCGGACTTCTGACTTGTCATTTGACCGAAAATCCTTGCCTTCTTGGCCACACGCTTTGTGTCTTGGTGCCTTCGTGGTGAGCGCGGCGAATCCGTGTTCACCACCAAGACACGAAGACACCAAGAATCGCAAGGATGATTTGGTTGCGGCTATGCCGCTCTGTGTTCATCTATGGTTTCATATTGTGTAAGACGTAAATCCGGATGATTCCGAAGATCGTCATCCCGGACGATGCGCCGCCGGTGATGTCCACCAGTCGCGCCTATCAGGGGCTTCTGGAGCGAGCCCCGGTCAGCTACTACGACACTCTGCCCGGCTCGGAAGGGAAGCTCATCGAGCGCATCGCCGACGGGGAAATCGTCATCAACATACGCGCCTCATCGAGGTTCAGCGAGCGTGTCTTTTCCAGCTCTCCGCGGCTTCGTCTGATCTCCATTTGGGGCACCGGGACCGATAATGTCGATCTGGCTGCTGCGGCGAGACACGGAGTAACGGTAACCAACACGCCGGGGGTTGCGGCCGTTGCGATCGCCGAGCATGCGCTTGCGCTGCTGCTTGCCGTTGCCCGGCGCCTCCCACAGATTGACGCAGAAATGAGACGGGGTGGCTGGCCCCGCGGCGAGGTAACGCTGCTCCACGGCAAGATTCTCGGCATACTCGGCCTCGGAGCGGTCGGGCGCCAATTCGCACGCCTCGGGTCGGCGATCGGCATGCGCGTGATCGCCTGGACGATGCACCCGAATCCGGCTCTCGGGTTCGAGCTTGTCTCGCTCGACACGCTACTCACAACCGCCGACGTGGTCAGCCTGCATCTTCGGCTTTCTCCGGAGAGCAGCGGCTTTATGGGGGAGCGCCGGTTCCGGATGATGAAGCCATCTGCGATTCTTATCAATACCGCCCGAGGCGCCCTCGTTGACGAGGAGGCGCTTATCGCCGCCCTTTCCGCGCAAAGGATCGCCGGCGCCGGCCTGGATGTCTTCGACACGGAACCGCTGCCACAGGGTCATCGCCTGACTCGACTCGACAACGTGGTTCTCACGCCGCATGCGGCAGGCATTGCTCCGGAGGTATTGGAGGTCGGCCTCGCGCTGGCAGTGGAGAACGTGTGGAACTACCTCAACGGCACGCCGACGAACGTCGTGACTCCGCCTGCATCGCGGTAGGCTTGCTGTACAAACGAGTTGGACA
>QHZE01000430.1 GCA_003225335.1 Acidobacteriota bacterium
ATACCCTCTCGTCACGCTGGAACCGTTTGAAGGCGAAGTGATGGAAACCTGAGGTTTCGTGGTATCTGGAGGAGCGGCCGTGATGAAGGTTTGGTTGGACGAGACCGCCGGATTGCCCGCGGCGTCTTTGGATTTGACGCGGTAGTTGTAGGTGGTTTGGGCATCAAGACCCGAGAGACTGACGTTGTGGGCGGTGACCAAAGGGGAGCCGATGGACGTGACGCTGCCGTAGCTCGTGCTCTTGCCGTACTCCACCTGGGAATCGGAGACTTCGTCGGTGGTCCACGTAATGGTCGCCGAGGAAGACGTGAGGTCGGACGCCTGGATGTTGGAAATGACGGGCGGGGTCAAGTCGTTGCTGACGGGCGCGGCGAGCGTAAGAACGAAGGCCTCAGTTGATGCAAAGCCGGGAAGAGCAACAGTGATTTGATTGTTTGAGATTGCGTAGTCTGCATCGATCACACGTTGCGGCAGAGCGCTCCCGCTTGTAGACGCGGTGATCTTCTGGGCAACGACATGGATTTTCCCTCCGCTGGCTAAATAGCTTACCCGGTCTAAAGCCGTGACCGAGACGCCGATATCGCCTGTGGCTCCGCCGTAACGTCCCAGCAGCACCGAGGCCGTTCCCGTAGAAGGGTCCTGGCCGGCAACACCGTCGATGCTTGGGCTCGAAACCACCTGGACCAGGCGCCCCGTGATATCGGCGTAAGCTTTGTAGGCCCACCAAAGCGGAGTCTTTGTATTGTTGGGCGCGACATTGTCCAACGTCCAGCCGTCGGACCAAACGGATTTAGCGGCACTGTCAACGCCCGCCCACTCGAGATTGGCGAGGAGCCGGACATGGCGGCCCGGGTCGGGCACGCTGGTTTTGTTCGTGTCGCTCCCGTCAAAGCTGTCGTATTCATTGAGGCTGATTTTCTGGATATTGATCCCGTTGCTCGCCATGAAGGCCCGGAGATCGCCGGCGTAGGACGGGATGTTTCTTTCGTTATCCCAGATCACGTGGAATGAAACAATGTCTGGCAGGACGTTGTGGCCCTTTGCAAAGAGCAGGAAATCTTTGACGTACTGAATGCTGCCGGTAGAGCTGGGTCCCACGATGACGGCGCCGGGTTTGAGAGAACGCAACTTCCGATAGCCTATTTCCCAGGTGTCGTAAAACTGTTGGGTGCTCGCGCCCCAGAATCGCCAATAGTTGGGCTCGTTCCAAATGTCCCACTCAATGTCCGTAAAGCCCGAGGAATCCGCCTGGGCTACCAGGTCCGCAATAGTTCTTTCCCACGCTGACTGATATTGATTGTAACCGGGCCACTTCGCATAGCCATAGCTATCCGACACAACAAGTTGCACTTTGGCCCCCAGTTGCTTCACTCTGGGATAACAATCCCAAGCTTCGTCGGCATGCAATCGAAACATGCGAGGCTTTAGGGGCACAACTAGATCATCGCTGGGCGTGTCGGAAGAAAAGGAGTGAAGAAAGCCAGTGGCTCGATAGGTAGCAGGTCCCTGGTCGAGATCCATCATGACGGTGACTGTTTCAACTATATTAGCGGTAACGGCGGCTTCCGAGTCGTTAAGACTCCCAGGAACGTAACCTCGAACCGCGCCTCTGGCATAGGAAGCGGTTACAAAGACGATGCCGAGTACGAGCAGCGCGTGTATCGTACGCAGAACTTTCATGACGGTCCTCTCTTTCAAGAAACGCGATCATAATCCAAACGACCCAAAAGTCAACGATCACACGGTCTCCGGGACGTCAACCCATCCAGTGGCGGTTTTGAGTTGCTACAGATTAGTTCAGGTGGTGCGAGGGGCGCATCGTACGACTGGCCCATTTTTGTATGGCCTTGAGGTGCCTCTTTGTGCAAGGTTTGACGAAACTCGTATGGCACAAGGATAGCACATTTGTGCCAGGTTCGATCAGAGTCCGACTTCCCTGCAGGCTAAAGGCTGAACTCCGAGCGGACTGTGAGACTCCAGCGTCTCCGGCAGGCTGAAGCCTGAACTCCAAACCTTGGCCTGAGAATAATCTCCGTGGCTCTGTGGCTACGAGGTCTTGCGGGAATGCCGGGGCTGGGCGGCGCGCGAGGGATCGAAGGCGGCGGGAGGGCGCTCGTCCAGCAAGCGCTCCAGCACCGGTTGCTCTGCCGCCTCCACCTGCGTGAGGATGCGCGTTTCGCCGCTCTCGACCGCGGCGACCGGCACTCCGGCGCGATAGAGGACACGGTTCCCGAGAACTGCCGTGACGCGCGGGCCGGGGGTCAGGATGCCCACAACATTCAGCGGGTCGCAAGCCGAGATCTTCAGATAGTGCCCCTGCTCCTCGTTGCGTCTCATGGCGCGAAGCGCATCGACCGCTTCCGGCAGCGCAAACTGCTCCCCCGGGAATCCGGAAACAAAGCGCCCGCCGCGAATCTCGCCGCGCGCCTCGGAGCGGCGCAAGACCGCGAGCAGCTCGCGCCAGGGAGGGGCGGACGGTTCGCGCGCAAGAAGCTCCTTGATAACCAGCCCATAGCGCCGGAGAAATTGCCGCGCCCGCAGCTCGACAAGATTTTCCGGAGGAGGACCGAGCGGATCGAGCAAGGACCAGCGGCCTTCGCGCGTGCGCCGGGGCTGCCTGCGCCGCCGGGGCGATCGGTCCGCGCGGCGGGCCTCGCCGCTCACCAGCGACCGGAGGGCCGCAAAGGAATCGGCGGTCACCAATCCCGCTGCCACGAGCTGCCAGAGAGCATCCTCGACCTCGGACGGCAGATGCCGGGCGCCTGCCGTGATCTCGCCGAAGAAGGACGCGCCGCGCTGCCGCAGAAAGGCCAGCACGTCGCGCGCCGGCACCGAGAGGGCCGTCTCGTCCGCAGAGGTCCTGTCCAGCAGCCAGGGCATGTCTTCACGGATCCCCAGCCCCAGTATCGCGGTTCGCGTCAGGCCCGGGCGCCGGGCAGCGACCTCCGCCTGCGTTTCGCGCCGCGTCCATCGCCCCCACACGATCTCGCCGGCCAGGCAAAGGGTGTCGAGCGAGGCCGGCTCGTAGTCCCGAATCCGCGGGCGAAGAATCTCGTCTTCCCAGGCAGCGGCAGCCGCCTCGAACCCCTCCAACTGTTCCACGACTTCCAGGAGGCCATGGTCTCCTGAAAGCTGCGTCCCCCCGGCCAGATGCTGCCAGGAAAAGAGAAACCTGAGAAACGTGGACGCCGGCACGGGCTCGATCTCGCGGCGCAGATGGGCGATGGTCGCGCGGTGGATGCGCGCCAGAATTCTTCGATCGCAAAACTCTTCCTCGTCCCTCCGGCCCGTGAAGAACCCGCGAAGCACAACTCCTTCCCCTTCCAGCTGCGCCAGCGCCGAGCGTACTTCGCCGGTCTCGAGTCCCAGAATGTCCGCCAGTTCTGTGGCTCGAACGGGTCCGCTGACTTCCACCCATCCTCTGACGAGCAAAACAGAGCCGCGGCCCTCAGCGAGCGAAGACGTGCCGGCCGCGAGGGGAGCCGGCACTCCAAGCGCTTCACAAGCGATTGAGTGCCGTTCCGCGGCCACCCAGTAGGCACAATCCCCGCGTGTGACGCGGAAAGCGCGCCTTTCCGCGACCAGCGACTCGAGCCACTCCGGCGCCGCGCCGGGAAAACGGGATTTTTCCTTTTCGGGAAACAGAATCAAGCCGAGCAACGTGTCGTGCAGTTCTTCCCGATCGCGAATCTCCGGCCAGGCGTCCTCGGCCGCGCCTCGAATCGCCTCCGGATCCAGCCGCCCGAGGTCCGCGGCGTGCTCGGGAAGAGCCCGGCGCAGGAGTACGGCGCGAGCGCGCCGCTCTTCCAGAGGAGCGTCATCCAGGAAAGCATACGGCATCGCGTTGAGGATCTGGTGCGAGAACGCGGACGGAATGGGAGTGTCTTTGGCGAGGAACTGAATCTCGCCGCGCTCGATCGTCTGGAGCACGTCGCGCAGTCCTTCGACATCCAGCGCTTCCGTAAGGCAGTCGCGCAGAGTCTCGAAGACCAGCGGATGGTCGGGAATGGGAACGGTCTCCGTGACGCGATTGTCCTGGCATTGCGTTTGCGCGGGAAAGATGGCGGCCAGAAGATCGTCCGCGCGCATGCGCTGGAGCGGAGCCGGCACGCGCTTTCCCCCCACGGAACGGAGAAGCGCCAGCGAGCGCGTGAGGTTCCAGCGCCACCGCGCTGCAAAGATGGGCGAAGGGAGAACGGCCTGCTGCAGGCTGTCTTCGATCCCCTCGGATCTCAGGAACCGGAAGATGTCTTCCAACGGGAAGGAGTGTTGAGGTCCCAGAGAGAGATTGATCCCGTCGTCGGTCGCGGCGGCCTGCAACTCGAAGTCAAAGGTCCGGCAGAAGCGCTTGCGCAGGGCCAATCCCCAGGCTCGATTGATGCGGCCGCCGAACGGCGCGTGCAGAATCAGCTGCGTGCCCCCGGTCTCGTCAAAAAAACGCTCCGCGACGACGCGACGGATCGAAGGCACGCTCCCGAGCACGCGCTTGCCTTCGTCGATGTAGGCCCGGCATTGCTCTGCGGCCCCGCCCGCGAGTCCCACTTCTTCCGCGAGCCACCGCATGCACTCCTCCCGCTGCGACAGACGACGGTCGATCTCCTCGCGCAGCGCCGACACATCCGCGGAGAGCTCGGGCGTGCGGGCCGGCGCTTCGCCCAGCCAGAACGGAATCGTGGGCGCCTGTCCCCGCGCGTCCTCCACGCGCACGCGCCCCCGTTCCACGCGGCGCACTTTCCAGGGCGTGTTCCCCAGCAGGAAGATGTCGCCGGCAAGGCTCTCGATGGCGAAGTCCTCGTTGACGCTCCCGACATAGGCGCCGTCGGGATCGGCTATGACTTGATAGTCTGCATTATCCGGGATGGCGCCCCCGCTCGTCAAAGCCGCCAGGCGCGCCCCCCTGCGGCCTCGCAGCTTCCCGTGAATCCGATCCCAGTGCAGATAGGCGGAGCGCCGGCCGAGGCGAGTGGAAATCCCCTCCGCCAGCATTTCGACGATCCTGTCGAACCAGGCGCGCGGCAGGTCGCGATACGGATAGGCCTGGCGCACCGTCCGGAAGAGATCCTCCACGTCCCAATCACCCGCGCTGCACATTGCCACGATCTGCTGCGACAGAATGTCGAGCGGCCAGGGAGGAATACTCAAGCGGTCCAGATCGTCATGGCGCACCGCGTAGAAGAGCGCGGCGCATTCGATCAGCTCGTCGCGCGTCAAGGGAAAGAGTCTCCCCTTGGGAACTCCCCCCAGCCAGTGACCGGAGCGCCCGACGCGCTGCAACAGAATGCCGATCGAGCGCGGCGATCCGATCTGGCATACCAGCTCGACGGCCCCGACGTCGATCCCGAGCTCCAGCGAAGCGGTAGCGACACAGACTCGCACCTCCGCCTTCTTCAGCCGCTCCTCAGCGTTGAGCCGTGTCTTGCGCGACAGGCTGCCGTGATGGGCTACCACGCATTCTTCGCCCAGCTTCTGTGAGAGAAGGTGCGCCACCCTCTCCACCAGGCGGCGCGTGTTAACGAACACGAGCGTCGTGCGATGCCCCTGGACCAGCGCCGCGATGCGCGAGATGGTCTCGTCCCAGATCTCGTGGCTGGCAATCGGCCCCAGCTCGTCATTCGGGATTTCAATTTCGAGATCCATCTTGCGCCGGTGGCCCGTGTCCACGATCGTACAGCGAGGGGCGCCGCCCGGATCGATGTTGGCGGCGCCCACCAGGAAGCGCGCCACCTCTTCGATAGGCCGCTGCGTTGCGCTCAAGCCGATGCGCGTGACCGGCTCCTGAACCAGAGCGCACAGCCGTTCCACCGACAGGGACAGATGGGACCCGCGCTTGTCGTCGGCTACCGCGTGGATCTCGTCCAGAATCAGAGTCCGGACTCCGGCCAGGCCCCGGCGCCCGCTCAACGAGGTAAGCAGGATGTACAGCGACTCGGGCGTCGTGATCCAGATGTGAGGCGGCTTGCGCGCCATCGCCTGGCGCTCGGATGCGGGCGTGTCGCCCGTCCTCACGGCCACCCGAATCTCCGGGACCATGATTCCATTTTTCCATGCGAGATCTGTTATCTCCCGCAGCGGAACGGAAAGGTTTTTGTGAACGTCGTTCGACAGCGCCTTCAAAGGTGAGACGTAAACCACCTGGGCGACATCGGCCAGGTCGCCACAAACACCGGCGCGCAGAAGCCGGTCAATGCAGACGAGGAAGGCGGCCAGGGTCTTTCCGGAGCCCGTGGGCGCCGAGATCAGCGTGTGACGGCCGCTCGCAATCGCGGGCCAGCCCAGCGCCTGAGCCTCGGTGGGCGCGGAAAACGTCTTTTCAAACCATTCGCGCACTATGGGGTGAAAGTACTCGAGCGGCATGCCCGTAAGGTTAGCATTGCGACACACCCCGGCGTCAAATGACAAATGAACAATGCCAAATAGAGTCTCATTGGTCATTGGTCATTTTGCTGGATTTCCCGGGTTCGGAGTTCAGGCTTTAGCCTGCACTGAATCCGTGCAGCCCGAAGGCTGAGCTCCAAACCTGGCACATAGGGGTTCGTGGACTCTCGTTTTTTGGTTGCGGCTATGCCGCGCCAGGTTCATCTGTGTTCATCTGTGGTTTCTTTTGGTTGCGGCTCCTCTGCGCCGTGAAATTCGTGGCCAGTTTTGATTCGGAATTCAGGCTTTAGCCTGCCCGGGCGCAGGGCAGCCTGAAGACTGAACTTCAAACCCGGCGATCGAAAACGGTCAATGAAAAACGACGAATAGCCGATGATAATGATCGGTGTGAAGTGTGCGTGTCAGGGTCGGGTGTAACTGAGTGGTCAGGGATGTCCATAAAAAAAGCCGGGCAGCCGGCGGAATCCGTGGGTAAGATGAGATACGAGATGAGGAGGAAAAAAATCCATCCGGCATACCCGGGCTGGCCTGTAATCAGGGGGCGTCTGAACATCCCGCGAGTGCCCATCGGCAAAAGGCACGAAGAGCTCCTTTCAGAAGCAGTCCAAAGAGCCCGTCTCGCGCATGAGCTGGGAGCGGGCGAGCACACGGCCGCTATCATGCGCGAGATGCTGAGCAAGGCAATCCATCACTCCAGCAGGAAGTTCAAACTGACTATTGCCGCCCTGGCTATTGCCCTGGTCGCCATCACCGGTTATTCGCTATGGGACATTCAAATTCTCAAACGTGAAAAGAGCGACATCGACGGCCAGATCCGTAGCATTGAGGCCAGCCTGCGCTCGGGAGTCAAGGGTCCTGGAGAGATAGACGGGCTCGTCGACAGATTGGACAAATATCAGGACCGGGCGCACAAACTGCAGAAGAGTGTGCTCTACCGCTTGGGCGTTCGAAGCTCGGAGCGCGATTTCGTCGAGGACGAAATCAAAACGCTGCTGGCAGAATTTGGCGCAGAGGTCTACAGCGTTCCTCCGGAGTTCGTGGAGCAGGTGAACCGCTTCATCCTGCAGTACCAGGGCCGCGATCGGCAAAACATGGCGCGAAGCCTGGGCCGCGCGGACAAAGACCTCACGCTGGTCCGGCAGGTCTTGAAGGAGAACAAGCTCCCAGTGGACCTGGCGTATGTCGTTCTGGTCGAAAGCGCGTTCGTCACGGAGGATCCAAGCCCGCACGGGGCCGCGGGACTCTGGCAGTTTACGGAAGCCACGGCGCGTGCCTATGGATTGACCGTGGATGAAACTGTGGACGAGCGTCTCGATGTTCGAAAATCCAGCCGAGCCGCAAGCCGGTATATTCGCGACCTCATTCTGGATTTCGGGTCAGGGAGCTCTGTAATGCTGGCCCTGGCCGCTTACGATGCCGGTCCCGGAACGGTAAAGCGCGCCATGCGCAGGGTGCAGGACCCCATCAAGCAGAGAAATTTCTGGTACCTCTATCGCGTGCGCGCGCTCCCTCCGGAAACAAGGGAATACATACCGAAGGTCTTTGCCGCAATGATCATCGGGCGCAATCCCGCCGGCTTCGGCTTCCAGGAATAAAACACGAAAATCCACCACGAAGACACGAAAACGCGAAGAATCGCGAAGTGGCTGCGGCTCTTTTGCCGTGAGATTCGGAGTTCAGGCTTTAGCCTGCGCGGGCGCGGGGCAGCCTGAAGGCTGAACTTCAAACCTGACACAATGAGTGCGTGAGCTCTCGTTTTTTGGTCGCGGCTGTGCCACTCCGCGAGCTAAGACGGCAGTAACAACACCTTGAGGATTCCTTTCCGGGCCGCGAGCTCGAAAGCGCGAGGCGCCTGATCCAGCGGAAACCTTTCGGAAATCATTTCCGCCACGCGTATCTTTCCGCCGCGCAGCAAACGCAAGGCGGGCTCGAACCGGCCGCACCGCGACCCGACCAGTGTTATTTCGTTCACTACGACCGGCGCGGTATCGATTCCGACGGTTCCGTGAACGGTGGACTTCATGATGAGCGTTCCTCGCGGCCGGACCATAGACACCGCCTGGCGCAGCCCCTCCGCCGAGCCGGTCGCCTCCACCGCCCAATCGTAGTCGGCTGCCGGCAATCGCCGGCGCACGCGCTCCGTGCGAATGCCCGCGGCCTCCGCTATCGCTAACTTTTCCGGGTGGCGTCCGAACAAATGCACGCCGGCTCCGTGGGCGTGAAGCGCCTGCGCGATCAGCAAACCGAGTTTCCCGTCGCCCAGGACCGCGACGGGGGCGCCCTGAGGGATGCGCGCCTGATCCAGGATCTCGCATGCTGCCGCCAGCGGCTCGGTGAAAACCGCACGCTCCGTGGGGATGGAGTCGGGAAGAACGTGCAGGTTTCGTTCCGGCAGCGTGAAGAACTCTTCGAACGCTCCGGGATGCCGGACAATTCCCAGCACCTTCCTGTGAGGACAGTGCCGCCCAAGCCCGCGGGCGCACCACGAGCACCGGCCGCAGTTGAGATTGATCTCACCTACGACGCGCTTTCCTATCAATCGGGGGTCGTCCGACTGCGCAACCTCGCCGACAAATTCGTGGCCCGGCGTACCGCGAAAGCCGTAATAGCCTCTCTGTAGTTCGAGGTCGGTGTTGCAAATTCCGCCGCACAGAAGCCGGATCAGGGCGAATCCAGGCGGCCGCCTCGGCCGAGGCCTCTTCCGTATCTCCACGCGCCCGTTTTCCAGATGCACCGCTATCACTTCGGTTCACCACTGCGAATGAAAACCGGGAGGGCACGACTTCAGTCGTGCCGCGAGAAAAGACGCACCTTCGAGAGGCTTTAGCCTCTGAGGGCTAGCTATAGCGAGCCACCTCATACCGCCCAGTCAGGCCACCACTTCAGTCGCGCCGACCGCTGAGGAGCGACGACCAACGCGTCCCGGCAGCGGCAGGGGCGCGGGGAGCTCCTGAAACCCCTGCCGGGGTGCGTATCGTTATGCCAATTCTATCCGGGGGTTCGCTTCGCTCACCCCCGGCTAAGCTCCTTTCGCCCCGCTGGGGCGGAATTCGGCACGACTGAAGCCGTGCCCTCCCGCACTCACCAGTCCCCGAAAGGCGTATTTCGTAGTATACGAGACACGAATACACTAAGAATCACAAAGGATTATAATCTTGGCAGGAAAGAACGATGATAGACAAGATTGCAGGTTACCTCTCGCAGTCCAACAAAGCCGTTGCGTTCACCGGAGCGGGGATCAGCACAGAGAGCGGGATTCCGGATTTCCGCAGCCCGGGCGGTGTCTGGAGCCGGTACCAGCCCGTCCTCTTTCAGGACTTTCTCACAAACGGAGACGCGCGCCGCCAGTACTGGCAGATGAAAAAGGAGGCCTACCGCGAGCTTAAGGGCGCAAAGCCCAACGCCGGACACCGCGCCCTGGCCGCCCTGGAAGCCGCAGGCAAGCTGGTTGCGGTCATTACGCAGAACATCGACGGCCTCCACCAGGACGCAGGCAGCAAGCGCGTGCTCGAGCTGCACGGGACTAGCCGATACTGCATTTGCCTGAAATGCGACGCGCGTTACGACCCGGACCTGGTCCAGGAGCGGCTGGAAAGCGGCGTCGAGGTCCCGCTGTGCGACAAGTGCGGAGGTCTTCTGAAATCGGCCACGATCTCTTTCGGGCAGCAGCTCCCGCAGGACGTCCTCTCCGAGGCTCTTGATCTCTGCCTTCAGACGGACCTGATTCTCGCCATAGGCTCGTCCCTGGTGGTCGAGCCCGCGGCATCCCTGCCCTTGCAAGCCAAGCAGAACGGCGGGCGTCTCGTCATCATCAACAAGACCGAGACCCCGCTCGACGATCTCGCGGACGTCATAGTTCGCGAACCCATCGGCGAGACCCTCACCCGCGTCGTCCACGACCTCGGCCTCCATTGATTTCGGATTGCGGAATGCGGATTGCGGATTAGATTGAGAAATCCGCAATTGGTCAATGCTTTAGTTCGCCGGTTTTTGGCCGGACCAGATCGAAGCGGTCGGCTGTGCGCGTGTAGCTGGGGCCTCCCATACGGCCGATGGCCCTGAGCTTGTCCGGATCGATTTTGAAATCATCGAACAACGAGTCATCAATGTGGAAGCGCAGGATTTCTCCGATCACGATGCTTCCTCCCAGCGGCAGCGCGCTGACCTCCACGATCTCGAGCAGCTTGGATTCCATGTTGACGCGGGATTCCTTGACGCGCGGCGGCTTCACCAGGTCGCTCGGGACCGGAGTCAGTCCCGACTTCTCGAACTCATCGACCTCTGGAGGAAATTCCGCCGAGCAGATGTTCATCCGCTCGGCAATATCCTCGGACACCACATTCACCACAAATTCCCCGGTCGCCTCAATGTTGCGGATCGTATCCTTTCTGGCCCCGTCGCTGAGCCGGACCATGGGGCAGAACAGTATCGTCGGAGGATTGGCGCTCACGCCGGTGAAGAAGCTGAAGGGCGCAAGATTGCGGATCCCGTCGAGGTTCACGGTGGAGACAAACGCGATGGGACGGGGGACAATGACCCCGATCATCAGCTTATAAACATTCCTGTAATCCTGCTCCCTAGGGTCAATAATCATTGCGGATTGGCGATTGCGGATTGGCGAAACTCGCTGGAGTTCAAATCCGCAATCCGAAATCAAACCTCCATCCAGCTCATCCAGTATTCCTTCCACTCGACGTTCTCCCCGGCAGGAAGCACGTGGACCCGATTGTGGGCGTCCATCATCACGGCGTATTCATCCGTGTGCGTCTTCTTGGCCTGGTTGGCGAGAGCTCTCGGATGCGGGCCGTGATGGAGACCGCTCGGGTGAAGCGTTGCCATGCCCGAAGCGATGTTGTCTTTACTGAAGAAATCCCCATCATGATAGAAGATGAATTCATCGTAGTCCGTATTGCGATGAAAGAAAGGAACCCGCTGCGCTTTCGGGTCCTGCTCCAGCGGCCGCGGGACGAAGCTGCAGATCACGGCTTCGCGCGTAACGAAAGTGGTGTGGGCGCTGGGAGGAAGATGCGCCCGGTGACTCATGACGGGGCATATGTCTCGAATATTGAGCTTCCACACCGTCAGGTCTCCCTTCCAGCCGATGACATCCATGGAATTGAAAGGGTACACGAGTGAAGAAAACTCGTCGTCTGCTTTGATGCGCACTTCCCACGCGCGATTGTCATTCAGGATCGGGGCCGGTTCGGGCGTGGCGATCAGCGCCGGGTCGTAGAGCGCGTGTTGCCCCAGAGGGCCTCTTTGCGGCTGGTCGAACTCGTTGCTCGATTCGAAGATGAGAAAGAAGTTGTCCTTACCTTCAGGCACCACTCTGTAGGTGACGGCGCGCGGGATCACGATGTAGTCCCCTTTTTCGTAGCGAAGCGGTCCGAAGTCGGTCTCGATAGCGCCGCTGCCTCGATGGACGAACAGGAGCTCGTCTCCGTCCGCATTGCGGAAATAGAAGGGCATCGGCTCCGAACGGCGCGAGACGGAGATTTTGACGTTCTTGTTGCCGAGAAACGCAATGGGGGCCCCCGCCGGATCACTCTGGTCCGTCGGCTGGAGCTTGTTGCAGTCAAAGCAGTGCGGCCTGAGCTTCCCCTCGATGCGGATCCAGCCGGTGGGTGGATGCGTGTGGTACAAATGCGACACTTTGCCGTAAAAGCCCTTCCGCCCGTGCTCCTCTTCGTAGGTCCCCTCGGGCAGTCCGACATGCGCCTGAGATGTGATCTTCCCTTTCTTCAGCGGATACATTCCACTTCCTCCGTGCAACCAACGCAATAGAGTTCCAGAAATTCTTCGCGACCCTTTGCGCTCTTCGCGCCTTCGCGGTGAATTCCGGCTCAGTTTCACCGCGAAGACGCTAAGTTCGCAAAGGTGGTAGTTTAAAGCTTCTTGACGACACGATTGCGCAGGACCCCGATCTTCTCTATCTCGAGCTCCATCACGTCTCCCGGCTGCACCCAGCGATCCAATTCGAGACCGCAACCGGACCCCACAGTGCCGGAGCCTATCAGATCTCCCGCATGGACCGCATCATCCAGCGAAAGAAACTCGATCATCTGCTCGAACTTCCAGTAAAGAGAACCGGAATTCCCTTCCGACCACAGCTCGCCGTTAACGCGGGCCGTCATCTTCAAATTGTAGGGATCGCCCAGCTCTTCCGGAGTCACCAGGACCGGGCCGATGGCCGTACACCAGTCTTTTCCCTTCGCCGGGCCGAGACGCACCTTCATTTCGCGCCGCTGGACGTCACGGGCGCTGAAATCGTTCATTACGGTAAAGCCTGCAATGTAGTCGCGGGCCTGCTCCGCCTTGATGTTACGCCCCTCTTTGCCGATCACAGCCGCGAGCTCCAGCTCATAATCGAATTTCTCTGTGAAGGAGGGCCAGAGCACGTCCTGATCAGTGCCGATGATGTTCTGGTGCGCGCCTTTGTAATAGACAGGCATCTCGTACCATTCCCGCGGCATGGGCTCGGCGCGTTTTTCGAACCCTTTCTTAACATGCTCCTCGAAGGCGTAAAAATCGCGCAAGGAGGCGGGATTGGGAAGGGGGGCGAGCAGCCTGACGTTTCCCTCGGGGTACACCAGCGTTTCGCCCTTTGTCCCGATCTCCGGCGTGTCAGGCTTAGGATCTTTGCGGAGCGAATCGAGAGCTTCCGCCGCAGCCTCCATCGCTGTCTTCCCCCCGCGCAAGAAGTCGAGCATGTTGTCCGGCACGAGCACATCGGCAAGCTCGCAGGGCCGGGTTTCACCTTTGCGGAACAGAAGGCGGGCACACGCAAAGTTCAGGTCTGTGATTCCTTGCTCCGTCACCGCCCCAAGCCGGCAGCGCCGGCCAACAGGCGTCTGCACTTCAAAAGTACAAAGCTTCATTGCTATTGCGGATTTCGGATCCTCGCATAATATGCAGCAAACAGCATGTGCCACGAATTATACGAATTGAACAAAGCCTGACCCGAGGGAATTCGTGATACAGTTCCAGAAATTCTTGCCTTTTTCAGCAAAATTCTTCGCGACCCTTTGCGCTCTTCGCGTCTTCGCGGTTAACTCGGGCGCAGTTTCACCGCGAAGGCGCTAAGGGACGCGCAGGGTTTATTGGTTGCGGCTGGGCTGCTCAGTGTAATTTCGTGTAATTCGTGGCAATCCGAAATCCGCAATCGGCAATCCGCAATTGTCACAGGTTGCCGCGGCGCGCTTGTTCGCGCTCGATGGCTTCAAACAGGGCCTTGAAATTCCCCTTGCCGAAGCTCCTGCTCCCCTTGCGCTGGATGACCTCGAAGAAGAGTGTCGGGCGGTCCTCCACTGGCCTGGTAAAGATCTGGAGCATGTAGCCTTCGTCGTCTCGATCGACCAGGACGCCCAGTTCGGCGAGCCGCTTCAGCGGCTCCCCGATCGTTCCGATACGCTGCGCCAGGTCCTCGTAATATGTCTGCGGCACACGGAGGAACTCGACCCCCTGCGCGTGCATCTTTGTTACGGCGTCAATGATGTTGCCCGTGGCCAGCGCAATATGCTGCACGCCGGGCCCCCGGTAGTAATCCAGGTATTCCTCGATCTGCGACCTGGCGCGCCCGCGGGCAGGTTCGTTGATGGGAAACTTGATCCGCTCGTTGCGGTTGGCCATGACTTTGGACATGAGCGCGGAGTATTCCGTGCTGATGTCCGTGTCGTCGAAGTGCTGGTAAACGCGAAAGCCCAGGACCTGTTCGTAAAACCGGACCCAAGAGTTCATCTCGCCCCAGCCGACATTACCCACGACGTGGTCGATGTGACTGAGTCCGGCCGGCCTGGACACGATGTCCGGCGACTCTAAAGGGGCGTAGCCCGGCATGAAAACGCCCCGGTAGTTCTTGCGCTCTACAAACGTATGGATGGTATCGCCGTAGGTCGCGATGGCCGACACGCGCACCTCGCCCTGTTCGTCCTTCAGAACTGTGGGCTCCGTCACACCCCTGCCGCCGCGCCGAGTCGCCTCCCGGTACGCAAGCTCGGCATCATCGACCGTGAGAGCGATGTCGCGCACGCCATCACCGTGGAGCTTGACATGCTCGGCAATCGGATGGTCGGGAAGGAGCGGGGTAGTCAGGACGAACCGGATCTTTCCCTGCTCCAGGACAAACGACGCCCGGTCGCGCGTCCCGGTCTCCGGTCCCGCATATGCAACCAGCTTCATGCCGAATGCCGCGCGGTAGTAATAAGCGGCCTGCCTGGCATTGCCCGCGTAGAATTCGACGTGGTCCGTCCCGATTAACGGAAGGAAGTCCGTCTGAACCGCGCCGGCGTCTTCTGCAATCTCCGGCATAGCTCCTCCGATCACGAATTCTAGCACACGCGGAACGCGCCCATTCGCGCCATTAACCGCACTTGATTCCTCGAATTCCTTGGATTCCTAGGATTCCCAGGGTCATGCGTAAAGGGAATCCAAGGAATCCGAGGAATTAAGAACTACGGGACTCTTCAGGGGAGCGGGAAATTCCTTGCGGGGAAGCGGCGAGGCGGTCCAGATCCAGGGCGATGGGGAAATAGTCCCCTTCGATGAGGGCGCCTTCCGCAATCAGCGGAACTCCCTTCAGGAGTGGCCTCGATCCGTCGACGCAGCGCGTCTCCGGGCCCATGTAGTTAAGGACGACCGCGCGGCGCGGCCGGTCTGAGTTATTGCCGTAGGAACCATGGACTGTGTGCGAGTGATGGAACGAGGCCTCGCCGGGCTTTCCCGGCACCGGCACAGGTTTGAACATCGGTTTCAGATGCTCGGGCAGATGGTCCATGACCGCGTCCAGGCTCCCGCCAAAGGGAACCTTGGGCAGCAGGCCCCACCGGTGGCTTCCCGGGACGTAATGTAAACAACCGTTCTCGAGGGACGCGTCGTCGAGCAGAATGTTTATCGTGATGTGGTTCGGTGGCGCCGCTCGGGTCCAGTAGGAGTAATCCTGATGCCACGGAACGACGCCGCGGTGGCGCGGCGGTTTGTAGAAGACCTGGTCGTGCCAGAAACGCACGCGCCGCACACCCAGCAACTGGCTGATCGGCGCCGTCACCTGGGGCGAGAAGATGATGTCGTGAAACCAGGGATCCACCAGCCAGGCGCCCAGGAAATGAAACACCACGTCGTGCGGCCGCTCGAGGTAAGCGGCCTCGACTTCGTAGAGCCGATCCATGTGCTCGTGCAGGCCTCTGCGGATCAATTCCAGGCGGCGTGAAAGCTCCGCGATCTGCGCCGGCTCCAGGATCCTGACTCCGGCGAGAAAACCGTTTTCGTGATACCTGGCGACCTGCTCCGGCGTCAGCTCGTAACGCTTCACGTCATCCGCAGAGCTCGCTCGCGGAAAGCCGTCTTGGATATAGCCGTGAACTCTTTGAAATTCCGCCACGCCGCAATTCTACCGCACGGGTCTGAGCCTGAAAATCCAATTTCCTCTTGTTTGGAGTTCAGGTATGGAGTTCAGGCTTCAGCCTGCACGGCCTCAGTACGGGCTCAAGCGTGAACTCCCAACCAAAGACCACGAGATCCTTTGTGCGAGCATGGAGTTCGGCTTTCAAGGCCGCGGTGCGCCCGAGCAGGCTGAAGCCTGAACTCCACGACATGCGCGTACTCTTCGGTCGTGAGAAAAAATGTAGCGTCCCGCACTGGCGGGGCAAAGGTCCTGTTGACGCAAAAGGAGTTGTCGAAGCTCACATGTCCCGCGGCACGGGCGCTACGATTTTTTCTCACGACCAGCGTCTCTGCGGTGAGGTTTTTGGTTGCGGCTTTGCCGCTCTGTTGTTCATCGGTGTTCATCTGTGGTTTCATTTGCGCAGCTCATGCAGACGAAAATCCTTGCCGGGTTCATGGATAATGGCGCGTCGCCTCTGTCAGGCCCAGCGTTGCCGACCACCGTTTTACGGTCATCTTGTCCTTCTCGGTGTCCCAACTGATGAATGCCGCGCTGTCGATTTCCACGGTAAAGACGTGGTAGGTCCCGGGCGGTTGCGACTTCCACCACGCCTGGTAGTTCCCTTCCAGGATGCGGCGGTCCTCGACGGCCAGCGCCCGGCCGTAAAGCTTGAACTCGCCGTCAGAGCCATTCGGGTCGCATACAGCGCTGTGAACAGCGCAGCGCGGCTCCCGCAGCAGGTCCAGCGCCTTCCTGGATCGCCACATCATGCCGAGCAGAAGGTGGCCCAGGACGAGGTACGGTTCCACCGGGCTGATGCGCGGGGAGCCGTCCTTGCGAACGGTCGCCACCAGCACGACCCCGGTCCGTTCAAAGCGCTCCCTGCCCAGGCGAGCCAGCTCCGGGGCAGCCGCCTCAAAATCCCGCCAGATCATCACCCCTCCCCTCATACACGCGGCGCGAGCCTATGCGGATGCCGGACCCGCCGCCAAGCCAGGCGTTTCCTTCCAATTTGAAATCTCAAATAATCTCAAGTTTCAAATTATTTTCAAATTTGAAATTTCAAGTGTTTCTCCCGTATCCGCAGGGGCGGTCCTGCATGGCCGCCCGCCGCTTGTTTTCGTGTAATTCGCGAAAATTCGTGGCCGCCTTTGTCCGTGTCTCTGTGGCCAAGGACGCATTTTTCTGAATCGGTCAGAACGTGTGAAACAAGCTTTAGCTCGACCAACCGTTCATCCGCTCGGCGGTTGGGCAACCCAACGTGTCAGCAGCCGATCGCGAAGCATGTCTTCACGAGCATCGACCATGCGAACAGCAGTTCCAAACCGGACCAGGCGCCCTAAGGGCTCGTGCAGAAATAAATTCACATTTTGGCGCGAGCGCCGGGCGGGCATGTGCGAGGCGCCGCGACGCAGGCGATGTCGGACATCGTCGAGGAGCGGCAACAACGCCGATACGCGCCCTTCGCCGCCGCGCCCCTCCGGGCTGCGGCCCGCGGGCCTGGGGGCTGCAGCAAAATGCAAATTTATTTCTGCGCGAGCCCTAAGGTCGCCGACGTCCGCAGTGGCCGTGCAGGTAAAGATGGGGCTTGTGAACCGAGGTGTTCGGCGTCCAGGTTTGGAGTCCAGCCTTCAGGCTTCATTGACTCGGTACAGGCTAAGCCTGAACTCCGAACCGGGTTCTAGCGAGGATGAATAGCTTCGGGACGATGAGCAAATAGCTACCTCAATGGCACGACGTGCTGCCGGATATACTCCTCGGTGCGCGGTCCCGACGCACCCGAAGCTCCGGGGGCGACATAGTGGAACGCCTCGGCGTATTCGACGCCGTACTGCCGTCCCAATTCGCGGTTACGCTCCAGGAGGAACTCCTTGATGTAATTGCGGTCGGCGGTGTCGTCGTCGTCCCCCAGCAGCGGCAGGCGCTGGTTTTTTTTCGCCAATTCCGCGCGCAGCCGTGAGCCGTGATGCCCGCCCGGCCCCTTCGCTTGGTTGGCGCGGTTGGCTTCGACCTTCTTGTCCACCACGGCGCTGATGTCCACCACGCGGGTAATCTCCGGTCGCCGCGCAAAGTAATACTTGTCGCGGACCTCGTACGGCTGGAGTCCGGCGGCGAACTGCTCCGGATAATCATGGTCACGGCCGGCCATCCAGCAGGCCGCTTCCACGCCGCGGGCGATCATGTGGTGGTCGGGATTCTCCTCATCATGCGCCCAGGGGTCCCAACAGACGACCGTATCCACCTTAAGCGCACGGATCAGAAGAATCAGCCGGCAGATAAGCTCGTTCAGCGAGACGTCGCCCATCTTGTGGTTGTTGTAGTTGAGGTTGAAGACCCGTTTGAGGCCCAGAACACGAGCCACTTCATCATTGTCGCGCTCGTTTCCGAGGACGTTCTCGCCGATCGTGCCGGGCGTTCCGAGCCCGCGGGCGTCGCCCATGTCGTCATTGGTGGCGCGAATCAGGTAGCCGGTGTAGCCCTCCTTGACGAGCTTCGCTACCGTTCCCGCAGCCGAAAGCGGGATGTCATCCGAATGCGCCTGGATGGCCGCAAGCACCTTGCCCTTGTGAGGGGAGCCCTCGGCCGCCCGCTCGAAGAACACGTTGCCGCTCGTCTGCTGGGCCTCCGCGTTTTGGAACCGCAGTGTGACCGCGCCGGCGAGCAAGCTGGTGAGAAAGTCCCGTCGTTGCACGGCGGCATTCTAGCGGTGGGTTCGGCGGCTGTCAAATCTGAATGGGACGCACAAGATTTCGGTTCCGAATGATCGCCCGACGTGTTATGGGAAGCCAAGCTCAAGAAGAATTCAAGGACTTTATTCACCACGGAGACACAGGTCGTGAGAAAAAATCGTAGCGCCGGCGTCTCGCCGGCATCTGAGCCTCGACAACTCCTTTTGGGTCAACACGACCTTTGCCGGCTGGAAGCCGGCGATACATTTTTTCTCACGACCACAGAGTACACGGAGACGCACGGAGAACCCTGATGCCTCTGTGAAATCTCCGTGCTTCTGCGCGCTTCCGCCGGACCCGAGCACCTGCTGCTCGGTTTGCTTCGAAACGAGCGCTCACTGGCAACCACGATCCTTCATGAGCACGGTCTCGATCTCAGCAGGGTTTGAAGGAGCGGTAGCCACGGCTTTTTTTGACAGAGTACAGGTTCATCTCGGGCATAATTTCAGCTTGGTCTTTACCTTCGCATCTCATGGCTCTCAAATCGACCATCTTCAAAGCCGAGCTTCAGGTTTCCGATCTGGACCGGCCTTACTACGGCACGCATGCTCTGACGCTCGCCCGCCACCCTTCCGAAACCGACGAGCGCATGATGGTGCGGCTGTTCGCTTTTGCTCTGTATGCCGATGATCGCCTGGAGTTCGGCCGCGGGCTTTCCGCGGAAGACGACCCGGCGCTGTGGCGCAAGGATCACGCGGGCGGTATCGAGTTGTGGATTGATGTCGGCCAGCCCGACGAACGCGATGTGCGGAAAGCTTGCGGGCGTGCCAATCAAGTCGTTGTCGTAAGTTACGGCGGCCGCACGACCGATATGTGGTGGGCCGAAAATCGCCAGCAATTTGGGCGCTTGGGCAACTTGACGGTTGTCAATCTTCCCCTGGAAGCGAGCCAGGCGCTGGCCAGGCTCGCAGGCCGTCACATGCGCTTGCAATGCACCATCCAGGAGGGACAAGTGTGGATCGGCACAGAAAGCCACAGCTTTCATTTCGAAATGGGACGCTGGCAAATCCCAGTAAAGCGCGGCGGAATTTGAGTGCAATTAGAAGAAGTGTGAGTCAATTCATGCCGCCGTTAACTCTCTCAGAAGCCGTGGAGAATTTAGTTCGTGTTAATTCGTGGCCATCAAAACCGCCACGAATTTTAGCGGACCGCATTAACCGCAAAAACGCGAAGGACGCAAAGAAAAGGCTAAGGGTCGCGCAGAAATAAATTCACGCGGCAGTTTGTACCTGGCATTTGAGGTCGTCGCATGGGGTGCATTTCAAGGCAGTGAGGTTTGGCGTTCAGCCTTCAGGCTGCACGGACCCGGTGCAGGCTAAAGCCTGAACTCCATGCGCCGCGCCTGTTGGAAACTACCGGCTGGAGTAGTACGATAGCGGGCCAAGGAGGACATCACATGAGAGAAGACCTCGGCCGAAGAGACTTCTTGCGGCGCGCGGGAACGGGCGCGCTCGCCGCAAGTCCGATTTGGAGCTGGGCTACAGAGCGGCAGGCTCCCGGGACGAGCCAGGCTGCTTCTGGCTGGGTAACGATCCCCACGCGCGAGCACCACGGCGACACCGAAGAGCGCCTTCAGATTCCGCCGTCGTGGAACGTGAAGGTTTACGAGATGGCCGGGCACGACCGCCCGGTGCTCACGGCGGAGCAGATTCGCCGGCGCATTGAAGAGCCGATCGGAACCAGGCGCCTGGCCGAAATCGCCGAGGGCAAGCGCAGCGCGGTGATCACCTTCGACGACCTCACCCGGCCAACGCCGACGTTTGAAGTGGTGCCGCACGTGGCCGCCGAACTGCGCCTGGCCGGAATCAAAGACGAGAATATCTTGCTCCTTGCGTCCTATGGAACGCATCGCCCCATCAACCAGGTCGAGGCGGCGGCCAAGCTGGGCGAGTCTGCCGACCGGTACGCGTGGCTGAACCACAACATCTTCGAGAACCTCACAGACCTGGGGCGGACTTCTCGCGGCAACCGGATCAAGGTCAACCGGCACTTCATGCAGGCCGACGTGCGCATCACCATCAGCGGCATCAAGGCGCACGGCAACGCCGGCTACGGCGGAGGCGCCAAGGCCATCCTGCCCGGTATCGCCTGGATCGAATCGATCGACTACTTCCACCGCACCATCGCCGGCGTGGGCGCGAACGAAAACAAAACCGCCGGCCCGCTCAAGATCTTCAAGAACGAAGTTCGCCTGGACATGATTGATGCCGCGCGGCTGGCGCGGGTGGACTACAGCGTGCAGATCCTGTACAACGGGCGCCGCAAGGTGGTGGGTGTGTACGCCGGCGATATCGTCGAGTCGCACCACGCGGCCTGCCGCGACGCCAACAAGATGCTGGCCACCGAGCGGGCCTCCAATGCGGACGTGGTCCTGGTGAACGCCTATCCGCAGAACCTGCAGGCCACAAACAGCCTGGGCTGGGCGCGCGGTTGTGTCCGCGACGGCGGTACTGCCGTGCTAGTCATTCAGAACCCGGAGGGGATCGAGGAATGGCATTACCTGAACGAGCGCCGCAACTACGATTCGCGCGCGTTCTACGAAACGGGCCATCCTGAAAGCTGGGGAGTGAAGCAGGCCAGGCAGTTCATCGTATACTCCGCGTACCTACAACAGCGCGACCGCATCCGCTTCCCCGCAAAGACGATCTTTACGCGCACCTGGGCCGACACTGTGGCCGCCATCAGCAAGGCCCACAGCGAGGCCAACGTCGCGCTCTACCCCTACGCCGGCATCCAGCACCCTCCGGGAGACCTGGACGGGTAGCCGGATACGCAGAGCCCAGACAGGATAACGGGATGGACTGGATGGGCGAGCAGGGAGAGATTTGGGAAATGACCAATGACCAATGAAAATGACAAATCGCAGTTCGTGTCCGGGCTTCTGACTTCTATTTGTCATTGTTCATTTTTCATTGGTCATTTGTTATTTGTCGGAAAAATCCTTGCCAGCTGCTATGGACTTCCCTCTGCGTTCCCCGCGGCTCTGCGGTGAGGTTCGGAGTTCAGGCTTTAGCCTGCTACGGGCGCAGGGCAGCCTGAAGGCTGAGCTTCAAACCTGGGACAAATGAGTTCGTGGGGTCCTGTTTTTCTGGTTTCAAGGCGAGCCCCAAGCTCACGTTTAACCTGGGTCGCGAAATCTTCGCGCTCTTCGCGGCTTCGCGGTGAATCCTGGGCGGGACTTTCACCGCGAAGGCGCGAAGCACGCGAAGAAAACGCGAAGGACTTTAGTTTGGTTGCGGCTCCGTCGGGCGGGCAACCACGCCCTACTTAGCGGATATCCACCAACAGACGGCGGAACTGACGGGATTCCATTCTTGACTTTGCCGATCTGAAGGCGTTCATGGCCTCCAAAGCCTCTTGCTTCCTTGCGAGTTGCTGCAGAGCCCGGGCCAGCACGTAGTAGGGCTGGGGGTGATCGCGGTTCAGCTGAATGGCTCTCTGAAGGGCTGAAACCGCCTCCCGATGACGGCCTTCAGCCACCAGGATTTTTCCCAGCAGAAAGTGCGTCCTCCAGTCCCGGGAGTCCAGCGCTGAAGCCTTTTGAATAAGAGCCAGGGCGGACGCGAAGGAGCTTTTGCTTCTCAGTGCTATTTCGTACTCCGACAGGGCGCCATAGTACCAACCCACGGAGTTCGTTTTGTTCAGTTGCCGGAGCTGCCTTGCCGTAGCCTGCATCCGGGCCCAATCCATGCTTTTTTCGAAAGCCTCGAGCAACACTTTGTAAGCCACTTCGGACTTGGACTGGAGCGAGAGGACGCGGCCAATCTCTTGCTCGGTCCGTTCCAGGTTTCCCGTCAGCAGATGGGCCACCGCCAGGCCAAGCCGGATCTTGATGGAGTTCGGCAAGACCTCGATCGCGCTCTCAAAGACCGCCACGTTCGCCAGCAAGGCATTGTTCTCGCCGAGGAGCTCCCCCAGGTCCAAATAGTAGTCTTCATTGGTGGGATCAAGCCGGATTGCTTTCTGCAGATGCTCCATCGCCAACTCGATATGATCGAGCTTGAAGTGGCTGTACCCGAGCATGCCGTGCCAGGCCGCGGAATTGTCCATCCTTCCCTGCAAAGCCCCGAGCAACCCCAGGGCTGTCTTGTAATCTCCTTCATCGATGCTGCTTCCAGCCAGCGTCATCATGCGCTCCGAGGTTGAGGGACTGAGTCGCAGAGCATCCTGGAAGTAAGGGACGGCCTCATCGCTGAGACCATTTCTTTCGAGGAGGAGACCCAGGGTAAGCAACATGCCGGCATCATTTCCACCGATGCCTTTAGCCTGTTGGATGGCGGCAAGGGCCTGCCTGGGGTGGCCTGCTTTGAACCGGGCTTCGGCCAAGCCAATTCGCACCTGGAGGTCTCCGGGAGCAAGCTGCGCAGCCCGCTCAAAGGCAGCAACCGAGTTTTCGTCCCGGCCCGCTTGCAGCTCGCTGGCTCCCAAGTTGTACCAGGCAGAGACGCTCTCCGGGCTCAGTGCGATGACCTGCCGGAACTCCGCCGCAGCCTGAGAGAATTTTTTCAGTGCGAGATAATTGGCCCCGAGGTTGTTCCGCGCCTCAGCGGAACCAGGCTGGAGTTCGACGGCTTTCAGGAAACAGGCCGTGGCTTGCTCCAGCTTTCCCATTTGAGTGTAAGCCACTCCCAGCAGGCTGTAGGCCTGGTAGAATCCCGGCCATCTGGCGATGATTGCCTTGTAGGCCGCGGTTGCCTGTACAAACCTGCCGCTTTGCAGCAGTTCGTTCGCGGCGCGATAGAGCTGGTCACGTGAAGAGGCTGAGGA
Organism: Acidobacteriota bacterium; assembly: GCA_003225335.1. Lineage (GTDB taxonomy): Bacteria > Acidobacteriota > UBA6911 > UBA6911 > UBA6911 > Gp18-AA60. Next base: position 23,251 of record QHZE01000430.1, read on the forward strand.
AGCCGCTGGAGGGCGGGAGACATCCTGCGCCGGCAAACCGCCGGTGCGCCAGGCAAGCAAGCTGATAAAAGCTGCGATGCTCAGAATCAGGCTTCGCATCGGGAAACCACAGATAAACACAGATGAACCTAGCGCGGCATAGCCGCAACCAAAAACTTAGCGATTCTTTGCGTCTTCGCGTCTTCGTGGTAAAGGCTGGGCCCAACCCACCGCGAAGACGCGAAGAATCACGAAGAGTTTTCGATCAGTGGAAAAATTCTTTCCAGCTAGCAAAGGATTTTCGGGTTAGTAGTACAGATCCGTGTTCAGTTCATCTGTGTTCATCTGTGTGCATCTGTGGTTCCATAGTCTTGGTTGCTGTTGGGCGGCGTCACTGCCTGTTCTCGCCGAATCCCAGCACAACCGCGGCCCGGCCGGAGAAAGGCTCGATCTTCACGCGCTCTGTCTCGGGATCGTAGGCTCCGCCCTGGACCCAGACGGCGCGTTTTCCCTGGGGATGAGGGAGCCGCAACGCCACTGTTTTTGGCCGCCGGTCGGCGAGGCATTCCACGCTCGCCTCGACGCGTCCCTGATCCAGACTTGACTTGACGTGCAGCGACACCGGGCCAAAGTAGCTGGCGACGTTTTTCAGCTCGATCTCCTTGCCGTTTTCCAGGTAGCCTCGCGGAATACCCGGCAACAGTTCCAGCGTCTCGCCTTTTTCGAGATAGAGCATCCACCGCGTCTGCATCAGAAACCAGCCCTCCTCATGGGTCTTATGCGGACTGGCCCCAAAATAGTGTTCCCAAAACGTGTAGGTTTCGCGGTCAGCCAGGCTTGCCATGGTGTTGTAGTAGGACTTCAGAAACGGCTTCACTTCGCCACGCCGGAGATGAACAATCGGGTGACGACTATAATAGGGCTGGCTGAAAGCCACGTTGCGTTTGGTCATTAGCTCACTGTGGAAGTTCAGCAGGAAGGTTGCTCCTGGCTCCTTCGCGTCGAGGACTTCCTGAAACACCAGATACAGCGGGCCGAGCAGCGAATCGCGGGCGACCATCGCGCCGTGCGTGAACCAGTCGCCACCATCGGCATGCAGGACCAGGGGTCCCCGGTATTCAACCCAGGGCGCCACCGTCGGGCACCAGCTGCCATCTCCGAGCGGAATCACCGGAGCCCGTCCCATCGCCTCAAAGAAAGCCGTGCGAATGTCGGCCTTGAAAGCCGCAGCCTCCTGCTGCCACCGCTGTGACTGGGCAGGATCGGATTTCGCCAGCATCTCGGCGGCGCGGCTCAGCCCGAGGCAGGCATAACCGTTCAGCATGAAGGAATGGAATGGGTCTTCAGGATCGGCCGTCTTTCCCTCGAGGAGGCCATAGCCTTTCCCCCGCAGTTCCTCGCGCTGATTGCGCTGCCGCCACTTCAACAGGTATTCGCAAGCTTTTACGAGTTTGGGAGCGATGCTCTTGACCCACTCCTCGTCGCGTGTGTAACGGTAGTGCTCCCCAAGACTCCACAAGGCCGCGCCGGTCTCGAGCATGTAACCGCCAAAGTTCTGCATGAACCCGTCGTCGTGCTGTTTGTCGAGGAAGTAGGTCAAGGCGCGGCGAGCGACGTCGTGCCATCCCATCGAGTCGATGAACTGAATAATGGGAGAGCTTTCCGAGCCGATGGCGCTGTAGACACCGATGGTGGAGGTGAGGGTGCCTTTCGGCTCCAGCCCGTAGGTTATCAGATCGAGATGAAGCAACCCTGCGCGAGCCATCTCCGTGATCCGTTGTTCCGGCAGCGTGATCCCGGCGGCCGCTTCCAGCTTCTTCCTCCAGAACTGCCTGCACTCCTGGTGCCGTGCCGCAAAGCTCGCTTCGGCCAGTTTTCCGGCGCGCTCGGCGGAAATCGGGCGGTGCGGCAGCTTGATCTCGAAGGTGGCCGTTTCGCCGGGGTTGAGCTGTACGGCCGCTTCGTTTTGCGTCAGCGGCTTCCCGTTCAGCGTCGAGACCGAAAAGACCCGGCCGCTCTCGTACGTGCCGAAGCCTTTCGCGCCGTCAAACGACCACTTTGGCCGCGGATTGGCGCTCGGAGTCAGGCCTTTGAAAAAAGCGTAGCGCGGCACCAACCCGCGATTGACCGCCTGAATCTGAAGGTACAGCACCGTCTCTTCGGCCGGATTCATCTCTGCCGGCAGCAATGAGTCATGCTGCGCCTGCTGTTCGGGCGTAAACATATGGCCAATGCCGTAGCCATCCGCCACCAGGAAGTGCGTTCCGCGCAGCGTTTGGCCGGACAGTGCGCTGGATTCCATCGTGACGAACGCGGTGAGGTCGTAGGCGACATCGTCATCCAGCAGCGCGCCACGCAAGATTGGGAGGGTGCCCTCTTCCAGTCGGCGGGAGACCTGGTCCACGGCACCCCAGCCTCTGCCCATCAGGAACTCGTAGCGGCAGGATTTGCCCCCGGTTTCCGGCAGCGAGACCTCGTGTCCGTGAAAGCGAGGCTGGATCCATTCCATGCGTTCGCTGATCCCGAAGATTCGGATGTCTCGTGAAAGCCCCAGCCAGGTCTGGCAACTCAGGCTTCTCGTGTCGCGCGCGGCAGCCTGGTAGCTTTCCTCGGGCTCGCTTTCGATGCGCTGGAGGTTCGTTTGCAGTCCCTGAGAGCGAATCCCGTCCTGAATTTCCAGATAGGAACGCTGGTCTTCTGCAAGTGTTGCAACAACGTTGTAGGCAGGAATCCAAATGGGATACCGGCTGGAAACGTCACGTAAGAAGAAGCTAAACGGGTCCTTCGTGGTGACGACACTCACGATCGGAGCGGCCTTGCCCAGCGCAGTTTCGCCGGTCTGGATCCGAAGTTCCATCCGGAACGGCCCCTCTTGAATAGCCTGAAACCCGCCGGGACCCTGAAGGGTGCCCTTGCCGCGAGCGATCTTTATTTCCAGCAGGTTTGCGCGGTCCACTCGAATCTGACCCTGAGGGCGGCCAGAGAGCCACTCGATGGCCACGTGTTTTTCGATCAGCTTGTCCGCACCAAGGATTGGCCAAGCCGAAATCAAACAAAGGCTGAAGGCGGCGGCACTCCGCCATTTCAAGCGAGCGTTGGTGTTCACGTTTGTTCTCCTGACAATCCTGGAGCACGCGCATCCGTGCTCTTGGTAGCGGCAAGCCACAGAGCCACGGAGACACAGAGATTTATTCAAATGGCAGTGATCGTTTTCGTGAAATTCGTGGAATTCGTGGCCAAAAAAAGGCCGCCACGAATTCCACGAATTAACACGAAATTAAATTCTCCACAGCTTCTGAGAGAGTTAAAGTGATGGTGGCCGCCGGCAGCCCGAAGTTGGCATGGTTGAACAGATTGAAGAACTCGCTGCGGAACTGCAGGCGCCATTGCTCGATCAGGTGAAAATCCTTGTATACGCCTGTATCCCAGTTGAAGAAGCCAGGCCCCCGTAGAATGTTTCGTCCGGAGTTGCCGTAGGTGAAGGGTGTGGGAGCGCCAAAGCAGCTGGTGTCGAACCAGCGGTCGATGGTGGGGTCGGAAAGCTTGCCGTCGCAGGTACGGTTGGGCCGGCTGCCCCGCCCTGTGTTTGCCACGTCTCCTGCCCAGCCAGGAGTAAACGGATAGCCATCCTGCACGCTGACGATGTTTCCGATGTTCCAGCCGCCCAGAAAGTGGTTCGCCACTCCTCGGCTTCCTCTATAGAAAGGCACCTGGTACACGGAACTGATCACGAGCACGCGCGGCGTGTCCCAGTCGGCCAGGCCGCGATCCAGCGAGAAACTATACGGATCCGTGCCCGTGCTGGTGTTGCCGCTGTTCAAGTCGATGTTCTTCGACCAGGTGAACGAGGTCATCAGTGTCAGGCCGGCCGAGAAGCGGCGCTCCAGTTTCGCCTGGAGGGCGTGATAAATGGAGTTGCCAGACTGCTCGCTCAAAGCAATAGTGGCAAAGTCAGGGAACGGCCGCCGAAGCTGGACAGCACCCGGGCCAGGCAAAGGAGCGTTAAACTCGCGCGACTGCTGCAGCTTGTTCCCTTTGGTGCCCACATAGCCCACGTCAACCACGAACGATCCTGACAGCTCGCGCTGGACGAAAAGATTCCACTGCTCGGTGTAGCCGAAGTTGCCGTCGCGCGGATTGTGAGCAAACAGACTCGGTGTTGGTGAAAACGAAGAGCCCGCCGGGAGAAACGTCTGGATGGTGTTGATGGGCCGCCCGTCGACAATCGTGTTCAGCAAGCCGTTTTCCCGCACCAGGAACGGAACCGACTCGAACTCGCTTTCGCGGTTGCCGTCCAGCTGCACGTAGAAAATGCCGAAGCCGCCGCGAACGACGGTCTTGTCGGTCAGGCGATAGGACAGGCCGAAGCGCGGCGCAAAGCTCTTCCAGGCCGTGTCGCGCAGTGACCTTTCCGGGACTCCGGCCTGGTCCGCAGTTACGATCAGTGGCCGGTAGGCCGGCACCGAAAGCGGCACGGAACTGTGTCCGGTCGGATACGGCGGAGAAATCACCTTCTCACTGGAAACCACAATGGCGCCGCGCCCATTACGAGCCCGAGAATCGAAGCTGGCGAGCGCGTCGTTGTTTTCCACGGTCGGCAGATTGACTTCGTAGCGAATCCCCAGATTGACGGTCAGCTTCGGCGAGACTTTCCAGTCGTCCTGGAAAAAGCTCCAGACGTTGCGAATGCGCTGATAGTACCAGCCGGGAGGAACATAGCGACTGCCGCTGAACGGTATGCCGAGCAAGTAGTCGGCAAATCCCTCGCCCGTTCCTGCCGGACTGGCCGGGTTAGTGGTCGCGAACCCGTTAAAAGAGAATCCGCCCGCCCCCTGTCCCGTCGTGGTCAGATTCTGCTGCCAGCGGCGGTGACTGAATCCTGTCTTGAATGTGTGCTTGCCGCGAATCATGGAGATGTTCGACGTGTAGTCCCAGTTGTTCGAAACATACGTGAGCGCGAAGCCCCCGCCCGGCAGTCCGGTAAAGCCCGAGTAGCTCAAATCGGGAAAGGTTGGAAACAGGTCGGAGATCCCCTTGCCGAACCCTTGAATCCCGGCCTCGGTCGTCCAGTCGGTCCCGTTGGGAATGATGTTTGGATTGCCGATGTCATTGAAGGCCCGCGCAAAGGAAATGCGCGACTCCAGTACGGTTGTCGGGCTGAAGTTGTGGAACCAGTTCAGCACGGTGCTGATGCCGGTCGTGTCCTTCAGGTTTGTCCCGGGGTCGTAGGGCGGCTTAGAGAAGCCGCGATACGGCCCCACACCGAACGGGAGCAGCTGAGGGTGCTGCGAGTAACGGAAATTGATCGAGTTGTTGGCGTTGATCTGATGATCCACCTTGGCCGTGTAGTGGTCGAAATTATTATCGACACTCGGATTGTTGACGAAGTTGTTGCTGAAACCCGGCAGGTTGGGTTTGGGGATCCAGTCCAGAAACAGGCGAGTGGCTGAATTGATCCGCTCCCTGGGAATGATGTTTCCCGCAAACGGGTCACGAATGAAGCGCCCAGGATTGGCCGGGTCGGGACGGGTCGTCGCCGGATCGTAAATCTGATTTCTCAGCTCGGAGAGATCCCCGTTTCGCATCCTCTCGGTCGGGACCGAGGCACGGCGGGTGAAACCGGTCGCCTCCCGTTGCCCTTCATAGTTGAAAAACCAAAACGTCTGGTTCTTGCGCAGCGGACCGCCAATCGCGGCGCCGAACTGGTTGCGCTTCAGCGGTTCCACACCCGGCGCAAAGAAGTTGCGCGCATCGAGAGCGTTGTTGCGCAGAAACTCCCAGGCGGCGCCATGGAGATCGTTGGTGCCTGACTTGGTCGACACATTGATGACGTTGCTTCCATACCCATACTCGGCGGAGAAATTGGAGCCTTGAATCCTGAACTCGCCGATCTCATCGGGGTTGGGACTGAAAATGGTCCCCCGGCCATTCTGGTTGGACGCGTTGGCGCCATCGATGAGGAACAGCATCTGATTGGGACGGGCGCCATTGGCCGTCACAGCTACGTTGGTAATGGTAAGCGCGCTGGCTCCGCCCGCCAGCCCCGAACTGGTTTGATGGTTGAATGTGTCGACCGATCCCGGCGTCAGCAGCTGCAGTTGCTGGAAATTGCGGCCGTTGAGCGGCAAGTCGACAATCCGCTGCTGCTCGATCAGATGACCCACGGTGGCCTCGTCGGTCTGCAGCATGGGAGCCGCGGTCGTTACCTCCACGGTCTCGCTGACCTCTCCAACCTCAAGCGCAATGTTCACTCGAAAGGTGGCATTCACGTCCAGCTTCACACTGGGAACCGTGGCCGTTCGAAACCCCTGCTTGACTGCCTTCACTTCATAGAGGCCCGCGCGAAGGTTGGGGAAGGTAAACACACCGGCCGTTCCGGTGGTTTCGGTGACACTGATGTTGGTTTCCAGGCTGCGCACGGTCACGCTGACGTCGGGGACGACCGCGCCCGACGGATCGGAAACAAGCCCAACCAGGGTCCCTGTCGTGCCGCCCTGACTGTAGACAGACGGAACGGCGGACAGGCTGCCGACCAACACAAGTGAGAGGACCGTTCGCAACAATTCCTTCCCGTCCATAAATGCCTCCTTGTTTCGACGGAAACATGGGGAGACCTCGCTCACAGGTTTCCAATCCTTATTCGTTAATCGAATATCGAATCTCTATCACCATGCCTGAGTGCTGTCAAGTCTATTTGTCAACCATCCTTTGATTCTATCTAAACTAAGCTATATGAATATGATAGCTTGAAATTGATGGAAAGCCGCTTGACAATTCAAAATATCTATTCGATTATCGAATACATGATCCGGGCAATGAAACGCGGGAATATGCGGTCTCGTTTGACCGATCACCTCATCGACGCGATTCTTCACGGAGAGTTGCGCCCGGGTGATCGGATCGTGGAAGGAAAACTGGCCCGGCAGCTTCAGGTCGGACAGAGCACACTGCGCGAGGCCCTTCAAGAGCTCGAGCATCGCGGTCTGGTTACCAAGCGCGAAAACCGGGGCACGTTCGTCACGAAACTGACGACGAAAGACGTGGAGGGGATCTACGCCGTGCGCCTGGAATTGGAGCCGCTGGCCGCCTCGCTGGCCCACTCGCGACTGACGCCTGAGCACGCCGCCCGGCTCAACCATTTCGTCGACATGATGGAGAGTGCCAGATTGCGGCGGGACCTCTTCGAGATTCTGAGAAACGATCTCGCTTTCCATCAACACATCTGGAAGCTTTCGGACAACACGGCGTTGGAGCGCGCTTTGAATCTCGTCTGCGCCCCGCTGTTTGCTTTCTATCTTCTTCGGATCTCTTCCGGCGCCCCGGCCTACGACTTCAATAAGGACGCTTACGACTTTTCTCGGGACAATCAAGAGCACTATGCCCTGCTTGAGTCGCTGAAAAAGGGTGCTGCTGAGGACGTCCGGCAATCCTTCAGGGAAATGATCGAGGGATTTCGCGTGCGGCATCTCCGACACGTGCAGTCCGTGGAAAGCACGCGGGATGCGATGGCGGTACCGGAGATCCAGCCAGCCAGGGCGGCAGAAACTCCCGCCGCGAAGGAGGACCTGATCCCATGAAAATCACCGGCGTTGAGGCGATTTATGTTCGTCTCCCCGAAGTGGCAGAGCAATGCGACAGCGGACAGGATGCCCTCATTGTCAAAGTACACACCGATGCCGGGATTACGGGACTCGGTGAGGTCGACTCGGCGCCTCTTGCTGCCAAACAGGTCATCGAGGGACCGTATTCGCACACGACCGCGACCGGTCTCAAACATCTGCTGATCGGCGAAGATCCATTCCAGACCGAATACCTGTGGCACAAGATGTATCAAGGGAACATCTATGCGGGCCGGCGCGGTATCGGTATCCACGCCATCAGCGGAATCGATCTGGCCTTGTGGGACATCAAGGGGAAAGCGCTGGGATTGCCCGTGTGGAGGCTTTTGGGCGGCGGGTTTCATCGAAGGATCCGCTGTTATGCCAGCTCCCTGTTCGGGCGCACGCCGGCTGAGACCGGCGCCATTGCCCGGCAACTGCGCGACCGGGGCTTCAACGCCGTGAAATTCGGATGGGCGCCGATGGGGCAGGACGCCAGGCAGGACATCGACCTGGTGCGCCAGGCGCGCCAGGGCTTCGGCAAAGATGGTGACGTCATGATTGACGCCGGTCTGGTGTGGGACGCCAAAACGGCCATCCAGCGCGCCCGGGCCTTCTCCGAGTTCGATATTTTTTGGCTTGAAGAGCCTTTGCAGCCGGACGATTACGAAGGATACCGAAAGCTCAGCGAGGCCACTGAGGTGCGCATCGCCGCCGGTGAAGAGGAGAGCAGCCGCCACACATACCTGGAACTGATGGAGAGGGGAAAGATCGACGTGGTCCAGGTGGATCTGACGCGTTGCGGCGGATTCACAGAAGCCATGAAGATCGCCAGTTTGGCGGCCGACCGCGGGCTTCCCGTGGCCAACCACGGGTTCACCACGTATATCAACGTCATGGCGGCTTTGCACTGGCTGAATTCCGTCCCCAACAGTCTGATCGCCGAGTTCGTCGTTCAGGAATCAACCAAGCTGCGCGAGTTCATCACCCGGCAGAAGGTGCGCGCCGTGGAAGGCTACCTGCCGATCCCCGACGAACCCGGCCTGGGAATCGACCTTGACGACGATCAGCTGCAACGTTTTCGAGCGGGGTGATGAGCGTCCTGGTTCAAACCGATGACGAAATCTAGTGATCATTTTCGTGAAATTGGTGGAATTCGTGGCCAGTAAAAACCGCCACGAATTCCACGAATTGACACGAATTAAATTCTTCGCAGCTTCTTTGAGAGTTAAAGGCCGCATGAATTGACTCCCACTTCCACTGTACTTGCGCGCGTGGCCTGAGCGGCGCACTGAACGATGACACACACACGGCTCGTGCTCCCGTGTTGCATTCTCGGTGTTCTGTTCTTTTCGGAGCATTACTCCCGGCAACCCCCTCAGAGGAGGGCAGCGGCTCCCAAAATCCAATTTGAAGACATCGCCACACGGGCGGGACTCATCTCCAGAATCGTTCAAGGTGGTGAGAAGCAGAAGAAGTACATTCTCGAGACCACGGGGACCGGCGTTGCCATCTTTGATTTCGACGGCGACGGCTTCAGGGATATTTTCTTTGCCAACGGCAGCCGGACGGAAGGCTTTCCGCCAGGGGAAGAGCCTATCAATCACCTCTATCGCAATCAGGGAGACGGCTCGTTTCAGGATGTCACCGGGCGGGCTGGTTTGGCCCGCTCGGGCTGGGGTCAGGGCGTCTGCGCCGCCGATTACGACAACGACGGGGACACCGATTTGCTGGTGACCTACTTCGGACACGACGTGCTCTATCGCAACGAGGGGAACGGGACGTTCAAAGACTGGACCCAGCAGGCCGGCCTTCCGGCAACGGGCCGGCGCTGGGGGACCGGTTGCGCGTTTCTCGATTACGATCGCGACGGCGATCTCGACTTGTTCGTCGCCAACTACGTCGTCTTCGACGAGAAAACCGTTCCACAGCCGGGCAGCAACCAGTACTGCCAGTGGAAAGGCATCCCCGTGATGTGCGGCCCTCGCGGGTTGAAAGGCGGAACCAATCTGTTGTACCGCAACAATGGCGACGGTACCTTCACCGATGTGTCGGAGCGCTCCGGCATCGCACAGCCGGGCAGCCACTATGGTCTCACGGCCATTGTGTCTGACTTTGACGACGACTGCTGGCCCGACATCTACGTGGCGTGCGATTCATCGGCGAGCCTCCTCTACCACAACAACAGAGACGGCACCTTCAGCGAAATCGGAGAGCTCTCCGGGACTGCCTACAATGCTGATGGCCGCGCCCAGGCGGGCATGGGAGTGTCTGTGGCCGACTACGACGGCGACGGCCGGTTCGATCTCGTGAAGACCAACTTCGCCGATGACACCTCCACGCTTTACCACAACGAAGGGCGCAACCTCTTCAACGAAGTGACCGCTCAGGCGGGCCTGGGAGACAACACGAAGTATCTGGGCTGGGGCGTCGCGTTTCTGGACATCGACCACGACGGATGGAAGGACATTCTCATCGCCAACGGCCATGTCTATCCTGAAGTCGAGGGCAACAGCCCGAAGGAAACATACCGGCAGCGAAAGCTGGTCTACTGGAACCAGGGTGGCGGGGCCTTTCGCGACATCTCGGCGCAATGCGGCCCGGCTATCACGGAGCTGCGCCCTGCCCGGGGCATGGCCGTGGCCGACCTGGACAACGATGGCAGGCTGGAAGTGGTCGTCAGCAACATGAACGACCTGCCCAGCTTGCTCAAGAACTTTGGAGAAACACAGAACTCAATTCTCATCGAGCTGGTGGGAACGCAGTCCAACCGCAGCGCGATCGGAGCGAAGGTCACACTGCGGTCGGGCAGGCTCAGCCAGACGGATGAAGTCCGCAGCGGCGGGAGTTACATCTCTCAAAACGATTTGCGACTTCACTTCGGCCTGGGCAGGGCGGGCAGTGTCGATCAGATCGAGATTCGCTGGCCTGCCGGGGAGACCGAGAAGGTGTTTGGCGTGAAGGCCAATCAGTGGATTACGGTGAAAGAAGGAACGGGCGTCGTCAAGCAAAAGCCGTTTGTTCCCCGGTAGAGCCCACGTTCGGAGTTCAATTTGCCGTGCGTGTGGTTTTTTGCGACATAGAGACCGGCGAGTCCCAAGTGGCCCCCGGGGATTCATGAGCTGCGCGCGGTCACCTGGATCCTCAAAAAATCGTGGCTTGAAACAGACCTTGACGATGAAGCTACAATCC
>QHZE01000431.1 GCA_003225335.1 Acidobacteriota bacterium
AGCGTAAGCGCGTCGAAGTCAGTGGCGTTGCGCAGCCCAACAGCGGCTATCATCGCGCCGTTGCGCGGCGCGAGCCGGCGGGCCGTGCCGCTTTGCGTCTCATAGCGCACGTCCCAGGTCGAGTCATCGTATCCAGGAGGAAGAGTGTCTAACTCGCCGAAAAAGTAGTCGACGACGGGGAGGTCCGCATTGAGCGCGAATCCCTGCCGCAGATACGTGAACGTATTTCGCCGCAGCGAATCCAAGGGCGCGGGCACCAGCGTCGCAAATTGCACTCCGGTGGGAGTCGAAGTCTGCAGCAGCGCCAGAATCGCCACGGGCCCTTCTGAGCGCCCCTTCATCATTCCCTTGAATTTTGTCCTACCCGGGAAGAAACCTGCTTCCGTCAAAAATTGCGCCCTGTGCTCTTTTGCGTTCAACGTGAAGGGGGGGGCCGTCCCTCCATCCGTCGGGTCGCCCGACAAAGGCTCGGTCGCCTCCCACAGTTGCAGGGTGACCTTGTTCGGACCGTCCGTAAGATTCACCACGGCGAACCCTGTGTTCCGCCCAACATCGATCTCAACCGGTAGGATCCAGCTGCGCGTAGGCTCGCCGATGGGTACGCTCACGGTGTCGATCACGTTCGGGCCATTCAGGACTTCGTAAAAGACGGTGGCCGCGACGTAGAAATCATCCGGATACACCGACGTCACGTCGGTATTGCGTATGACGGCATAGCCTATCGTGAGGTTTTGGGTCCCGAGAGTTTCAATGCGGATCGTCTGGAACGGCCCCAGCTCCAAAGGCACTTCACTCGCGGTTCCGCGATTCGTTGCGACGGACCACGGACTCCCATTGTCGAGGAAAAAAAGGACTTTAACTTTAGTGATTTTCTGATCGGGACTGAGATTCGTAATATCGAATTTGGTCCGGATCGCCCCCGCTCCGTCCGCTATCTGCGGGATGATCTTGTCCCCGTGGGGCCACACTGGAACAGCCCAGAAAAATGAGGCCATGGTGATAAGCAGAAGTTTCGTTCTCATTGGCATAGTCTCTCCGTTGTCTGTTTTAGATATCCCGAGGGAACCGGCGGTTCAGAAGAATTGCGGATTGGCGATTGCGGATTGCGGATTGCAGAATTCACGACGACGGCTTTCCTTCAATCCGCAATCCGAAATCCGCAATCCGCAATCACTAATCCGCAATCCACAATCACTCAGTGCCGACTGCCACTCTGGCTTTGACAGCACCCATGGCCCAGAGAGTGCCGTTGACCAGGAATTTCTGAAAGCGCTCGTCCTGCCAGACTTCGTCGCGGTGGCCGAGCGCAGAATAAAACACCCTTCCCTTGCCATAAGGATGGCACCAGGCCAGTCCGAAATCCTTGTCGGTCCTGTGCACATTCTTTACCGTCAGGTCCACGGAGCCGGGATCCAGACTCAGGAGCACATGAGTTTTTTCCCGCGACCAGTCCTTGAATTGATAGATCTCGTCTTTGATCTTGAAGGAAGCGCCAAGGTGAGCGGTGGCGGGAAAGGTCTTGTCTTCAACACGCACGACCACGTCGGTGTGCCAGGGATGCTGATCGAAATAGCCTCCAATCATCTGCCCGTACTCCGGCCATTTGTAAAACGTATCCGTGGCGCAGTGCACTCCGACGAATCCCTTCCCGTTCCGGATGAAGTCCATGAAAGCCTTTTTCCCTTCTTCAGAAATCGGCAACTCCCCGGTGGTGTAGAACATCACCGCATTGTAGTTCTTGAGGTTCTCGGCGCTGATTGACGAACAATCCTGAGTCACGGTGGTTTCAAAATTGCCGAATTTCTTGCCGATCTCAGGCATGATCTTCTCAGCAAGAGGGATGACGGCGTGCTTGAATCCCGCCGAGTGCGTCAGAAAAAGGAGCTTGCGCGTCCTCTGCGCGGCGCGGGAGACCGGGAAGGCAAAAAGCAAAAGAACCGCAACCAGCAGGAGCCACCGAGGCGCGGAAAACACAAATTTGCCGGTTGGTATTAGGGAGAAAACACGGAGAGTCGCCCGGCGTGGCGCGCCTGCGTTGCTGCTTGCTGCATCAAACGTCTCCTTCATGATCCCTCCTGTATTCGGGGTCAAGGGGCAAATGGGTAAAGGGAAAGGCTCGGGCTCAGAGCAAATCTTCCAGGCGACGCATTCATTCACGAAGCCTTCTGCCTTGCTCCCTTTGCCGCTTGACCCCTTTGCTCCTTTGCTCCTTTGCTCCTTTGCCCCTCTGCCCCTTTGTCCCTCGCCTTTGGCCCCTTTGCTCCTTTGCTCCTTTGCTCCTTTGCTCCTTTGTTTGAGCGTCCTCGAGGAGGGCGCTGAACGTTCGATGCCCGTAATAGGATTCGTCAAAAACCGGCTGCTTGCGCCGGATCGTATCTTTGATCATGGAGGACCACAACACCTCCTTGTTCTCGCGGATCAGGGCTGCGACCGCTTCCATCAGGATCGAAAAGGCCTCCTGCTGCCGCGGCGAAATACCCGTCTCAGGCAGCTTGATCGACGTCGTCCGGAGTCTTTCCAAGTCCTCGTAGTAAATAAACTCGTCACAATTGTCCCGCAGCAAATCCGACGTCGACGGCTTCATCCCCAGGCCGATCACGTGCTTCCCGTTCTCTTTGAGCTTGGCTACCAGAGGAGAAAAGTCGCTGTCGCCCGAAACGATGACGAAACTCGTGATGTGCTCCTTGGCCCACGCCAGGTCCATCGCGTCCACGCACAAGCGAATATCCGCGGAGTTTTTGCCCGTGTGAGCCCGTTTGGGAATCTCGATGAGTTCGATTCCTTGTTCGTGCAGTGACCGGGTGTATTCGGGGAAGCGGCTCCAATCAGCATAGGCCTTTTTGACGACGATCTTCCCTTTTTCCACAAGCCGCTCCAGCACCCGCCGTATTTCGAATCGGGTCTTTTTCTTTCCTTGAAACCCGAGTGCAAGGTTCTCGAAATCGATGAAAACCGCCAGAGTGCTTGTGTCCTCTACCATGTCCCGTCCGCTTGACAGCATGCAGGGTAGTACTACCGCCCTGGGCAGATCAAGTCCCAACCGATTGACGATTGACGATTGAAAAGACGCGTGACATTGATTAGCCGCCCCTTTTTCATTTCATTCGTCATTCGTCATTCGTCAATGCGACGAGGGCAGCCTAAAGGCTGAACTCCAAACCCGCCAGTGCTACAATGCGCCGGTTTCAACGAGGAGGTTCTATTGATGCGCCGATGGGTTGCTGCCGCCGCTCTACTGTCATGCCTGGCTGACGCTCCAGCCCAAGACCGTGTTCTCACGCACCGCGAGCAGGCGCCGCTACAGCGCGCCTGGATCGAAAAGCGTTTTAACACGATTCTCCCCGGCTTGATGCACCGCGAAGGGATTGACATGTGGATCATCGTCTCGCGCGAATACAACGACGATCCCGTTTTTCGCTCCATGGCGCCGATAACGGCCTATTCGTCGCGCCGGCGCACGATTCTCGTCTTCTCCCACCGCGGCGGCGATCGGGGCGTGGAACGGATTTCGATCGGGCGCTTCGATTACGACGGCCTCTTCACGCTCGAGAGGACTCACAACGACGCACAGTGGGAAGGATTGCGGCGTATCGTCGAGCAGCGCGACCCCAAGGTCATCGGTATCAACACCTCCGAACTCTACAGCCATGCCGACGGCCTCACGGCCAAGTCAAATTGCCGGAGGAAACGGGCGCCTATCGCCACGTCATGCGCGTGGCGCACCAGATCATCGCAGAAGCGTTTTCGAACAAAGTCATTGTGCCCGGCGTCACCACGAACACCGACGTAGGTTGGTGGATGCGTCAGCGCGTCGCAGAGATGGGGTTGGGCCTCTGGTTCCACCCGGCCATCACGATATGGCGCCGGGAGCTTAGATCGGCGGAGCCCGATTCGGAGCCGCAAGTGATCGCGCGCGGTGACATGCTCCACTGCGACTTCGGCATCGTGTATCTCGGTTTTTGCACCGATACGCAGCACAACGCCTATGTTCTTCTTCCGGGGGAAACGGACGCTCCGGCGGGATTGAAGGCGGGTCTCGGAGCCGCCAACCGGCTTCAGGATCTCGTCATTCAGTTTGCCAGAACCGGAGCAACCGGTAACGCGGCGCTGGCGGCCGCGCTGGCGCAGGCCCGCAGGGAGGGGCTGGGGCCTTCTGTCTACTGCCATCCCATCGGATATCACGGTCATGGAGCGGGGCCACTGATCGGTATGGTCGATTACCAGAACGGCGTCCCGGGCCGTGGAGATTACATCTTCTGGCCGGACACGTGGCATTCCATCGAGTTGAATGTGCTGCACCCGGTGAAGGAGTGGGACAACCAGCCGGTGCGTTTCGCCCTGGAAGAAGACGCGGCCTTACTTCCGAGCGGGTGGGATTGGATCGACGGCCGCCAGACACAATTCTATCTGATCCGGTAAGCCGTTGGGTTGACGAATGACGATTTGGAACTCCGCTGCCACGAGTTTCACGAATTACACGAAAACACCAAGCGGCCGCCAATTGGCATAGACCCCCCCTGGCCAGCTAAAAAAATTCGTGTAATTCGTGAAATTCGTGGCAAGCCTTTGAGCTGGGTTATGCGTGTTGCGGTTTGGCTTTCCGGTGTAGAATGGCCAAGGTCATCAGGAGGAACTTGCGATGGTAGAGCGAATTTCGAGGCGTGAATTCCTGGAACAAACCTCCCTCGTCGGAGCGGCCGCCGTCTTGGGGACTGACCCCAAGGACTTCCCGAGACGCGTTCTGGGCAGGACCGGAGTCAGGGTCCCCGTTCTGGCGATGGGATGCGGAAGTCGATTTCTGTCTTATGAGAGCGAGGACGCGGCGGCGGCCGCGATCAACCTCGCGCTCGAACTGGGTATTCGTTATCTCGACACGGCGTACGGTTACGGCAACGGGAAGAGCGAGACGCGCGTGGGAGAAGTCATTAAGAACCGCCGCAAGGAGGTCTTTCTCGCTACAAAGATCAACGCTCGGAACGGAGACGATGCGCAAAGGATCCTCGAAGGGAGCCTGAAGCGGCTCCAGACCGATCAGGTAGACCTGATTCATGTGCACAGCCTCGCCGGCGCGGACGACCTGGAAAAGGTAGAAGCCAAAGATGGCGTGCTGAACGTTCTTTACAAATTGCGGGACCAGAAGGTCACCCGCTTCATCGGAATCACCAGCCATACGGATCCCGCGGCGCTCAAGACTGCGATTGAGCGTCATGATGTCGACTGCGTTCAGATGGCGCTCAACGCCGCGCTTCAAGGCATGGCCAGCGGAAAAGGGAAGATGGTTCTGAATCCTTCCATGAAGATCAGCTTCGAGGAGGTTGCGCTTCCCGCCGCCTCGAAGAAGAACCTGGGAATTCTGGCAATGAAGGTCATGGGCCAGGACGAACTGCTGGGGACGGGCCAAGGCAAAGCCGATCCTTCGAAGCTCCTGCAGTACGCGCTCAGTTTGCCCGTCGCGTCTGCGGTCGTGGGAATGCCGAGGCTTGAACTGATCCATCAGAACGCGTCCTGGGTGAAAGACTTCAAGCCCATGCCGGAATCAGAGATGAAATCGTTTTCCCGGCGCCTGGCCGACGCGAATAAGCTCGCCCTGGACCGGCGCTTCGAACACCACCTGGATTCTTGAGCTCACCCTACGGAGAAGCGTAGCCGCACCGAACAAACCTTCGCGATTCCCTTTGCGCACTTAGCGTCTTTGCGGTGAAACTGAGCCCGAATTAACCGCGAAGACGCGAAGAGCGCAAAGGGCTCGCCAAAAAGAATCTTGCTGAAAGAGCGACAAGTTACCGGAGCTCGCGGCCGTGAGTTTCGGGAAGCAGCAACGCTACCAGGCCCGCAAGCCAGAACGCAACCGAGGTCAGCAGAAAGGCGAATCCCAGGCCATGCTTGGAGCTTAGCCTTCCGACGGCAAAGGGAGCGGCGGCGCTCACACCGCGCCCGAGGTTGTAGGTGATTCCCTGGGCACTGGCGCGGATCGCCGTGGGGAAGATCTCGGCGGTGATCGCGCCGAACCCGCTGAAGTACCCGGTGCCGAAAAATCCTATCAGTGGACCGATCAACAACAAGCAAGTCGGGTCGCGCGTGCTCCCGTAGACGGGAACGATTGCGGCTGCTGTGAAAATATAGCCCACGTAAGTTTTCTTACGCCCTATCCGGTCGCTGATGAACCCGAAAGAAACGTATCCCAGCCACATCCCAACTTGCATCACGATAATCCAGGTGGAAGTGTTGACGATGCTCAAACCGGCTCCACCGCGCGATGCCGGCAGGCTGAGGTAGGCGGGGATCCACGTGAACAGTCCCCACCACGCAAACATCGTTCCCGCATTGGCCAGGGTCGTTACCGCGAGATGGCGGCCATACTCGCCCTGCCAGAGCTTGCTCAACCCGGAAATGCCGGACTTTGTTCCGGCTGTCTCTTTAGATCGCCGCCAGATTTCGGGCTCCGGAACATTCCGGCGGATCCAGAACGTCACCAGCGCCGGCGCTACTCCTGCGAAAAAGACGGCGCGCCAACCCCATCGCGGGAGGACGAGAGCGGTAAGCCCGGCGGCGAGCGCGTAGCCGACGGCCCAGGAACTTTGCATGACTCCCATGGCTTTGCCTCTATGACGCGAGGGCCAGGTCTCTGCAACGAGAGCGGCGCCGCAGGCCCACTCGCCGCCCATTCCCAAGCCCAACAGAATTCGGAACAGGGCCAGCTGCGCAACATTTTGAGCCAGGCCGCAGGCCGATGTAAAAATCGAATAGACCAGGATACTGGCGAGGAGAGCGCGGGAACGCCCCACTCTGTCCGCCAGGATTCCAAAAAGAGTCCCCCCTGCGGCCGAGGAGGCCAGCGTGAGCGAGGCCATCAAGCCTGCCTTCCCCTCCGTCATGCCGAGGTCGCGCATCATGTGGGCAAGGACCATCGAGTACAGCATGACGTCCATGCTGTCGAGCATCCACCCCAGAGAGGCGGCCAGGAGCGCACGTTTCTGGATCGCATTGGCCTCGAGCAACCACATCCCTATCCCCTCACCTCCACTCCTTCGGCGCCCTTTGCGCTGTTCACATCTTCGCGTCTTCGCGCTTAATTCAGGCTTAGGGCCCGTCAGAAAATAAGGTGTGCATTTTGGCGCGAGCGCCGGGCGGGCAGATGCAAGGCGCCGCGACGCAGGCGATGTGGTGACATCGTCGAGGAGCGGCAACGCCGCAGATGCCCGCCCGCCGCCGCGCCCCTCCGGGCTGCGGCCCGCAGGCCCGCTGGCTGTGTTGCTCGCTCCTTACATACCGCAGCGGGTATGCTCGTCGCTCGCGCCTTGCCAGCGGGCCTGGGGCCAGCAGCAAAATGTACACCTTATTTCCTGACGGGCCCTTAGTTTCACCGCGAAGACGCGAAGGCGCAAAGGAAATCGCCAAGGATCCTTGCGGCCCGAAGGCTGAACTCCAAACCTAAACAAGTGCAAGCCGGAGCGTTTTGTGATAGAAGGCTTCCATACGCTTTTTAAAATCTTCCTCAAGGAGCGCTTTCGATGACCCAGACTACTCTGCTGATTGCGGCCTTTCTCGGGACCTTCATGTTTGGCGTCTTTTCTGCATTCTGGGGAATGATCGTTCCCGAAATTGAAAAGAAGGTCGGAAAAGCGGCGACCATTCTTCTGGCCAATTCCCTCGGGCTCGTGGTGGGCAGTATTATTTCGGGACCCACGATCGACCAGATGGGGAACAAGGTGGCACTGGCAGCAGGCATCGGGCTCGTCGCGGTCGGGGTTTTCGTCCTGGGACGCGTCAGCAGCATGGCGGGAGGCTTTGTGATGGCGCTCCTTGTGGGTGTGGGCGGCAGCGCCATCGTCACGGCCGCGAATACTTTGGTACAGGACGTCGCCACCACGGACGCGGCTCGCGGTTTTTGGGGCAACACGATTAACAACTTCTTCGCCGTCGGCGCCTTCATCGCGCCAATCTTCCTGGCGCGCTTCATCGCGGGAGGCATGACCCTGAGAAAGATCTCTACGGCAGGCTCCGATATGACGGCCGGGGCCGGTGAAGTGATGAACCACTCGTTGTTCTGGATCCTGGCTCTGATGTTATTTCTTTACGTGGGATGCGAAGGCACCGTCTGGTATTGGCTCAACAAGTATTTGACCCAGGAGTTGAACTTCTCGGCCAAGGCCGCTGGGAACACCGTATCTCTGTTTGCGATCGGAATCATCGCGGGCCGCGTGATTTCGTCCTTTCTGCTCGGCCAGAACCTCATGGCGCCTCTCGTGCTGACCCTTCTGGGCGCAATCGGCATAGCGGTCAGCTACACCGGGGTGCTGATGGCGCGGGAACAGAGTACGGTCAGGCTGTTGGCCACGCTGGCAGGCGTCTCGATGGCCCCCTTGTTCCCTACCATTCTCGCAGCGGTGAACATTCACTTTACACAGAACACGGGCACGGCCATCGGACTCGCAATTACGGGCGGCTGGCTGGGATATGTGTTCATCCCGCCGTCCATTGGATACGTAGCGCAATTGCGCAAGGGGATGTTCATCACCAGCGCGGCCGCCGTCATGCTTGTGGCGGCCAACCTGATCGCCCTCGCCATCGCCAGATAACGGCGACGACCAGGGGGCAAAGGGATCAAGGGCAGGGTCTCGGCAAGGTCAGCAATTTTTTAAAAATGACAAATGACCAATGATCAATGACAGATGACAAATCCCCGGGGGCAATCCGATCCGGCCTACTTGTCATTTCTCATCTGTCATTGGTCATTTGTCATTTCGAGTCTGGGGGCCTGGAGACCTTGGAGCTTCGCGTTCTGATCGTGAAGTGGTCCAAGATACCTTTGCGACGATTTTGCCGCTTCCGTAAGGTCAAGGGGTAAAGGGCAAACGCTTTGTAACCGTTGGCCCTTTGCCCCTCGGCCCCTTTACCCCTTGAAGAAAAAGCGCTGGACAAGGGCATTGAAGATTTAATATCTGTACGAGTATGTTTAGAGAGAGTATGCTTGTGTTTCCCCGCAAGAAATTATTCTGAAAGAGGAGAAAACATGACCTACATCATCGCTGAACCTTGCATAGGCACCAAGGATACCGCTTGCGTGGATGTTTGCCCTGTGGACTGCATTCATCCCCGCAAGGACGAAGGGGAGTTTGAAGCCGCAACACAGCTGTACATCAATCCCGACGAATGCATTGACTGTGGCGCCTGCGAGCCGGCCTGTCCCGTTGCGGCCATCTTCCCTGAAGAGGAAGTGCCGGAGAAATGGAAGAGCTTTATCCAGCTAAACTACGATTATTTTAAGAAGTAGCATCTCTCAGATCAGGTCGTCCTGCCATGCGAGGAGGCGTTTATGTCGGTACGATTAGCTGCTTCGAGAAGTGCTTTCCTAACGCTTGCATTGCCGGGTTTCTTGTTGGCGCTCGCCGGGTGCGCGAAGGAAACGCCGAAGGAGCCGGAAGTTCCGGCCTACGTCCCCGAGGTAGTCGCCATTCCGGCTCCGCCTCCGGGATTTGAGCCCGTGCCCGAACCGCCGGACAATCCGAGCACGCCGGAAAAGGCGGCTCTTGGCCGGCAACTGTTCTTCGACAAAAGGCTCAGCGTCGATAGGAGCCGTTCCTGCTATTCGTGTCACGTGAACGAGCACGGTCTCACCGACGGGTTGCCCGTGGCCGTTGGGGCAGGAGAGAAAAAGCTGACGCGAAGCAGCCCGACCTTGTGGAATATCGGCTACCACAAGGAGTTTTACTGGGACGGGCGGAGCCCCACCATGGAAAAGCAGGCTATGGCCGCGTGGACAGGGGGGAACATGGGCGCCAAGGATCATGAAAGCGAAATCGTCGGGAAATTGAACGCCCTTCCGGGATATAAGGCCCAGTTCCAGAAAGTGTTCGGGACTGATGTCACGGCGGACAACATGATGAAGGCTATCACCGCGTACGAGCGAACCTTCTTTTGCGGCGACACCGCGTTTGACAAATTCCAGCAAGGGGACCAGACAGCTTTGAGCGACGAGGCGAAGCGAGGGTGGGAGCTCTTCCGCACGAAAGCTGGTTGCGGCACGTGCCATGCGGGGATTTTGCTTACAGACTTGCAATACCACAACGTCGGGGCAGGCATGGACGCACCGGAACCGGACGTCGGGCGCAAGAAAGTAACCAACGATGAGAAGGACACGGGCGCATTCAAGACGCCCACCCTGCGAAACATTACCAAAACGGCTCCCTACTTCCACAACGGAAGCAAGGCTACGCTCGACGAAGCAGTGGACTTCGTGCTCGGCGGCGGTTACCCGAACAAGTACCTCGACACCAAGAACCTGAAAAAGGTCAAACTGACCAAGAAAGAACGGGACGACCTCCTCGCCTTCCTGAAATCGCTGGAATGCCAGGGAATGCTCGTTGAGCCCAAACTCCCGGAATGAACGGCGAAGGAGCCAAGAACGCGAAGGCTCAAAGATTTTTTGAGCCTTCGCGTTTTTTGCGTCTTTGCGGTTCAAAAACGTAGCCGCGACCGAGGGGACACTCGCGCGCCTCGGTTTCTTCTTGAATGTTCTCCGGCGTTGCATCGCGCCTTCCAGGAACCACCAATCCCCTGTATCGACTGCGCGCCCAGCTTGAAAAGCAGGGCGAGCGGATCGTGGATCTGATTTCCGGCAACGTAACCGAGCACGGGATCTCATTTCCGCAGCCCCTGCTCGAAGAAATCCTGCTCGCGGCGTCGCGCCGCAGCCAGGTCTACAGGCCTGACCCTTTTGGTCAGCAAGGGGCTCGGAAGGCTGTTGCTGCGTACTACGAGGCTCATGGTGTCCCGATAACTTCAGAACAGGTCCTTCTCACCCCGGGGACAAGCATCTCGTACTGGTATTGCTTCAAGCTGCTGGCCAATGAAGGCGAGGAAATACTCTGCCCCCGCCCTTCCTATCCGCTATTCGATTACATCGCGGCGCTGAGCGGGGTACGGATGGTCCAGTACCTCTTGCGGGAACCCCGGTCGTGGGCAATAGACCTGGAGGATCTGGAAGCCCGCATCTCCACCAAGACGCGCGCTGTAATCCTGCTTTCTCCTCACAACCCCACCGGTCATGTGGCCTCCGAAGATGAGATCGAAAAACTTGCGGAGATCGCGTCGAGACACCGCCTGGCAATTCTGAGTGACGAAGTCTTCAGCGAGTTTCATTTGAAGAATGGAACCGTTCCCAGGGCGGGACGTTGTGCAGCCCCGTTGGTGCTTACCCTGAACGGCATTTCGAAGATGTTCGCGCTTCCAGGCCATAAGCTGGGCTGGATGGCGGTGTCGGGCGAAAAGGGGAACATCGCGCAGGCGCTGACAGCTCTGGAACTTATTTCCGACACGTTCCTTCCGGTGAGCGAGCTGATACAGGCGGCGGCACCCGCGCTCTTTCAAGACGGAGGCGAGTTTCTGCGGCACTATGTCGCGGAGATACGGAAGCGCTACGAAACCGCAAGAGACCTCCTGCGCGGCTGCTCCCGGATACGAATCTCGGAACCCGAAGGAGGGTTCTACATGACCTTGCAGCTCGAAGACCTGGAGGAAGAACGGGCCGCAGAAGAGATCCTCAAGCGAGAGAAGATCCTGCTCCATCCGGGTCACTACTACGACATCCCGCCACATCATCTTGTCCTGAGTTTCGTCCAGAAATCAGAGGCCTTGCGTGAAACCCTGCCTCGCCTGTTGGCCGTCCTGGATAACCTCTAATAGTCTTGAGTCCAGGCACTGTTTTTGCTGGAATCTGAGGAATCCGAGGAATCTGAGGAATCCAGACCCCGGCACGCAGGATGCAGGATGCGTGCGCTCCCAGGGGAACACGGCGAAATCCTTGCCAGCTCGCGAAGGATTTCCGGTAGTTTGGATTCTTGAATTCTTGGATTCCTCGGATTCCTACGATTCCTTTGATTCCTTTTCAAAGAAAGGTCGCCACTTGTTCTCGGGCTCCGGAGTGGTGATGAGACTGACGAGAACCAGCGCGCCGATAGATGCCAGGATCGCGGGATAGAAAGCCGGTATCCCAAGGGGCGGGGCGCCCGCAATCTGCGTCACCATTTCCCAGCCGACCGTGATGCCGGTCCCGCACACGATCGAGGCGATTCCTCCCGCCGTCGTCACGCGTCGCCATAAGAAGGAGGCGACCACTACCGGGGTGATGCCTGCGCCGTACACGGTATAGGCGTACCGCGCCATCTCCAGCACTGACGTGAAGGTGGAAATCAGAAGAAACGCGGCGAGACCGAACACCAACGTGAACAACCGGGAGACGACGACGATCTCCTTCTGCGTCATGTCCGGCCAGAAGAAGCGTTGCACCACGTTTTTCGTGAAGTTTGTCGAGGGCATCAATAGATACGAGGTGGCCGTGGAAACGATGATCGCCGTCGCGACCACCAGGAAGATGCAGCCCATGGCGAGCGGAAAGGCGTGACGCGCGGCGTGCAGGATGGTGTACTCCGGATTCTGCGAGGGGATGGCCGGCTTGCCCAGCTTCGCATAATCCAGCAGAGACGCCTCCACGGCCAGAACGACCACCAGCACTTCGACCACGACGGTGCAGAAGATCCAGCCAACGACGGCCCTGCGCGCCTCGCGCGGGTCCTTTGCGGAAAAGAGCTTTCCATAGATCTGGGGATCGCCGAGCAGCAAGAAGCAGGTGGAGAAAAAGTAAGCCAGCGTCTCGCCCCACCCGAGACCTCCGGTCCAGGTGAGGCGGCTGGAGATCGGCGCGAGAAAAGCCTGGTGGCTGGAGCCGACGGAGTACAGAGCAGGCACTCCGGCAATGACTCCCAGAAGGATAACGGCGCCGTTGAGAAGATCCATGTACGCGACCGACATCAGACCCGCCAGCGCGGTGAAGCCGATGACGAACGCTGTCACGATAATGCGCCCCAGGGTTTCATCTATTCCGGCTACGAGCTTCAACACGATACCCATGCCGCGAATCTGGTAGGCCACGATAGCGGTGAACGCGATGATGATAGTGATGCTGCCAAGGAGTTTGGCCCACCGGTTGTATCGCAGCTCCAGAATGTCGGGCAGCGTGAACTGCTCCAGGCGCCGGACACGAGGAGCGAGGACAGCCACGACCGCAATGCCCAGCCACGCTCCCGCGGGAGACCAGATGGCGGCGAATCCGTGGCGATTGGCGTACTCGCTGCCCGCAATCAGCGTGCCCGAGCCAATCCAGGAAGCAAGCATCGTCGCTATCAGGACCGGCGCCGTCAATCCGCGCCCTGCCAGAACGAAATCGGCTTCCGTCCTGACAGCCCGGCTTTTGCGGATTGCAATGACGGAAAGAACAACCAGGTAACCCAGCACCGACCAAAAGTACGGCGAAGGGGACATGCGGCGCCTCCTCGACCCAATTCAGAGTCGCATCCTAGCACAGCCTGATTCTTTGCGTCTTTGCGTCTTCGTGGTGCGTGTGGTGCATACTGCGCCCAAACCCACCACAAAGACGCCAAGAATCACGAAGAACCCAGAACTTCCTTTAGCACGACGGCGCTGTTGCGATCCGCGTCCCGGGCCGCAAAGACCAGCGTGACGGTTCCTTTGCCGGCCTTCTGCTTGAGCAGGTCCAGAAGATCCTTCTTGCCTTTAAGCTCTTCCCTGTAACGGCGGCGAAACTCCTCCCACTTCGCGGGCTCGTGGGCAAACCATTTTCTCAGCCCGGTGCTGGGCGCGACGTCCTTCAGCCAGAGATCCACCTTCGCCTGTTCTCTCGCAAGGCCACGTGGCCAGAGACGCTCCACAAGGATTCGCTCTCCGTCCCCTGCGGCCGCGGGCTCATACACTCGCTTCAACTTGACCATATTGGGAGGCCTTTTGTTAACAGGAGTATCCATACCTGAACTCTGAACTGACCTCCGAAGCAGGCATGGAGTTCAGGCTTTAGCCTGCTCAAGGTCAGCAGCAGCCTGAAGGCTGAACTCCAATTTTTCGAAAAGATATCACTACTGTCTGAATCCCAAATATGAGTATCAAGATCTTGTTCTCATCGCCGGGCGAAGAGAGTTTGCTTTTAGGGCTCTGGAGATCACCTGTCAGACCATTAGAATAATATCTCTGTGAGGAGATGGATATGGCTTCATACGATCCCAAAACGGCTCTCATTGTAGTCGACATCCAGAACGACTTCGCGGACCCAAAAGGCAGCCTCTATGTACGCGAGGGCGAAAAGGTAGTTGACGTGGCCAATCGCGAAGCCGATCGCGCCCGGGCTGCAGGCGCGCTCCTGGTCTACACGCAAGACTGGCATCCCGAGGTAACTCCGCATTTCAAGAAGTTCGGGGGCGTGTGGCCGGTCCACTGCGTCAGAGAAACCTGGGGAGCCCAGCCGCCGCCGCGACTCAAAGTGGACGGCGAGATTCTGCGCAAAGGAACAGGGGGCGAGGACGGCTATTCCGGCTTCACAGTACAGGATCCGGTGGACGGAGAGAAGAAGCCGACGCACCTCGAGGCCTTGCTGCGGAAGCGAGGAATCGAACGCGTTGCGATTGTCGGCCTGGCCACGGATTACTGCGTCAAAGAAACGGCCCTGGATGCCCTGCGGCTGGGCTTCGCGACCACGGTTCTCCGTGAAGGAGTTCGGGCCGTAAATCTGCATCCCGGGGATGGGGAACGCGCCCTGGAGGAAATCCGCGCGGCAGGCGGACAGGTCGAATAAAACTGCCATGGAACACTGAGGGAGAGCCGAGCCGCAACCCCAAAGAGTCGACCGCAGACAATGACAAATGAGAAATGACCAATGACCAATGACAAATTCCGATTCCCCCTTGCGCGCGCAATCTGCCATTTCTCATTTGTCATTTGTCATTTGTTATTTGTCATTTGTCATTGAAGACTTTCTGAGGTCCATACCCTTCAGAGCTCGCCAGGCGAGCACGGCAGCGCCGGCGGCCCCGGCGTGGTCTCCAAGCTCGGACGCCACGATTTTGACGCGGTTGCTGTCCTTCAGCCGAAGGAAATGCTCATAGGCAGTCATCTGGACCGGCCTTAGAAAATCCTCTTTCAGTCTCTCGACAATGCCGCCTCCGATGACCACGCACTGCGGATCGAGCAGATTGACAACACTTGCCACCAGGAGCCCCAAATACAATTGAGCCCTTCGAAGGACCTCCTCCATAAGGGCATCTCTGCTCTGAAGGGCTTCCTGGATCACACTGCTGGTCATGCGATCACGGTTGTCCCGCTTCATTATTTCGGGTATCGCGCTTTCGCGACCGGCTTTAAGAGCGCTTTCGACGTCTCGCTCCATCGCCGTGCGGCTGGCTAGGGCCTCTACGCAGCCGCGCCTTCCGCAGCCGCAGACGGGGCCGTCAGCCAGGATTTTCATGTGACCCACTTCCCCGGCGCTCCCCCGGCCGCCGTAATAGAGTTCGTCGTTAATGATGACTCCCCCGCCGATGCCGGTGCCGACAAAAATTGCAACCATGTTCCTCGCGCCTCGGCCGGCTCCCAGCACGTGTTCGCCCACGGCCCCGGCATTGACGTCGTTGTCAAGAACCACAGGGGAGTGCAAGAGCTGGCTCAGCTTTTTGGCGAGAGGATACTCCGTCCAGTTCAGGTTTGGGGCTCGCACGACCAGTCCATTCTCCCGATCGATCACTCCCGGGGCTCCCACACAGACTCCTTCCGCCTTCCTGACCCCTTTCCCAATGTCGAAGAGAAGCTTTTCAACGGTATCCGCGATGCGCTCCATCACCTTATCCGCTCCCAGTTCCGGCTTGGTCGAGCGCGCGCGATCGGCCAGAATCTTTCCTTTGGAATCGAGTGCCACGACCATCATGCTGGTCCCGCCCAGATCCACTCCGATCATGAATTCATCGATCTTTGCCATTGCTACCCTCTCCCTCCCAGTGATCCCGATTTGGCAAATGATAAATGACCAATGAAAAATGACAAATCGCAGTTCGCTGTCCGGACTTCTGACTTCCATTTGTCATCGTTCATTTGCCATTTGTCATTTGTCCGAAAAAAATCCTTGCCAGGTTGCGTAGGAGCGCAAGCATCCTGTTCACCACAAAGACACGAAGACGCGAAGAGTCGCAAAGGATTTCTTCGCGTCTTCGTGTCTTCGTGGTGAGATTTTTTTGGGTCGCTCATCTTCACACTGCTAACGCAACACGACGGCAATCGAAGGTGAGATTTTGTTCACGCCGGAGAGCGCAGCGACCTTGTAACATTCCGCCAGCGTGGGATAGTTGAATACGTTGTTCAGGAAAAAGTCCAGCCCCCCACCAAAGGCAAGCACCGCCTGTCCGATGTGAACCAACTCGGCCGCTCCTTCGCCAATGATATGCACTCCGAGAAGCTGCTTTGTCTCGCGATGGAAAAGGAGCTTCAGCATCCCATACGGGTCGCCTATGATATTGCCCCTTGCGATTTCGCGATAGCGCGCGACACCCACTTCGTAGGGGATCTGCGATCGCGTCAACTGCTCCTCGGTCTGTCCCACGTAAGAAATTTCCGGGATCGTGTAAATCCCGTATGGGAAGAGCGCCGGGACGCTGCTGGCGGGCACGCCGAAGGCATGGCACGCCGCCAGGCGACCCTGTTCCATGGATACGGAAGCCAGGCTCGGGAATCCGATGACATCGCCGACAGCGTAGATGTGAGGCACCCGTGTCTGAAAGTGCTCGTTGACCAGAATCCGCCCCCGGTCATCGGCCTCGATCCCCGCGGCCTCCAGATTGAGCTCCGCCGTATTCCCCTGGCGTCCGACAGTGTACAGCAGCGCATCGGAACGGATTTCCTTCCGGCTCTTCAGGTCTGCGATGACAACCCCTTCGGCGGTTTTGCGGACGTTCACCACTTCCTCTCCGAAGCGAAACGTGACGTTCATCTCGCGCATGCGAACGCGGAGTGTCTCGATGATCTCCGCATCCACAAACTCCAGCATCCGGTCACGCAATTCCACGATCGTGGTGGGAATACCCAGGGCGCCGGTCATACAGGCGTACTCGACGCCGACAACTCCGGCGCCGACGATGGTGATAGTTCTGGGAAGAGCAGGGATGTGCAGGAACATGTCGGAATCGAGAACGGCAATCCGATCGAACGGAATCCTGTCCGGCCGGGCCGGAGATGTGCCCGTCGCTATGACGACAACGTCGGCGGTGTAGTCCTCAACGTCCTCAGCGCCCTTTGCCTGGATGCGATGAGGGTCCAGAAACGAGGCCGTTCCATGGATCAATTCGACATGGTTTCGCTGGAACTGGGCCAGAAATACATCCCCTTCTATCTTTACGACGTAATCTGTGCGGAAGCGAAGGTCTTCGATCGCGATGTCCTGCTTTACCGCATAGCTCATTCCGTAAAGACAGCGCTGGCGAAGTCCCGTGAGATAGACGACCGCTTCGCGCATGGTCTTGCTCGGTATGGTTCCGGTATTCACAGAAACCCCGCCGAGCGATCGCCGCTTCTCGACCACCGCCACCTTTTTGCCGAGCTTGGCCGCCTGTATGGCCGCGTGGTGGCCCGCGGGGCCGCTTCCCAGCACGAGGATGTCAAAGTGTTTCATACCGATGGGGATCCCTCCTCCGTTCGCACCGGCAACGGCAAAGTCGTTGCAGAGGTATCTTGGACCACTTCACGTCCAGAGCGCGGAACTCCAAGGCCTCCAGGACCGCCCCGGACTCGAAATGACAAATATACCGGACCGGATTACCCAGGGATTTGTCATCTGTCATTGGTCATTTGTCATTTTCAAGAAATTGCTGACTTCGCTGTCGCCGTGCTCCGCTCAGTATAGCACCGGGCAGGTTCTAAGGGTCCGTTCGGAAATACCTTAGTCACCTGTTCCGTAAATACGATGATGTGGGAACCCGCCAGTCTTTCGAGGGGATCCCGTGAGAGACTCTTCGCCCGAAAATAGAATGATGTATTACCCGCTCGCCTCTTTTTTTGGTCACAACGCAACCGGTTGCATCAACCCCAAGAAGCGCGGCCACGAATTACACGAACTCCACGAATTTCTTTCGTGTAATTCGTGAAATTCGTGGCGAATTTTTTGGAGCAAGATGCCTAAGGGCTCGCGCGGCGCTCGCGCCTAATGTCCAATCTAACGGGCCCTAAAGCCCGAGGAGCCCGGCCAGGGCGGACAACTGTCTTTCCATCTCCCAGGGTCCCGCGGATTTTTGAAAGATCACGTAACGGTGGACGCCGGCGTCCTCGTACGCTTTACGTTGGTCGAGGGAGGGTTCCGATCCAAAAACGCTGATCTCTATCTTCGACGCATCCCTGCCGGCCGCGCGTGCGTAGCTTGCGATTTTCTCCCTCCCCTCCTTCGCTTCCTCCGGCGAAAGGCGAAGAGGGATCCAGCCGTCGCCCCACTCACCGACGCGTTTAAAGGAGTTCGGGTGGTTTCCGCCGATATGAACTGGCGGATGAGGTTTCTGCAAAGGTTTAGGATCCGATTTTATGGGCGGGTAGTTGACGAACTCGCCGCTGTACTCGGCTTCATCCTCCGTCCATATTTTCTTCATTGCGAGTATCCGATCCTTGACCTGCGCCCACCGGCGGGCGTAGTTGGCTCCCATCAATACCATTTCCTCCTTGAGCCAGCCTCCTCCGACACCAAACAGGAACCGGCCGCCGGAGAGCACATCCAAACTGGCCACTTCCTTCGCGGTCACAATCGGATCGCGTTGCGCGACGAGGCAAATGCCTGTCGCGAGTCTTATCTTGCTCGTGGCGGCTGCGGCAAAGGAAAGGGCGACGAAGGGATCGTAGGAACTCCAGTAAGGCCTGGGAGCCTTGCCGTCGGCCGAACCGGGAAACGGAGTCTCGTAATGCACCGGGATACACGGGTGTTCCGGAACCCAGAGAGACTCGAATCCGAAATCTTCAGCAGCCCTCGCCGTTGCCGCGGGCGAAGCCGCATAATGCGTCAGAAAAATGCAGAGTCCATATCTCATAGCCTCCATCTCCTGGGATAGGCTTGCGCATTTGCAATCAACGAATCCAGAATCCCGAATTCAGAATTCAGAAGAAAACATTACTGCGTAAACTGCACAAAATGAAACCACAGATGAACACAGACCAATCCACCACGAAGACACGAAGACGCGAAAAGATGACAGGATAACTGGATGGGCAGGATTTGTTGGGACAAGGATTACAGGATAAAGCAACACAGGATTACCGAGGATTACGGGATAAACATGGACTGAACCTGTCCCTTCCGTCATGCTGTCATCCTGTCCATCCCGTTATCCCGTCCCTTCTGTTATCCCGTTATCCCGTCCCAACCACAGGTCGATGGGGCGCTTTGCGTCGGAATGGAACGGAAGGTCGATGCGCCGGTTCTGACCCGCGGAAGCGTAGGCCGCCAGAATTATTTCCAGAACGGCGCGACCGTCCTCTCCGGTTTCGATCGGCTCCTTGCCGTTCTTTACGCAGTCGACAAAGTGGGCCATTTCTTGGGGGAACCCGTAATTCCAGAGCTCTTCCCACGTCGTATAGGTCCATCCGCGAGACGTGGTGGACTTTTCCACGACATACCCGTAGCCCGTTTCGCTGTAGGTTTGAATCGCGTTTCCCATATGCAAATTAGCATAGGCACACCCCTGCGAACCAAATACCTCAACGCGATCGTCCATCCCCCCGGAGCGCGACCAACTCTCCTCCGCCAACCCTTCGGCCCCGTTCTCGAAGCGGACAATAATCGTGGCGTTGTCTTCTCCCCGGGTTTTATCTCCGTGCACGAAGGTTCCCATGTCGGCAAGCACGGAGGCCGCTCTGGGCTTGCCGTAAAACCAGCGGAAGAATTCGATCGCGTGGCAGCCCATGTCCATGGTCACCCCGCCGCCGCTGCGCGAGACGTCCCAGAACCAGGGTGAGTGCGGGCCATTGTGTTTTTCACTCTGTTTGACGAGATACACTCTTCCGAAAGCCCCTTCGCCGGCGAGCTCTTTTACGCGCACATACTTGGGAGTGAAACAGAGCTCTTCCGCGTACATGCACATCACGCCCGCCTTGCGACAGGCTTCCAGCATCCGGTCAGCTTCGCCGAGGTTGAGGGCCAAGGGTTTTTCCACGATCACGTGCTTGCCCGCCGCCGCACAGTCCAGGGTGATGGAACAGTGAACATCGTTGGGAACCGAGAGCGCGACGAGGGAGATCTCGTCCATTTCCAGGAGCTTCTTGTAGTCGGTAAACCAGTGCCGAATTCCGTGCTTGCGGGCGAGCTCCTTCACGTGAGCTTCGGTCGGGGAAGCCGCGGCGACGAGCTCGGCATCGGCAACCCGTTTAAAACTCTCCGCGTGAATTTCCGCCTCGAACTGCGACCCAATAAGACCCACCTTTACTTTGGACACGTTTCCTTCCTCCTCACAAATGACCAATGACAAATGAAGGGTGAGGGATTCGCAGATTCATTCCTCACGTGACATTTGTCATTTTCATTTGCCATTGGTCATTTGTCATTTGTCAAATCTTTCTCTGCGCTTTCTGCGGTGAAGGTCTTTGGTTGCGGCTATGCCACGCCAGGATACTTGCTCTTTGCGCGTCTTCGTGTTTTAGCGGTTTAACTGTGTCTCAGTTTCACCGCGAAGGCGCAAAGGGCTCGAAGGGAATCGGGAAGGAAATTATATCGAAACTGCGGCGCGCGGAAGATCTCCAAACTTGCGCGTGCGGCTATGGTAGTCAGCGATGGCGCAAGCAAGGTCGGCCTCTTCAAAATCAGGCCACGGCTTGGGGCAGAAATACAGCTCGGAGTAGGCGGACTGCCAGAGCAGGAAGTTGGACAGGCGCTGTTCGCCCGCCGTGCGAATGATGAGATCGGGGTCCGGAACTGGATCGGGCACGAGGGCCGCGGCAAAGCGCACCTCGTCGATTTCCTCCGGATGGAGATCGCCGGCAACCACTCTTCGGGCCAGCGCCCTGGCTGCCATGACAATCTCCTGCCGCGCACCGTAGTCCAGCGCCAGGCGGAGGTGGAGGCGAGTGCCGGTTCGTGTGGCTTCTTCGGTCATCTGGAGATCTTCAAGGACTCGTGCGGGTATGCGATCTCTCCTGCCCAATGTGGAGAGGCGGATGCCTTTCTCTATCAACTCCTTCCTCTCTTCCCGAAGATACCTGTGCAGAAGGGTGAAGAGTATATGGACCTCCTGGGCCGGTCTCTTCCAGTTCTCGTTCGAGAATGCAAAGAGGGTCAACATCGAGACACCCTGGCGGCAGGCTTCCTCGGTAGCGCGCCGCACGGCGCGGGCTCCAGCCTCATGCCCTTTCCAGCGCGGCATCCCGCGTTGCTGCGCCCACCGGCCGTTTCCGTCCATAATGATTCCCACATGCTGAATTGAATTCTTAGAGGAGGTGTCTTTCATGCTACCAAGCCCTTTTGCTTTGCAAAGTCGTCTCTCGGAATTCCCGGCTGCCGCCGCTCGCCTAGCTGTGCGACGGCAGGGGATGGATTCTTGCGCGCAAGGGAGTGTCGCGCCGCGTGCCGCGAACGGCCTGCAGATCGGGCAGGAACTGCGCCAGAGTTTCCAGGTAGGACTCGAGGGCCGCGCGCCCCTCCGGGCTCAGCCGGTAGGTGCTCTTAGGTTTCCGGTCTTCGAACCGCTTGTCGCAGATGACGTAACCGGCCTCTTCCAGTTTACGCGCCTGGACGCTCAAGTTTCCGTCTGTTGTCTGCAGCACGTCGCGCAACTCTGTAAAGCTGAGAGACTCCTGCACCACGAGAGCAGAGAGAATCCCCAGCCGCAGCCGCTCATGGATGAGCGGATCCAACTCCCGGGGAGACGGACGAACCGATTTGTTCTTCCTAGCCATTGTGCCTCCAGGCGATGTACCCTCCGCACACAAGATGAAGCCATCCGAACCCTACGCCGAGCCACGCCAGTCCCAGATCCGGCGGTGTGGCCGCGGCCGCCGCGGCTGTCGCGACAAAGCACAGCCCCATATAACGCACAGGCGCGACCGAGACCTGCCCGCCGTTTATGACAGCCGCCCCGTAGCACCCCAGCCAGATGCAAGGCAGCCACTCCAGATTCCCGCTTCGGACGGCGAGATTGGTCAGAATTCCTCCCACGAAGAGAGACGGGCTGAGGCTCCACAGCAGCTTGCGCGCCAGAGGCGCTCGGAGAGGAGTCCCCAGCTGTTGTGATTTCCGGTAGATCCCGTAACAGACGATGGCTACCGAGATGCCGAGAACCAGCCCCCAGCTGTCGAGTGCAAGAGCCGGCGATGCGCCGCGAGACCACGGCGCGCCGGTGAGCAGGAGATTGCAGGCCACACCCGCAAGAGCCATCACGCCAGCCAGCATCAGGCTCTTGCCGGGAACCGCTGTAAACTGCCCGGCCGCCTGCAACGTCTGGCGAATATACTGGAGATCCTCGCGCGCCATCTGAGCATTGAGGGGATCAGTCATAAACGCCTCCTGAGTGGTGTCCATTAGAGCCGAGCTGGTCTGGTATGTCAAGTACTTTTTATAATAAAGTAATGTTGGTTTGGAGTTCAGCCTTCAGGCTGCTCCGCGCCCGAGCAGGCTAAAGCCTGAACTCCGAACATCCGGAACAAGGAGGCGTGCGCTCCCAGCGAACGCGTGCTATGATCGCGCCCTTGTTTTTTTGAAAGGCAGTTTGTGCTCTTGGGAAAAAACCTGCAGATCCTCCATGCATTGCTGTCGATGCCCTATGCGGCTCAGACCGCGGAACCGCACGTGCCCGTGGTCAGCCCCTGGATGATTCTCCCCTTCCTTCTTTTGCTCCTGGCCATCGCGGTCGCCCCCTTCGTTCACCGGCACTGGTGGGAAAAGAACTACCCGATCGTAGCGCTCGGACTGGGTTTCCTGGTCTTTTCATACTACCTGCTCTACCTGGATTACCACCGCATGTGGGACACTTTTAAGGACTACTTCAGTTTCATAGTGCTGATCGGGTCGCTGTTCGTGGCCGCCGGGGGGATTTTCATCCATACGGAGAGGCACGCGACCCCTTTGACGAACACGGGCCTCCTGGCTGCCGGCGCGGTCATATCAAACCTTCTTGGCACAACGGGAGCTTCCATGCTCCTCATCCGTCCCTTCATCCGGATCAACAAGCTCCGCATCCGCGAATTCCACGTTGTGTTCTTTATCTTTGTCGTGAGCAACATTGGGGGCGCGCTGACCCCGATTGGCGACCCTCCGCTCTTTCTGGGATACCTCAACGGCGTTCCCTTCCACTGGACGCTCGTCCGGGTCTGGCATATCTGGCTGCTCGCCCTGGTTCTGGTGCTCGGCGTGTTTTTTGTCCTGGACACGATTTCCTATCGCAGATGGGTTAAAGAAAGAAAGAGCGAGCCAAAACCCTCCCGAATCCAGTTGCAGGGAACGCAGAATTTCTTCTTTCTGCTCATCATACTGGTGGCGGTCTTCGCCCCCACGCCGGTGCGCGAAATCATCATGATTGCCGCCGCGGGCGCCGCGCATCGCTTTGCCAGAAAGGACGCGTTGCGGGCGAACGAATTCAACTTCACTCCCATCCGCGAGGTCGCGATTCTGTTTGCGGGCATATTCGCAACCATGGTCCCTGCGCTGGACTGGCTGGAACTCAATGCGGACCGTCTGGGCATCCGGACCCCGGGCCAGTTCTTCTGGGCCTCCGGAATACTCTCCAGTTTTCTGGACAATGCCCCCACGTATCTCAATTTTCTGAGCGCGGCGCTGGGCCTGCACCACCTGGTCCTGGGCAATGCGGAGCACATGCGGTCTTTTATCTCCGATCACGGCAAGTTCCTGCAGGCAATCTCCGTCGGGTCTGTCTTTTTTGGGGCCAATACCTACATCGGAAATGGACCCAATTTCATGGTAAAGTCGATTGCCGAACACGCGGGCGTGCGTTGCCCGTCCTTTTTCGGATACATGGCAAAATATTCCATCCCGGTACTGATTCCCATATTCGCCCTTGTCTGGCTTCTGTTTTTCAGGTGATCCTGTATGGAACAGCCTCCCTGGAACTTTGAGCAGGCACATTCCGACAAGCCGCTCGATGAGACCGGCATCAACTTGCGCGCCTATTTCGACCGGATGGACGACGGCAAGATGCAGCAGTATTCGCCCAACTGGACGGATGAAGCAGTCATGGAATGGGACGGGAACTTTCGCGACGACGGGTATCTGTTCCTCCAATGCCGCGAGCGGCAGGTCGGCGTCGAAGAATATCGCACAGTCCTGCAAGAGTGCATCCGCTACCGGGACCGCGTCCGGCGCCTCCTTCGATCGTCTGGCGCGTGACCGAAACAGTCAGATTACAGAGAAGGATTCACAGAGCAGCCCAGTCGCAACCAAAAAAGCCTCACCGCAGAAACGCGGAGTACGCGGAGAGAGAACTGGCAAATAATGACAAATGACCAATGAAAAATGACAAATCGCAGTTCGTCGTCCGGACTTCTGACTTCTATTTGTCATTGTCTGCGAACTCCGCGTGTCTGCGGTGAGAAAAATGTGAGGAGAAAGGAGCAATACGGAATGAAGTCCAAGGCGGTTGTCGCGCAACTCGGAATGGCGCTCACCTTACTTTCCTCCGCGCGGGCAACAGAGAATTGGCTCAAACGCATCGAAACAGAGTGGATCAAGGTCGAGGCGGAGATCGTAGCGATGCGCCACCAGATCCATCAGAATCCCGAGCTCTCCAATCGCGAAGAAAAGACCGCGCGTCTGGTGGCCGATCACCTGAGAAAACTGGGTCTGGAAGTAAGAACCGGCGTGGCGCATCACGGAGTGATCGGCCTGCTCAAGGGCGGGAAACCGGGGCCGGTCGTTGCTGTCCGCGCAGACATGGACGCCCTGCCTGTCGCTGAAGATACTCCTCTCCCTTTCAAGTCGACGGTGCGAGCCAACTATCTGGGACAAGAGGTCGGAGTCATGCACGCGTGCGGACATGACATTCATACGGCCGTGCAGCTGGGCGTCGCCTCAGTTCTCTCTTCCCTCAAGAATGACATTCCTGGAACCATCAAGTTCATCTTCCAGCCCGCGGAGGAAGGACCGCCCCTGGGCGAGGACGGAGGCGCGAAAATGATGATTGCCGAGGGGGCGCTGGAAAACCCAAAACCGGAAGTGATCTTTGGGCTCCACACCTTTTCAGAGATGCCGGTTGGAGTGCTGGGCTATACGGAGGGGCCGGCGTTTGCGGCAACGGATACTTTTGAAGTCAAGATCATCGGAAAGCAGGCCCACGGCGCCAGCCCGCATCTCTCGATCGATCCGATAGTGACGGCGGCGCAGTTCATTCTTGCGCTTCAGACGCTTCGCGCGCGCGTGCTCTCGCCGTTGGAACCCAGCGTGGTCACCGTGGCCACGATTCACGGGGGTCAACGGCACAACATCATACCCGCCGAGGTGACGCTGTCCGGAACCATCCGGTCTTACAACGCTCAAGTACGCGACACTATCGAGGAAAAGTTTCGAGCTCTGCTCAATGGGATCACCGCAGGGGCGGGGGCGCGTTACGAAATCATCCGCTACGAGCGCGGGACCCCGGCTACGATAAACAACATTTCTCTGACCCGAGAGTCAGCGCCGGCTCTGGAGCGCGTTGTAGGCCGGGGCAATGTGAAACAGATCCCGCCCACGATGGGGGGAGAAGACTTTGCGTACTTCGCCAACGCGATCCCTGGTTTCTTCTACCGGCTGGGGATGGTCAAGCCCGGGACGGTTTCCGGCGACCATCACACTCCCACGTTCCTCGCGGACGACTCGTGCGTTCAGGTGGGCGTCAAGGCCATGAGTTACCTGCTCCTTGACTACCTGGAGCGTCACGGAACAGCGGAGCAGCAGAGGCGCTGAGGAGCCGTCCCGCCCGCTGAAAGCGAGGATCTGACCGTGGCATGGGCCGAACGGCCATGCCACGAAAACCGTCTCACCTGTGAATGACTTCGCGGTCGCTATCGATAGCGAGTGACCCTCATACCGCCCAGTCAGTCACGGGCGAGACGCACGTGCCACGATAGCCTCGTGCCATGGCCGTCCCGGCCATGAACCAAATTAAATTTGACCATTTTGTGAACTTTGTTCGCACCAATAGCCTATAGCGAGCCACCTCATACCGCCCAGTCAGGCCACCACTTCAGTCGTGCCGGCCGTTCCGGAGCGGGGGGAACTTAGCCAGGGGTGAGCGCTTTCTGCGAACCCCTGGAACCCGTACCTACGTGACCAACGCGCCCCGGCAGGGGCGCGGGGAGTTTCCCGCGCCCCCGGCAGCGGCAGGGGCGCGGGAGGTGCGTATCGTTATTCCTATTCTATCCGGGGGTGCGCTTCGCTCACCCCCGGCTAAGCTCCTTTCGCCCCGCTGGGGCGGAATGTTGTGTGAGATTAACCTGCTCGGGCCAGGGCGTGGCTTTCCAGAGGCACTTCTCGGGACCGTTCCAAAAGCAACGCGACCGTTCGAGCTTCACCGGAGGGATTCGAGCTGGCATTCAGCACGAACGCCCGGCAAGAATAATGTCTCCTACCCGACACAAATTCATCTACAAAGCCGGACTTCGGTGAAGATGTGTTCTTGATCAGCAACGATCGGACTTTGGCGCCTAAATGGCGGTCAAGACTCTTAATCTTTTTCGGGCCGGGGTAGCGTAGGATCTCGATAGCGCCCGGACTGGCATAAATTGGCCTTAGAAACCCGTCCAGCAATAGAAATCCTTGGTTCGAAGGTGTCATTTTGTATTCTAAGGGTCCGCTCATCTCATGCGGTCTTGATACGCCCCTGGCCCTTGCCGTTCTTTCTTCGGCAGGCCGCGTCCATCTCACTCTTTGTCTCATAGCGATGTTCATGATCGTTGGCTCCGAGACGCTCGGCGCCTAGACGCCTCGTGTAGCGGCATCCGGGTCCAGAGCGATGGAAAGTGATCTACAACTTAGGAGTTCAGGAGTGGGCAAAGGGATGAGGAAACCCGCCACCCCTCTCCCCCCCGAAAAGCGTAGCGCGCAGATGCAGAGGCAACCCGGAGATTAATCAGTTACCAGGGTGAGGTCCTGGATGACCGCCGCTAGTCTCGATTTTTGACGTTGGTGCCTGATAATCATCTTCGCCCGTCACTCGCCTGTGCTTGTCGTCTTGTATATTAGCAATCGGCGTGCCAAGGAGCACGCTATCGTCAGAAACATTGGAGCTTCATCGTAACAAACTGATACGGCGGCAGATAGGATTCCTGCTAAAGGTCGAGCCTGACAGGCCGGTTTCTGAAACGGACCCCTGGTTCAATCAAAGCTGATAGTCGCAGCTATCAGTTCTGATAAGGGAGGCTAGGCAATCCGCGGATTGCGACTCTTCTCAAAACCATCACGAGCCCGACGACTTTGCGGGAAGCCAAGCTCGGGAACAATTCAAACGCCTTATTCACCACGGGGACACGGAGTACACGAAGAGGCACGGAGAACCCTGGTGCCTCCGTGAAATCTCCGTGCCCTCCGTGTCTCCGTGGCGAAACAGGACGTTGCCGCTGCAGGATCACTGTCTGAATCGCATCAGCGCAAACGAATGGTGGTTGATTACTCCCGAAGAAATGACTAGAATTGCGCCGAAAAAAATCGGGATTCAGGCTAGAAACAGGCACTTGAGAAGGGGTTTATCGGTGGCAAACCAAAGCAAGCCTTCAGGTGGATTGCTCACAGCCTCGGCGCTCGCAGTTTTTTACTCTCTTCTGGCTGTGGCAGGAATCTGGTTTGTAGCAACCCAAAAATGGTGGTTTCCCGAATCCATCTCCAACATTGCTCCGAAGATCGACGCGCAATTTCGCCTTACCCTCTGGATTTCTGGGATCATTTTCGTTCTCGCGCAAGTCGCATTGGGAGTGCTGATATTTTTGTTTCGCGACCGGGGAGGAAAGTCGGAATATTCGCACGGGAACAACAAACTGGAGATCCTGTGGACCTCGGCCACGGCGGTGCTGTTCGTGGGGCTGGCCATTCTCGGCAGGAACGCGTGGGCCAGTCTCCACTTCATCGGTGCAGCCCCGGGCGCCCTTCAGGTGGAAGTGACCGGAGCCCAGTTTGAGTGGCAATTCCGCTACCCCGGCTTGGACGGCGTTTTTGGCAAGGTCGATCCCAAGCTGATCAACGAAGCGGCCGGAAATCCCCTGGGCCTGGACTTGAATGACACCGCGGCCAAGGACGACGTCGTGATGCCGGTCATGGCAGTGCCGGTGAATCGCGAGGTCGAGGTCATCCTGCGGAGCAAGGATGTCATCCACAGCTTCTTCGTGCCCAATCTTCGGATCAAGCAGGACGCGGTTCCGGGGCTCGCCATCCGAATTCACTTCACCGCAGAAAAGATCGGCGAATATGAAGTCGCTTGCATGGAACTCTGTGGCCTGGGACATTACAAGATGCGCACTTCATTTACGGTGATGTCCGCGGAGGACTTTCAGAAGGTCACGAAGCCCCGACGGGTTTCATCAGAAGATATGTCTTCAGCCTGGACCACAAAGTCATTGGCATTCAGTACTGGTGGCTGGCCCTGGTCGCCGTCTTCGTGGGCATGTTCCTGTCATTGCTCATGCGCTTCCAGCTTGCGTGGCCTTCGCACAAGATACCCCTGTGGGGCCAGGTCATGACACCCGAACAGTATCTTGCCCTGGTGACGATGCACGGGACCATCATGGTTTTCTTCGTGCTCACGACGGCTCCTCAGAGCGGGTTTGGAAACTTCGCGCTCCCGATACAGATTGGGGCCGCGGATATGGCCTTCCCGGTTCTGAACATGCTCTCCTTCTGGACCACGTTCGTCTCCTTTGCCGTCATGTGCGCGGCTTTCTTCGTTGAAGCGGGCGCGCCTATCGGAGGGTGGACGGCTTACGCGCCCTTGAGCGCTCTGGGAGAGATCGCCGGTCCCGGACAGGGCATGGGGCTGAACCTCTGGGTGATCAGCTTGTTCATCTTTTGCGCGGCCTCACTCATGGGCGCTCTGAATTTCATAGTGACAACGCTGGATTTGAGGACCAGGGGGATGAGCCTGATGCGGCTGCCCCTGACGGTGTGGGCCTGGTTCGTCACAGCGATCCTGGGCCTGCTGGCTTTTGCCGTGCTGATGGGCGCGTGCATCCTCCTGCTTCTGGACAGATTGGCCGGCACCAGCTTTTTCGTTCCGGGAGGGCTCGTGCTCGGCGGCAAGCCGGTCAACCACCAGGGAGGCTCGCCGCTTCTGTGGCAGCATTTGTTCTGGTTCTTCGGTCATCCTGAAGTCTACATCGCCATTCTCCCTGGCATGGGGATCGTCTCACAGATCCTCTCGACTTTCTGCCGCAAGCCGATCTTCGGCTACCGCGCGATGGTCTTTGCGATCCTGGCCATCGCGATCCTGAGCTGCTCGGTATGGGGCCATCACATGTTTATCAGTGGGATGAACCCGTACACTGCTTTCGTGTTTTCGATTCTGACGGTTTCCATCGGAGTGCCTTCCGCAATCAAGACCTTCAACTGGCTGGGGACAATCTGGAGGGGAAAGGTCCAGTTCGCGACGGCCAACCTATTTGCCCTGGCCTTCGTTTCCCTCTTCGTGACTGGAGGAATCACGGGCATCTTCCTGGCCCAGCCGGCAGTGGACTTGCCCCTTCATGACACGAAATTCGTCGTCGCCCATTTCCACTTCGTAATGGGCGTGGCCGCCATTTTCGGCATGTTTGCGGGGACGTTCTTTTGGTTTCCGAAGATGTTCGGCCGCACGATGAACGAGACTTTGGGCAAGATCCACTTCTGGATCACAACCGCAGGGGTGTATTGCGTCTTTTTCCCGATGCACTTTATGGGGCTCGCCGGCGATCCCCGGCGTTACGCGGACGTCACACAGTACAAATTCCTTGCGACGCTGCCGCCCCTGAATCACTTTATTACCATCGCAGCATTCATTACTGGCGCCGCGCAGCTCATCTTCCTGGTGAATGTCCTTTGGAGCATGGCGAAAGGTCCCAGAGCGGAGATTAATCCCTGGCGCTGCACGACTCTGGAATGGACGGTCCCGTCTCCGCCGCCGCACGACAACTTTGGAGGACCTCCGCCGGCGGTGTATCACGGCGCCTATGAATACAGCGTCCCCGGGGTCAAAGAGGACTTCGTTCTGCAAACGGACTCGAGAGTCGTGGCAGGGCAGCATTAGAGTCTGTGAAATGCGCAGCCCCCGTTTGGAGTTCGGCCTTCAGGTCGCACTGGGTCCGAGCAGGTAGGGGTCTGTGACGAAATAAT
>QHZE01000786.1 GCA_003225335.1 Acidobacteriota bacterium
CCGACAGGGACGAATGACTAAAAAAGCCATGAAGGAAGAGCACTGCCTCATTGGAATTGACGCCGGGACTTCGGTGGTGAAGGCTGTAGCGTACGACTATTCGGGGAGTGAGATCTGCAGCCATGAGATCTGCATGGAACTGCGCCGGCCTCAACCCTCGTGGGTCGAGCAGGACATGGGCGAACTGTGGGAAACCACAAAGACATGCCTGCGCGCAGTAGTCCAAAAGGTTGGAGAGCTCAAGAGGCAAGTGGCGGGGGTTGGCATTACTTCGACCGGAGATGGGACCTGGATCATCGACAAAGACGGGAATTCGGGCCGCGGCGGAATCATGTGGTGCGATGGCCGGGCGGGGCAAATCATTGAGCGTCTGCATGCTCAAGGAATTGCGCGCCAGGCTTTTGAAATCTGCGGCACCGCTGTGTTCACGGGATCTCAGGCGGCTCAACTGGCCTGGTTGAGGGAGAACGAGCGTGACTCATTGCAGAAGGCGCACGTCATCTTTCACGCTAAAGACTGGCTCTTCTTCAAGCTCACCGGCGCCATTAGCAGTGATGAGACGGATGAATCGCTCACCATGTTACGCATGTCAACCCGGCAGTACGATCGCGAACTCTTCAGGATTTTTGGGATCGACGATCTCTACGCGAAGTTCCCGCCCGTCAAGCCTACAGTAGAAAATATCGGCACGATTCTGCCGGGGGTAGCAAGGGAGCTGGGGTTGAGCGGGCAGACGCCCATCGGGTCAGGTCCGATGGACGTGGCTGCCTGTGCTTTGGGCACAGGCGCCATCGAACACGGCCAGGCCTCTACCGTATTGGGGACCGCCGGAATTCATCAAGTGATCATGAACGAACCTATTCTCGAACCCCAAATGGTTGGGATGACGCTCTGCCACGGCGTGAAGGGACGATGGATGCACATGTTGGCAGCTATGACCGCGACGCCAAATCTGGATTGGTTTCTGAAGGAACTCGGCGCAGGCCTGAGCCATCCGCCGAGCGGGGCCGGCGACGAGTTGTATCGGGGCCTTGAGAAGGTGGTGGACTCTGTTCCTCCGGGTTCGGAGGGAGTGGTTTTTCATCCCTATCTCTTCCCCGGCGGCGAGCGCGGGCCTTTCGTGAAGCCCACCGCCCGCGCCAGCTTCACGGGCTTGAGCTTGAATCACTCCTGCAAGCATCTGTTGCGTGCGGTATACGAAGGGGTGGCTTTTGCCACGTTAGATTGTTACCGAAACATGCCCATCGATCCCGAGGTGGTGTATTTGTCGGGCGGTGGGGCGAACAGCCCGGTGTGGTGCCAAATCCTGGCCGACTGTCTGGGAAAGCCTATGAGCGTTCCAGAGGGCTAAGCGGTCCGCACGTGCGTCAAGATGGCCCGCCTGTACATCCCCCGTCCTGCGAATTCAGCAATCTACCGACAGCTCTTCGAGGTCTATAGGAAAACCGCAGAAAGGCAAATGGACCTCTGGGACCTTCGAGCGGAAATCATCCACGGAGCAGGTCAGCATGACGCAAGACAATTACGAACCGATTAAGGCGCAGATTATCGAAATGTG
The DNA here is from genome assembly GCA_003225335.1 of Acidobacteriota bacterium. Classification (GTDB taxonomy): domain Bacteria; phylum Acidobacteriota; class UBA6911; order UBA6911; family UBA6911; genus Gp18-AA60. The sequence goes on from QHZE01000786.1 coordinate 1,559, forward strand.
CCGGCGCTTGGAGAAAATGGGCTACTTCATCGGGACCTGGGGCAATATCAGTGTGCGAGTCCCGAAGGGCTTCATTGTGACCCCCAGCCGCGTGCCGTACGACGTGATCGAGACCGACGATTTCGTCGTGGTTTCCAGCGAAGGTAAAGTTATCGCGGGGCATCGGCTCCCTTCCTCGGAAACGGAGATACACCGCGCGGTGCTGAACAAGAAAAACAACCTCGGCGCCATCATTCATAGCCATTCCCCCTACGCCACTGCAGTTTCCTGTCTCCACCGGCGGATACCACCCTTCGTGGAAGATATGGCGCAAATTATCGGGGGCCAGGTCGATTGCACCCGCTACGTTCCGGCAGGTCAGCACAAGAAGATCGCTGACGAAGTGGCGCAAACCATCGGCGAAGCAAACGCTGTGCTGTTGGCCAACCACGGAGTACTCTGCGGCGGCCGCGACCTTGAAGAAGCTTTCACCGCCAGCCAAATTCTGGAGAAAGCCGCCCTTATGATGCTGGCAGCGGGAACCCTCGGGCCGGTAATCTCGATCCCCGAAGAATTCGTTCGCTCCGAAAGAGACCGGTTTCTGCACAAGTACGGAACAGTGCGTGACGCTCCCTGAAGTCGCGTGGGATTCCGTCTCTTTCAGCGCCTCGCGCCGCCACCCCAGAGGGTTATGTCCATGGTCGCCCAGCTCGAAGCGTACGTGCGGAATGTCTACTGGTCTGCCATCGGCCGGCCGCGCCGCGAGCTGGTGACCCCAGCCCTCATTCTCGACCTTGACGTGGCTCGACGTAACATTCAGTTCATGGCTCGACGCCTCTCCGGCATGAAGGCCAAACTCCGGCCCCACGTGA
>QHZE01000117.1 GCA_003225335.1 Acidobacteriota bacterium
AATCCGGTTCCCCTTCGTCGGCCACTCGTGAGTCTGGATCCGGCCCTCGGTGAATCGGGTGATAGGCTCCGGATTTCCCCCCCCACGGGACTGCCGGAAGATGTTGTGGACACCTTCGTTCTCGTCCACGAAGGTGAGGGCGGTGCCATCGGGCGCCCACTTCACGTCGAAAGCGTGCGGAGGAAGGATCAAGCTCGACACAGGCTCACCCCCCGGGGCCGGAATGATGTTCCAAATAATACGAGCCCGTCCCTCCGTTTCCTTAGCGGTCGGGCAAGCAATTCGCTTTCCGTCCGGAGAGAAGCGCGCTGCCTCGAACCACGCGTCGTACGGATGGGCGATCCGCCTCGACTCGCCGCCCGCGGTGGGAACCGCCCAGAGCTCGCGGGGGGAGCTGAACTCGAGCATCAGGGCGGTCTGCCCGTCGGGTTGAGAGATAGTGAACGGGACTTCGCCGGTTCCGTCGGTCAGACGTCGTGAGTTCGCACCGTCCGGATCCACGCGCCAGACATGGGGGACCCGATCCTCGCCAACCTGTCCATAGATCAGACCCCCACCGGGAAGCCATAGGGGATTGAAAGCGTGAGAAGGACCCGAGGTGAGCTGGCGAAGGCCGGCCCCGTCGGTTCCGATCATCCAGAGACGGCTGTACTGGTCGGCGGGGGCCTGGAAGAGAATCGCATTGTTCCCCGCCGGATCGAAATCCCAAATGGCGTCCTCGGTGCTTGAGTGGTACGTGATCTGGCGCGGGCGCCCTTTCCCGTCCGCGGCGGCGATCCAGAGGTTTGAGATCCGAGTCCCCCGAACGGCGGCGATAGTCGTCCCGTCACCGGAGACTTTCATCTCCTGGTAGTCATTCAAGTCGTTGGTGATCTTCCGGGCCTGTCCCTCCGGGTAGGGGAGAACCCAGATCTGCTGCGATTGATCGATCGCTCTGCTCGCCAGGATGAGGCCGCTCCCGTCGGGAAGCCAGGCGAGGTTGTTGATTACCTCGCAGGGGTGCGATCCGACCTGGTTTTCCGTTCCCTTCTCCACGTCGTAGGTGACGATCCGGCTTCGGAAACCTCCTGAGGGGCTCAGCACGGCTGCGGCGCAGCGCTTCCCGTCCGGCGACCAGCAGGGGCCCGCGGTGAATTCCAGCGGAAACTTGACGGCGGTCAGAACTCGCTCCTTCTCGCTCTCCAGATCGAGGATGACCAGAGTGGCTTCGCTCTTGTGAGGCACCCCCCTCCGGAAACAAACCCTCTTGCCGTCCGGGGCGAAGCTGATGGCCGAGTCCACGTCGAAGGTGCGCCTCCGGGGGGTCCCCCCGAGGGTTGGGATCTGGAATAGAACATTGTAGGCCGCTTCTTTCTTGTCCCTCGTGACGTACTGGCTCGCTAAATGGATGGACGATGCGAGCTACGCGCAATACCAGAGGGATCAAGGACTCAATTGGCAGAGCGGTGCTGATGATCTCGCCCCGGCTCGCCACAGTCGTCATCCGCATCGCCTGGAACGGTGTCTTCCCCGCCACCCCGGCTTCCCGGTCCCGGAGGAGTTCATAGATCCCGAAACCGGCGCCGGCCAAGGCAAGCGCCGCGAAAGCAAACAATCCCGCTATTAGGCGCCGGCGGCGGGCGGGCTGGGCGGTCAGCACCGAGGCAGCCGAGCTCGCAGAGGTTGTCGTGGCCGAGAGTGACTCGTACTCCTCCGCGATCTCGCGCAGCTCGAGTGCCAGCGTCTTCATTGAGTCGAGCCGCTGGTTGGGGTCCTTCGCCAGGCAGCGGCGGATGAGTCGGCGCAGCTCCGCCGGCGCTTCGCGGTTGATCTCCTCGATCGGCGCCGGCGTCTCCCGAAGGATCTTGTGCATCGTCTCCACGCTGGTGTCCGCCATGAACGGCCGCCGCCGCGTGGCCGCTTCATACAGAATGCTACCAAAGGAGAAGATGTCGGAGCGGTGGTCCACCGGTTTGGCCTGGACCTGCTCGGGGGACATGTAGCCGACGGTCCCGATGATGGTGCCCTGCCCGGTCCGGGCTTCGGTCGCGGTGGGAGCGTTCGTGGCCTCCTCATCCGAGACGTGCCGTTCCGTGAGTTTGGCCAGCCCGAAGTCCAGCACCTTCGCAAAGCCGTCCTTGGAGACCATGATGTTCCCAGGCTTCAGGTCCCGGTGGACGATCCCGGCCGCGTGGGCTTTGGCCAGCCCCTCGGCCGCCTGGGCGAGATAGCCGAGCAACGTCCGAAGGTCGGTCTTCTCGTGATGAATTTTCGCGGCCAGCGTTTCCCCGCTGACCAGCTCCATCGAAATGAAGTGGACAGGGCTCGAAGCGGCTTCGGCCGATGTTTCCCCCTCACGCGAGCGAACGGCGTCTTGCCCGATCTCGTAGATCGTAACGATGTTGGGGTGGCTGAGCGACGAAGCCGACTTGGCCTCCAGGACGAATCGCCGGACCCGTTCCTCGTTCCGGATCAGGTGAGGAGGCAGGACTTTCAGCGCGACGTTCCGCTCGAGGCTGAGGTCCTGGGCGAGATACACCTCACCCATCCCGCCCGCGCCGAGAGGACCCACGACGCGATAGTGGGAGATGTGGGATCCTGGCTCCAACGCTCGACTCATTGGGGTTTGCCTCCGACGCTCAGCCGATGAGCGCCGGATCGAAGTCAGCTCGTGCCGGCGGACCCGCCCTGGCGGAAGTTGCGAATCAGAACGGCGTCCGTGACTGTGCTTCCATAGATAAAAACGACTCCACTCCCGTCGGGCTTCCACTTCATAATACGAATTTCGCGGGGTTCGGAAGTCGGTAAGAAGTCGGTAAGTCGGACGGGATCCGTTTTATCCGCTGTCATGGTCCAGAGGCTGTCGACCTGCTCGAGCAGCCGCTTTAGAAGGAGACGCCTTCCGTCAGAAGACCATTTTCCCCCGATGATCCGACGCTCGGTGAAACGCGTGACCGGTTCGCTTTCCCTCTGTTGAGACGCTGCACGAGGACGTTCGAAGCTGCGTCCACGCCGTCCAGGAACGTGAGGGACTTTCCATCGGGGGACCATCCGAGAGTCCGTCGCCTGCGGCGGAAGCCACAAGGTTGCCGTCGGCGCGCCGCCACCGGCCGGACTGATCCGCCAGGCGTCTCGGTATCGCACTTCGGCTTCTTGAACAACATCGGAGTAAAAGATCCGGCTCCCATCCCGCGAGAATTGGGCCACTCTCAATCGCGTTGAATCGAGCAGGATTTGTGGGCTCGCAGGGAGGAGATGTAGCGTCGGCAGAATCATTTGCCTTCCGATTCATCGTTGAGCATTTCCCAATCTTCGATGCCCACCGGCTCGTCCGGCCGATCGTATTGTATAACTGTTCCCTTAAGTCCCTGACGGATCTGCTTGGAGCGGTCAATCTCGTCGGCCGTGTGACGCCATAGTTTGGGATCAGCGTTTCCGAGCACAAGAATCCTCACGCGGTCACCTGTGGCAAACGGCAACTCGCTCACATGCACGCTGGCGTTTGCATCAACGACCCCTTCCGTCTCGTGGGCATTGATAGTTTTCATACCATCATTCTATCGCGGCTCGCTGTCGTCCGCCTTTCCGGTCGGGCCATGGACTTGGGGGGGAGAATGAGCGAAGACTTTTCATCTTCCCAACTCACCGATCGTCCGCAAGCTACTGTCGGAAGTCGATCGCGATGGACTGATCCCGGTCGTCCTCTGTGCCTGGCGAACTTTCACGAGTAAATCGCGAACATGATTTCACGTGCGACCCGGCGGGGACTCGACGCCTTTTAATGCGTATATCCGAATGCGCCCAGCCGCACGACGGTTGTGCTGACGACACTCAACCGGGAGTACAATTCCTTGTTCGAGAATCTGGTAATCGGCAAGTTCAGACACGAAGACCACCGCGTCGTTTGGACACGGGCGGCGTTTGACTCGGCTAATCACGTGAGCGAACCTCCGCTTCTTCGCTCGCATGCATACGTCGATTTGCCCAGCCGCTGGGTTCTGATCTCAACCTTCCTCGGGTCGATCACAGTCACCTCGCATTCACCCGCGAAGAATGAAGTGATCCTGACGTTGTTGATCGGCGTCGTGCACCTCACGTAATTCGGACCAAACTTCCCTTCGGCCATCCTTTGAACGAGCGTGAAAGACTGCCGGGGCACCGACTTCAACAGGCGCGCCAGTGGCCCTTGCTCCCGATCTAATCCGACCTCTCTCGCGACGTCTGTCCAGCACAACTCGCATTGGAGAAAGCCAGTTTCGCAGCGGCAAACCAACGCATGGGCGACTTGAAATGACACCTCGGCATCGGAGAACGCCCTTTCGTGCGCGTCGAAATAGCGCTGAAGGATTCTGTCTTGGTTCGGCGATAAATCCTCCAACGTTCGCCAGCAGAACTTCTGTTTCCTGCCGACGCCGCGAAAGAGCATGAGGAGCCCGTCCTTGATGAGAGGCTGCTCGGCCACATCGAAATCCAGGTAGCTCCCGTGCTGGATGAGAAGATACATATCGCGATTGTCCCAACCGGTTTGATACCTATAACAGGCAATTGGGGCAGCGAATCCGCCGTCGCATTTTCCGCCCATCACGACATAGATCGGAGCGACCGCGCCCGCCCGTGCCTTGGACCAGAAGTCCACGAACGGCTCGATACCCCAACCAAAATCTCCCCGACTCAGGGACGAGGGCTTTCCGAAATAGTAGTGCCTCTTGTCCCGATAGACACTGGGCATGAGCCAGCTGTATTGGAAAAAGTAATTCGATTCGGGCGGATTCTCCGGCGAATAAGCTAATGGTCCTTCTGCGGCCAACCACGGCACGATCCCGCCGTCGGATCTCACGGTTGATGTCGAGTATCGCTTTGCCATGCCGGTCAGTCCGCGCTCTTTGGTTTCCGTGCCCGTGCGCGTCGCGCCTCGGCTTGGAACGATGCCAGTTCTTCTTGATCCCCTCCGAGTGAAAGGATCGGGAGAGCTGAAGCTCGGCGTAAGGCATCGTCGATAGCCCATTTCAGAATATCCGACTTGGAGCTGTCCGGCATCGCGCCGATGGCCCTGGCGCGAGCCCGCCTGCGGAGTTCCTTCGCTGGGATGATCCCCACTATGTAGTCGTCGAACCTTTCCCGGACGATCAAGCGCTCCGCTTTGTCATTGAGCCAGAGCTCTTTGCGCACCCGCAGTTGGGCTTCATCGTCGGGGATATCCAGCACCAGGACTTGTCCTCGCCTCCCGTATGCGTAGAGCGCGGCACTAGAGGGGCAATCCGTGAAATACACCCCCACGAGCCCCGCGGGCCGCTGTTCGGATCGGCATGTTTCCTTCAACCCTCGATACAGACGCACTCCATTACCTCTGATGAGCCCATCGGCCAACGCCCACGGCAAACGAAACAAAGGTTGCCCTCTGATCTATAGAGCTTATTATCCTTTCGCACAAGGGGGAAGTCGGCTGCGAGGGTAGCGGACGAGATCGGGTCATCTCCTCTGGCCTCGCGAAAGCGTGTTCGGGAAGCGAATTCAATTTGCAGTGGCCCGATTCCCCGCGAAATTATCGGCTGATGGGTTATCCCTGCTGCTACGGCGCGCTCCAGGAGGAATATTGCTCCAAGACCTGTCTATTCTCTTCCCGGCGCGCTCCCGGTTTTGGTTGGATCACGGTTGTCGTGCGCACACTGGGCCCGCCTCCGAAATCGTCGCTGTTGTTGTAGCATAAGAACCGGGCGCTCAATTCCAAAGTGTTTCTCTGCACGATGCGGACGGCCGAGGCCTTTGGGCGATCGGTCGCTGCAGCCCGGTTTTACACGGACCGTCTGGGTATTTCGCTCCGGTCGCAGTGGTGCTGGCATGCCTCGGCATCTATGCCGCAGTCAGTCACTCGTTGGGGCAGCGAGCGCAGGAGATCGGCCTCCGAATCCGCGGCCGGCGCGCAAGCCGCGGACGCAGTCTTGACGGTCATGAAGCTGGGAGGCGATTCTCGCATTCCGGAGCGGTTCCTATAGGAAGCGGCGCCGTGAAGGAAGTAGAATCCCGGTTACGCTGGGAGGAGGAGAGATGGCGATCAATCAGCGGAAGCGGCAGAGGCAGCTTGCCAGGAAGGCTGCGCAAGCTAGTGCGAAGGCTAAAGCCACGCGTGCCTCAGTAACGCGGAGAGCCGTGGCGGCTCTTGGATTTCCCCTTTCGGCTCGGACATGGCCCGTCCACGATGCCCTCATTTCCGATGCCATTCAGAAGACGAGGCAGGGCACCGTGATACTCTCCCGCAAGTCGGGTGAGTCCATCGCCGTCGCCGTATTCCTCGTCGACACCGGATGCATGGGAATCAAGAGTGCCTTCGGCGGCTCTATGCAGGCAGCTGCCTATGGCGATTTCCTGGCAAGATTCCGCGTGGGTGAGAATTTTGTCCAGGTGCGTCCTGAGTGCCTGCGGAAGCTGATCGAAGGAGCACTCGCCTACGCGGCGAATCTGGGCTTTTTGCCCGACCCGGACTACCATTCGGCCAAGGCGCTGTTCGGCGACCTCGATTCGAGCGACTGCGTGCAGGAATTCGACTTTGGTGAAAACGGCAAGCCCTTTTACGTCTCCGGTCCAAACGACAGTCCCGCTCGCATCCGGGCTGTCATGAAACAGCTCAGCCGAAAGTGCGGCGGCCCTGAAGGATTCCATTTCATGATCGCTTCACCGTCCGGCTTCAGCGACGATTTCATGGAAACGGAATAGTCGAGCCCTGCGCCAATACCTAGGATCCGGCATTGCCGCTGCCGTCAGTGTCATCTTGGTCCCGACATGGGAAAACGCCGCTGGGCATCCTGATCACCATCAGACTTTTCCGTTTCGACGAAGAACTGCGGAAGTTTGCTCTCCTTTCTGCGATACTTGTTCAAACTGTGGATATTGCCACACGATGGAATGTCGTCATCGGCGGCCAGATGTTTTCTAAAGAACTTCAGGGGACTCACCGTTGCGCCCAACTCGGACCGCAAAGGACAGGCGTTTTGCTCGTCGGTAGAGCCAGTCCTCCGAACATTTTAGCTTCGCAGCGGCTTCCTCCACCGTCAGAAGATTGTCGCCATCGGCTTCCGCACGCTCGCCGCTCTCAGCGACGAGGCGCATAGCCAGACGTAGCTGAATGGCCGCCATTTGGGCTATGATCGGTGCGATCTTCTCCGGTGCGATATCCGCCGGATCCGGAAGAATGATTCTCTCTTTGTCCATTTTCCCTACTCTCTCACCTTGCCGTTCTTTTCAATGTCCACGAGTTCCCGATCCAGTTTCTCCCACACCGGCGTGCCCACAATTATCGGGACGTGATACCACCACGACCACTGGTAACGCAATACCTGGGTCTCGACTCGACGGCTCGACGGCGATCCTGGCGCCAATCCTGCGGCGGTATCCCTCCACCAAGACGGCCGTTTGATCGATCCGATGCTTCAAGCGTGTGACCCCTGGTACTATATAGAAGTGCCGGTCCAGCGCCGAGAGCGAAACTGAGGAACCACTGCGTCTGAGCAGCGGCGGTCTCGGGTGCTCGAACGTCTCCAAAAGCGAATTAATTCTGTGTTGCTGCAGGCGAATAAATGACCTCAAATTTCCATTGAAATCACGACTCCTGCCGTTCCTTGCCTCGTTCTATCGGGGGCTGGGTAGGAATTCTCGTCCGCTTCTGCGTTGTAGGTGTTATGTTAACTTCA
>QHZE01000118.1 GCA_003225335.1 Acidobacteriota bacterium
AGAGACGTTTCCCCGAAGCCACATCCCAGATTTTCACCGTGCGGTCGGCGCTGCCCGAGGCTAACCGGGACCCATCCGGGCTGAAGGCGACCGGAAACACGGCGTCCGTATGCTCCTTCAGCGTCCTGAGCTCCGAACCTGAGGCGACGTCCCAGAGCTTGATCAGCCGGTCGTAACTGGCGCTGGCGAGTATCTTACCGTCGGGGCTGAAGGCAAGACTGTAGATGTAATCGCGGTGTCCCCGCAGCGTACGGAGCTGCTGGCCGCCGCCGGCGTCCCAGAAGACGATTTCGCCGTAACGCGCGGGACCGCCTCCGGCGGCCGCGATCAGTTTTCCATCCGGGCTAAAAGTCACGGCGCGAACCATGTCGGTAGGTCCGGAAAGGGTTGCCTTGGTCTTTGTGGTGCCTGGCTCGAGAATACGCACCTGTCGATAACCTGCAGCGGCCAGCGCCTTGCCGTCCGGGCTGAAAGCCAGGCTGCTCACCTGAGGCTGCACCGGCGCGCTTGGCTTGATGTCGGGGATCTTCAGGGGCGCAGGCTCTGCAGTCTCCGGGTTCCACGGTGGAGCTCCCGCATCAACCCACTGCCGGAGGATCTCGATCTCCTCCGGTTTTAGCTCGCCTTGAAGCGGCATCCTCGGCTGGATCTCGCCCCGCACCATCTGGATCAGGCGGCTCTCGGCGCTTTTTCCCGGAACGACGGCCGGACCGTGCGCGCCGCCTTTGAGCAGGTCTGCCGTGGTTTCCATCAGCAGTTTGCCCGCGCGCAGCTTCGCATCATGACAGGCCAGGCAGTTGGCCTGCAGTATGGCATACGCCCTGGCAGGGTCTCCGCCTTGAGGCGCCCCGGCTCGCACGACGGCGCAGAGCGTGGCGAATCCTGCAAGAACGATGAATCGATTCATAACCCGCTTTCACCACGGAGCGGCCGTAACCAAAGGAATCTCACCACAAAGACACAAAGGCACGAAGATGGTGGCTCTTTGTGTCCTTCGTGTTTTTGTGGTGAAGAAAGGATGCTTGAGCTCCCAGTGACTCTAATGATTGAAAAGGAACTCGCGGCCGGAGATCACGGCCCATACCAGGTCCTCGATGAATTCCCGCTTTGGATTGCGCGTGGCCGTCACGGGCTGCGCTTCCGCCTCCCGGAATGCGGCAAGAAGCTCCTTCTTCTCTTCTGCCGCCGGATGCCGGCTGAGTGTGGACAGATACAGGTGATCCAGGATCATCTCCCCGGCCATTCCGAGCTTGAGGTACGACTCCGTGATGCCGCTAAGATCGATGACTTTCTGATTCACGGTGTCGCCGTTGATCAGATGCAGCGCCTGCGCCAGGCTCGGGTCCTGCTGCCGCTCGCATTCGCACGGGATGATACGGTCCGGCCGCCCGAAGACAGTCAGAAAATAGTTGTCGACCCGCGTATCCGGGAGCTGCAGGGCGCGGCTTCCCGGCGGGTAGCCGTCGAAATTCTGCGGCACGCCGGTCACCTGGGATATTGCGTCCAGGATCACTTCGGCCCCAAGGCGCCGCGGAATATAGTGCGAGTAATACCTGTCGTCGGGAGCCGTGCCCATCGAGGAGAGTTGATAGGTGGAAGAGCTCATGATCGTCCGTATCAGGCGCTTGACGTCGAAGCCGGTCTCGACAAAGTGCCGCGTGAGCGCCGCGAGAAGCTCCTCGTTCGAGGCCGGGTTTGTGGCGCGGACGTCGTCCACGGCCTCCACCAGGCCGCGTCCCATGAAGTTCTTCCAGATTCGATTGGCGGTGACGCGCGCGAAGAAAGGATTTTCTTTGGAGGTCAGCCACCGCGCCAGGACCTCGCGCCGGTCCTCGGGCGACTCGAGCGGCACCGGCTGCCCGTCCAGAGGGCGAGGCAGCATGGGAACAAGGAGGCGCGGGTGAAGGATGTCCCCTGATGCGCCCGGAAAAACCGTAACATCCCCGCCGGGATTATTCTTCAAAGAAACCCGGGAAAAGAGATTTGCGAAGCCGTAGTAATCCTTCTGGGTCCATTTCTCCAGAGGATGGTTGTGGCAGCGCGCACAGGTGAGGCGCATGCCGAGAAAGGCCTGCGTGGTGTTTTCCGCCAGGTCGATGGGGCTCTTCTGTATCAGATAGTAGTTGACGGCGCCGTTCTCTGAGCTGTTGCCCGAAGCGGTGAGGATCTCCCGCACGAAACGGTCCCAGGGCTTGTTTTCCCGCACGCTATCGTGAATGAACTCGTAATAGGCGCGCATGCTTTTGGCCGGCAGCTTCCGGGTAGAGACCAGCAGGATGTCGGACCATTTGTAAGACCAGTAGTCGGTGAATTCCGGGCGCTCGAGCAGCTCGTCCACCAGGCGAGCCCGCCTGTCCGGGCGGGTGTCCTCAAGAAAGGGGGTCACTTCGTCCGCTCGAGGCAGCGTACCGATCGCGTCAAGGTAAGCGCGCCGGATGAACTCGGGGTCGGTAACCTGGGGAGCGGGTGTGATGTGGAGGTCTTTCCACTTCTTGAGGGCGAGCTCGTCGATAAAGTTCTCGATCTTGAAATTGCGGTAACTTGCCGGATCGGCCGGGCGGTCGAAGGGGACGCTCACGCTCGCGGACGCGACTTTGCTGAGGTAATACACCGAAATGGCCGCCTCGCCGCGGCCCTGCATTTTCACGCTGCCGGCGTCCTTCACGGTAGCCACGTTGGCGTCGCTGGAATTGTAAAGGGTCCAGCGGGTGACGTCTTCCGAGTGGCCGTCGGCGAAGCGCGCGATCACCACGATCTGCTGCTCCGCCTCGGGCGCCAGGTTTGCGTGCTTCGGAAAGACCTCCAGGTGATGCAGCGCAGGTTCTTCAGGGGCCGACGGTGGCGTGCCGGCGGCAATCCACGAGGACAGAATCTCGTACTCGCGGGATTGAACGTCGAAGCGCCTTCCTCCTCCGTGGGCAATCGTGAGCGTCGGCTTGAGCAAAATCAGGCTGCGGGCGGGCTCGATCCTGTTGATGCGCCGGCCCAGCGCCTGGCGCGTCAGAACCAGGTAGTCCACGTCCGGGTCGTAACCGCGCAGGGTGAGCTTGAACCCGTTCTTTCCTGCGGCGGCCCCGTGGCAGGCGCCGGAGTTGCAGCCGGCCTTGGTCAGAACAGGCTCGATGTGGTTCGCGAAGCTGGGGACGTAAGGTCTCTGCGAACCGCGGACGCTGACGGTCGCAGAAGCGCGCCGGACGCCCACGCGAGCCGTGATCACGGCTTCTCCGTCCGCTACGGCGCGCACCACTCCCGAAGCATCCACGATGACGACCTTGGGATCCGAGCTGGTGTAGGAGGCCCCGCGCGTCAGGTCCTCTTCGTGTCCGTCGGGAAACTTTGCCTGCACGAGAAACTGCTGTGTCGCCCGCGATCCCTGCAATGCCGCAGAGCCGGGAAGCAGCGCCAGATCCGCCGGCACGGCTTTCGCCGTTGCCGCGGCGGAATTGGTTTTGTCAGCCGCCCCGACCAGGCCAGCGACCAGCAAAACCACAGAACATATATACGTAAGTTGTTTCTTCACTACGGAGACACGAAGGACACGGAGGTTCACTGAGATCTCCATACTACTAAGTCGAAAATCCTTTGCAATCTGGCAAGGATTTTTCCAACCTTCTTGGGGCGTCGCTTTTGGAGTGCGCAAGCTTGCTTGCGCCTTCTCGGAGCCGGAGCAACCCCATGGGAACAAAGGCGGCAGCAAGCTGCCGCACTCCAAAGAGCACAGTGGACCGTAGTTTTGCCTGCGGTTTGGCTGCTCCGTGGTCGTGAGAAAAAATGGTAGCGCCGGCGTCTCGCCGGCATCTGGGCCTGGATAACTCGTTTCGTGTCAACAAGGCCGTCTGCCGGCTGGAAGCCGGCGCTACATTTTTTCTGACCTCCACAGACCGCACGGAGTTTCACAGAGGCAACGGGGTTCTCCGTGCATCTCCGTGTACTCCGTGTCTCCGTGGTGAAAAGAGGATTCATGCAATGTCAGAAGAGTTCGTGAATGGGTTCGACGCCGTGGTCCACGAGCCGGATCGGCCGGCCCTGCGGTCCCGGCAGTTCCATTTCCAGTTTGATGCCGAGCGCCTCGTAAACCGTGGCCGCCACCTCCGCCGGGGTGGTCGGGCGGTCCACCGGGTAGGCGCCGATCTCGTCAGTCGATCCGACAACGCGTCCTCCCTGGATAGGACCTCCGCCCATGAGGATCGTCCAGGCCTGAGGCCAGTGATCCCGCCCCCCTGCAGGATTGATCTTGGGAGTGCGCCCGAACTCGCCCATCGCCAGCACGATCGTTTTTTGCAAGAGACCGCGTTCCTTTAAGTCTTCCAGGAGCGAAGCGTAGGCGTTGTCGAACATCGGGCCGATCAGGTCGCGGTAGCACGAGATGGGGCTGAAAGGCTTCGAGCCGTGAATATCCCAGGTGATCTCGTTGAAGACGGTCTCGAACATATTTACCGTTACGAAACGAACGCCGCGTTCGATCAGACGCCGCGCCAGCAGGCAGGATTGGCCAAAGCGGTTCATCCCGTATCGCTCCCGGGTTTTCCCGGACTCGTCCTTGATCGAAAAGGCTTCGCGAGCCTTGGCCGAAGACATGAGCGTGTAGGCCTGATGGAACGTCGCGTTCAGCAGCCGGGCATCCTGACTGGCGTCCAGGCTTTTCACCGAGGAATCCACCATTTCGCGCAGCGACTTCCTTCGATCCACGCGGAGTGAAGTGATGTAATCGGGCGGCAGCAGGTCCGGCACCGTGAAGTTCGGGTCCGAGGGATCGGCATTCAATACAAAGGGATCGTACATCTTTCCCAGAAATCCAGCGTTCTGCCCGTGCGGCATATTGCCGCCCGTGTTGCCTATGGGGCGGGGAAGCAGCACGTGAGGGGGGACGTCTCCCTTCGGGCCGCGCAGCTTGCCCAGCACGCAGCCTATGTGCGGATACTCGATGCCGCCCTGGAACAGGCGCCCGGTTTGCATCATTTGATGACCCGTGTCGTGCACTCCGGCGGCGGTGTGGTAAACGGAACGGACGAGCGAGAATTTATCGGCATGCCGTGCGGTCCGGGGGAAGACCTCGCAGATCTGGATGCCGTCCGCGCTGGTCTTGATCGGCCGGTAAGGACCGCGGATCTCGGCAGGCGCGTTGGGCTTCATGTCGAAAGTGTCAACCTGGCTGGGCCCGCCCACAAGAAAGAGCATGATGCAGTTCATGTCCTTTTCTTCCGGGACAGCCCCCAGCGCCTTTAACGTCACCCAATCCGGAAGACCCAGCCCGAGGAAGGCCAGGGAGCAGGCGTGAAGGAAGTCGCGCCGCTTCATGCCATCGCAGAAGTGCACCGGCTTTTCGGCATCGAGTTTGATCATGGACTCCTCCGGCCGCCCGCTAGATTCAGAGACCCGTCTCTGTGGAAGGCGATGGAAGCGATTCTAATCCCTCATTCCGATCACGTCAATGCCCGTAAATTCAAGAAGGTTTGGAATTTGAGATTGCCCGACGAGTTGTGGGAAGCCAACTAAAGTCCTTCGCGTTTTCTTCGCGTGCTTCGCGCCTTCGCGGTGAAAGTCCAGCCCAGGATTCACCGCGAAGCCGCGAAGAGCGCCAAGAGCGCGAAGAAAATCCTTTCCTGCCAGCAAAGGATTTTCGCCTTAGTATTATAGGAGACGCGGAGACACCGAGAAAATCTTCCTCAATCGAATCTGAAAATCAAAGTCTCTCCAGCGGGGACGACGGTCCTTTCATCTGCCAGTTTCAGCTGCTTTCTCAGTTCGAATAGTCCGTGCGCCGGGCGCCCGTCCAATTCGATGCGCACGTTTACCGGCCTGTCATTGAAATTCACAATATAAAGGAGTCTTCCGGCGCCGCCCGAAACATAGCGAGCCTCGACATCTCCCGGCCGGCTTCCATCCTCCCCAAGGACACGCAGGGGGCGGAGGACTCCTGCTGCGTCATAAATTCGATCCAGCAAATCGGCCAGGCTCTGCT
>QHZE01000432.1 GCA_003225335.1 Acidobacteriota bacterium
CTTTGGTACCGGGACCAACTGCATCGCCCCTTCGGGGCTTCCCTTGTTACTGTGCTTGTTCCCAGGGCTTGCGCCCTGGGCTTTCCTGAGTCGCCCCTGCGGGGCTAGTTTCGCGCCAGAAACTAGCTAGCTCTTGCTTATCGGGTTGTTTCACCAGGCCACTATATGTAGTATTAGGCAGGTATGACCGCCGTGCCCTTCCCCCAGACTTTGCGCCAGTTTCAACTTCTGTTCGCGACTGACGACGCATGTCATGAGTATTTGTCACGATGCCGGTGGCCGGAGGGATACAAGTGCCCGCGATGCGGGAATCCGCGCGCCTATGCCCTAGGCAACCTGGGGCGCTGGAAATGTGTCGCATGCAGCCATCAGACCTCTCTCACTTCAGGGACGATCCTTCACAATACCAAAACTCCACTCACCCTCTGGTTCTGGGCAGCGTACCTGATGACAACCGACAAACGCGGCGTCTCGGCGCTTCTGCTCCAGCGGCAGCTTGGTATTCGTTGTTACGAAACTGCGTGGATGATGCTTCACAAACTTCGGCGGGCTATGGTCAACTTGGCCCGCGAGCCACTTCATGGCGACGTGGAGATCGATGAAACCTGGGTCGGCGGCACGCAAGCGGGCCTTCGTGGCAGCCGTCAACTCAAAGGAAGAAAAGCAGCTCTGGTAGTGGTGGCAGTCGAGAAACGGGGCAAAGCTTCTGGTCGCATTCGGATGGAGGTAATTCCAGATTTCACGAAGAAAACGATGAACAGCTTCATCCAGAGAAACGTTACTCCCGGCTCGATAATCTATACCGACGGCCTAAAGAGCTTCGACGGTCTAGTCGAGGCTGGTTTCAAGCATGTTCCTCGCATCCAGCCTCTACGAATCGATCTTCGTAAGGGTGCCCCGTCGGCCGTTCCGCTAGCTGATCGCGCCATCGGCAACCTACAAGCGTGGCTCGTCGGTACTCATCATGGCGTAAGTCGCCGCCACCTCCAGGTCTACCTAGACGAATTCGTTTTTCGTCACAACCGTAGAAAAAAGCCTATGGCTGCCTTCCAAACCCTACTCGGCCTTGGAAGTGTCTGTAAGCCGACATCCTACGCCGCAATAAGCCGAGCAGCCGCGGAAGTCGGCTGAGGAGGCCGACCCCAACATGTAGTGGCCTGGTGAAACAACCCGATAAGCAAGAGCTAGCTAGTCAAGGAGACGTCATGGACCCATCGGCAATCCCGGCACGAAAGACGGAAGGGGCAGCGGACATCGCGATCGTAGGTTGCGGTCCTGCTGCATTGGTTGTGGCGATCGCGCTCGCGCGCCGCGGCATCCGGACGACGGTGTTCGAGCGGGACCCCCATCCGGAGCAGGCGCCGCGCTTCAATCCCGATCGCTCCTACACGATTGACATCTCGGGGCACGGACTCCGGGCGCTGCGGCACATCGACGCCTGCTCCTACTTCGATGACCGAATGATCCGATTCAAGGGCCTCAAGATCCCGGGTGGTGGAACCGAGGAGTGGACGTTGCCGGGTTGGACAGGTTCACGAGGCGACATCCTGCGGGCGCTTATCGCGCTCGCCACGGAAAGGTACCAACTGGCGCGGTTCCAGTGTCGGGATGGTTCCTATTCCGCCCGGAGTGCGACGCTGGGATCGACAGCACTGGCCTTGCGCGCCGGGATGTAACTGGCAAGAGCAGACACGGCGAGCATCAACAGTGAAACTACGATCCACGTCCCTGTATCCAGCGGGCGCACTTCGAACAACATGGCGGAAAAAAAACGGGTCACCATGAATGCGCCCGCAAGGCCAAGGCCGATGCCGCCGACCGCCGGCAGCACGCCGTGGCGGACCATCAGGCCCACAACACTCTTCCGGTCGGCTCCGAGGGCCATGCGGATGCCAATCTCGATCCTGCGCTGGACGACCGCATAGGAAATGACGCTGTAGATGCCTGTCAGCGCCAGGACCAGCGCGACCGATGCAAAGAGGATGAGAAGCATCGTAGAGAAGCGGCGCGGCGAGACAGAATCGGTCATCAGGTTCGACATCGGTTTGATGTCAGTTACGAAGGCTTCCTGATCGATTTCGTGAATCCGCGTTCGTATCTCCGATATCTTGCTTGACGGATCGACCTCCGTCCGGACCAG
This sequence comes from Acidobacteriota bacterium, assembly GCA_003225335.1. Classification (GTDB taxonomy): domain Bacteria; phylum Acidobacteriota; class UBA6911; order UBA6911; family UBA6911; genus Gp18-AA60. The sequence goes on from QHZE01000432.1 coordinate 2,141, forward strand.
GAGCGTGATCGCCGCCTGCGGAAAGAGTCCCTCCGGAAAATAAAGCTCGGGATCGGGATTCCTGTCGAGCCCGGCGTATCTTACATCTCCAGCAACGCCCACGATCGCAAACCAGTCCGCATTCGGCGCGGTACGCATCTTTTTGCCGACCGCATCCTGTCCGGGCCAATGACGCTCCGCCAGCGTCCGGCTGACGACCACGTACGGGGGGATTCCGATTTTCCCCAGTTCGTCGCGTTCGTTGAACTCCCGCCCCGACAGAATCGGAATCTTCATCACCTGGAAGTAGCCGGGGCTTACGACCCGAATTCGCGTCACAGGCCGTTCGGCCGGAGGCGGAGCGGGTTTCCCCTCGATCTCAAGCGTGGACTGGAAGCTGCCGGAACGCATCGGGACGCCTTGAATGACAGCAGCGTTCCGCACCTGCGCCATCGCCTTGACGGATTCGATCACTTGCCGTGAAAAAACCACATTGTGCTTCCAGTCGAATTTATTGTTGGGAAGCGAGATCGTCATGGTCAGCAGGTTGTGCGGATCGAACCCGGGATCGACCTGCCACAGCTGAGCGGCACTTTTCACCATCAGCCCCGTGCCGATCAGAAGAACGATCGTCATTGCGACCTCTGAAGCCACCAGGGCACCGGCAATACGATTTCGCTCCCGGCTTGCAGTCCTTCCCTCAGCCCTTATCATTTCAGCCGGGTTGGCCCTCGACAACCGGACCGCCGGCACGATACCAGTCATCAGGGCTGTGATCGAGCTGACGAGGAGCGTGAAACCCAGAACGGTTGCGTCGATGGTCACGCCCCGCGCGAGAGGAATGGCGGGTGGCGTGAAAGGCAGCAGCAATCCGATTCCCCAAAATGTCAGAAGGATGCCGACTCCTCCCGACAGCAACGCGATCAGCGCCGACTCCAGCAAAAACTGCCGCGCAATGCGGAAGCGGCCTGCGCCCAGTGCCACGCGAATCGCCACTTCTTTCCGGCGCGCGATGCCGCGAGCCATCAGCAGGTTCGCAACGTTTCCGCAGGCAATCAGCAACACCAGACCCGTGCACACTGAAAGCAGCAGCAAAGCACGGCGAGTGCTTCCCAGGACATGGTCGCGCAGCGGGACGACCGCGACTCCCCAACCTCGGTTGGACGCGGGATAGGCGTCCGCCAGGTCGTGCGCGATCGTATCCATTTCAGCCTGTGCCTGCACGACCGTGACTCCTGGCCGCAACCGCGCGATTACGTCGAGTTCGCGCCCTTCGCGGCCCGTGGTCGAAAATGACACGGGCGTCCAGAAGTCCACAGTCTCCTCGATGCTGGAGGCGCCCAACTGGAAATCGGCAGTGAGGGGAGGGAAGTGGACGTCGGTCGTGACGATACCGACGATCGTGTGCTGCGTCGGGCCGACGTGGTTAAGGTTGATAACGTTGACGTCCAGCGGCTTTCCGATCAGGTCCGGATCGGATCCGAACCGGCGCCGCCAGAGACCGCGTCCGAGAACCATCACGCGTGAGCCATCGCTCTGCTCCTGTCCGGTAAAGGTCCGTCCGATCATGGAGCGAATTCTGAACACATCGAAGAATTCGCGTGTCACGGCCAAACCCCGCAGTCGTTCGCTGCGATCCGCGCCGGTGAGATCGACCGTCCTCCAGCGGTAGCCGGCTATCGCTTCGAAAGACCGCGTCTGCGTCTGCCAGTCACGCAAGTCCGCGACGGCGGTTCGCTCGTCCGGCAGACCTCGTGCAGGATTGCCGGAGCGGAGTGCGACCAGGCGGTCCGCATCGGGATAAGCCAAAGCCCGGAGCAGCATCGCATTCCCTACGCTGAAGATCGCGCTGTTCGCACCGATGCCCGCAGCGAGCGAGAGAACTGCCACGACCGTAGAGGCTGCGCTGTTTCGAAGCAATCTGAATCCATGGCGGATCTCGGACAGAATGCCGGTCATTGCTATGTGAACCTTGCGCCAAGCGTAACAGGGAAGCTATCCCGAATCCATAGAGGTTTCGCACCTGCGTGTCTTCAATGCGTTGCGCAGTGTTGTCATGTGAAGCTCTTTTCCGAATTCGAATTTGCGGCTAACCTGGCTGGCCGCAAATCCATACTGGGACATCGGAGCCCCTCAAGGGAGGAAAAACCACAGCAGAGAAATCAACGGAAGCGACCACGCCCAGTCGCCGATCTCCGGCACGCGCTGGGTGGTCAAATAGGCCAGCACACCGTAAACTCCGATGCACGCAAGCAGCAACGCCAGCGCAGCGGAAACTCCAAACAGCAGCAGAAGAAATCGTTGGCGCGAGCGAGTCACTGGCAAGCTGCTCCAACGTCTGGACTTCATAAAGGACCTGGTCCCCTGTAACTCCGCGGACTTCGCGAGCGCCTGATAGAGCCCTTAGCCGGGGGGTGTGCGAAGCGAACCCACGGGATATTCCAATAACGAACGTGCCCGGGATTCGTAGAGAGAAGTCCGTTCAGTGAATCTTGCGGGGCAACAGCTTTTTGAGTTCGGGCCAGAATTCCTGAATCTCATTGACAAGGCAACTGAGGACGACTTGTCGATTCGCGTCGCGAACTCCGTCGCCCAGGGGCGTGTATCTGTCGGGCATCCACGAAGTCGTAATCATGCTGCTGGCATAGTAAGAGCCCAGCGTAGCGAGAGCCGGCCTTTTCTTGCCTTCCTTATTGTAGGTAATAGTCCCGAAGAGGATTGCGTGCAGGCTGCGATTCAAAACTTTCTCGCTCGAACTCCGGATGTATCGTGGGTCCTGTCCCAGCAAGGCACATCCGGCGGATTGAACCGTGCCCTGCACGACGCTGGTTCCGAGCCGAGACGCCAGTCTTTGTCCGTATCCCGACGCTTCCCGGCCCCACTCGGGCGGTTGATTTCCGATCTGATCTAGCAGGGAATTGAGAACCGGCCCGGTGAACGCGCCAATCGAGGCGAAATTGCTTTTCACATAGAACTGCCAGCGCTGCTTCCCGGTCAGAGGTGCGTAGTGAGCCTCCGAGGCGGTCCCGAGGCCGGTCAACGGATTGACATTGGTAGGGCTGCCAGGTCCTCTGGAATCCGGTTTTCTCGCGCTTTCGAGCTGCGGATCTTTCGTGGAATCCTGACCCTTAGCCGGAACGACCAGAGCGGCGATCAAGAGTATCAAGGTGATGAGGAAGCAGAATGGGTTCGGAGCGCTTCTCAGATGGTGGTGGATCATAAGCATGTTCGATTCTCCGCGGGTTCCGGCTCTCTTTTGTCTACGTCGAAAGAAGGCGGGCGTTTCAGTCGACCTGAAATGAAATCCAAATTCTCCCCAAGTGTAAGACACCTGCCGGACCCCTTCCGGGATCCTTGGTTTCGTGACAGGCCAACCTAACCCAGTGGTTATAAGCGAACTCTCGTGAGTTTATGAGAGGATAGTGGCGCCTTTGCGGATTGGAGACAGGCTCCGGATTCCTTGCATGTTTCTGATTTCAGTGATCTGTTAACTTCCGCCTGAATCGAAGCCCACGGAGAAAGAAGTGGGGCCGGCGTGCCGAGGCTCAAACTAATCAGGAAGGTTGGAATGACCCGTTTCATATCAAGTATACGGCACTGCCTGTCCGTTCCCAGGTCGTCAGGCGCACGAAAGCTTCCCCCCACTACGGCTGGACCCGATGCTCAGCGCGGAACCGCTCCATCATCCGCACCAGCTCGGCGTTGGTCATCGGCTGCCAGCCGTGCGGCTTCATCGGCCGGCCATACTCAAAGGTAAAGTTCGCCTCCGGGTTCTTCAGCTTCGACACTTCCTGCTCCATCAAGTATACGGCGAGGTTGAGATAGTGGTTGTCCATGTCGCCGACATAAACGTGCATCTTCCCCGCGCGTGAGGTGCCGATCTTCGCCCAGTGGATCTTGAGGTAGTAAGTGAGGTCGTAGCCACTGTCGCTCCAGTACGCGGCGACGCTTTTGTCGATCGTCCCGGTTCGGCGATCCCAAAGTCGTTTCGGATAGCCGTCCTCGCCGATCGGTCCGTATGCGGCATCCCACGCGTCGAACTGCTGCCCGCTCGAGGCTTTGCTCCCGAGCACGGCCGCGAGCTGGCTCATCTGCCGCTGCGTGACCAGTGGCTGCCCTTCAGGTGTGCGCATCATGTACCGCTCCGGAATAGGCGGCGAGCGGCATCACGAACTCCCGCTGCGCCGCCAATGATACGACGGCCGGATCCGCGAGTCCACGATTGAGTGGATAGGTGGAACAAGCGGAGATCAACTGTCCCCGCCGATTTTGCGAGACAGCCGGATGTCCGAGGGAATCGGGGCAAAATTCGACTGCCATGATGTATCATGTCCACCCCGACCCGAAGAGGTGGACATGCGCTATCTGCTCTGTCTGATCGTTACGTTTACGCTCGCCGTATTAGCTCTTTCCCAAGTTCCGGTGACTGTCATCCGCGCGGGCGCGCTCATCGACGGCAAGTCCGACCGGCCTCGCCGTGACCAGGTAATCGTGATTCGGGGCAACCGCATCGAAAGCATCTCTGACGCTGCTAATGCAAAAAGTCCGATGGGCGCGATTATCATTGACCTTTCTCGCAGCACGGTGCTACCCGGCCTGATTGATTCCCACACTCACATCTTCCTCCAGGGAGAAGAGCCGGCGCAGGGGGGCTACGATGCAAACATCCTGAAATATCCGCTGGCATTGCGGGCGGCGCGAGCCACGGTAGCGGTTCGCCGCGCACTGGAGCAGGGCTTTACCACGCTGCGCGACGTGGAGACCGAAGGCGCCGGTTATGGCGACGTCGGCATCAAGATGGCGATCGAAGGCGGCTACATTCCCGGGCCGCGTCTGATTGTCTCCACTCGCGCCATTTCCAGTACCGGTGGCTACAATCTGGAGGGCTACGCGCCGGAACTCGACATGCCCAAGGGCGCACAGATCATTGACGGGCCGGTCGCGGCGCGCAAGGCGACCCGCGAGCAGCTTGATCACGGCGCCGACTGGATCAAGGTCTATATGACCCACCGTTCCTGGGTCGGCAAGAATGGGGAGCTTGTCTCACAGCCGACACTTACCATGGAAGAACTCAAGGCAATCGTGGACGAAACTCACGGCTGGGGCAAAAAAGTAGCCTGTCACGCCTACAATGGCATCGGTTTGCAACGCGCGCTGGATGGCGGTTGTGATTCCATCGAGCATGGACTGGAAATCACCGATGCCCAAATCGCGCAGATGGTGAAGCAGGGCACGTGGTACTGCCCTACGCTCGCGGCCTACTATCACGATTGGGCGCCAGCCGGTACCCCCAACGGACAGCGCGACCGCAAGCGGGTCGCGGAGCATGGAGTTTCTCTCCAGAAGGCCGTGAAGGCCGGGGTGAAGATCGTTTTTGGCACCGATATGGGCGGCATCCCCTGGACGGAACCAATGGCGCAGGAGTTTCCCCGCATGACCGAGTTCGGCATGTCCCCTATGGATACGATCCGGAGCGCTAGCTCGCGCGCCGCCGAAATGCTCGACATGGAAGGACAGATCGGCGTGATTGCTCCCGGCGCATACGCCGACATCATTGCCGTGAACGGCGATCCCCTGCGCGACATCAAAATGCTTGGAGATGTGACGTTTGTGATGAAAGACGGCAAGGTGTTCAGGAACGAAGGCAAATAGGGTTTCGCTCGACTTGGCCTGCCGACGGCGAATCCGGGAGAAACTATCGGCTTTCCCTGCTTGTGATTACTTCCGCCTGCATCGAGGCCCACACCCACTGGAGTTTGTACATTTTGGGGCGCACGGTGGCACGCTGGTGTGGTAGTGTCCCCTGGCCGCCCGTCGAGGATTCGTCGTGAGAAGGGCTATATCATCAAGAATCCTGAAGGTCGATTCTGATCCGCACTGGATCGTACGTACGGCAAACTTTGGAGCGTCGTTGCTGCAGGCTCGATCTCACTTCATCTCCTTCAACTTCTTTAACATGTCCATCGCGTTCTGGTTCTTCGGATTGAGCTGCAGCGACGTTTCATAATTCTGAATAGCCAGGTCCTTCTTCCCCGCTTTCATGTAGGCCTCACCCAGACTGTCGTAAACGTTGGCCGACTTCGGATATTCATGCACATTGCGCCGGAAGACGGCGATCGCGTCCTGCGTCTGGCCGGAGGATAGCAGAATATAGCCCAGGCCATTGAGCGTTCCTTCCTCAACCTTATACTTGGCTGATCCGGATTTCTTGAATTCCGCGTACCGCTGCAGCGCGGCTTGGGCGCCTTGGAGCCTTACGGTCAGCACCAGCATCTGAAACGCTCCCTGCGCCGGAGATCTGTAGTTCCAGCCGTACTCCTTCGCGACACTCTGCAACAGGAAGTCCCCGACGGCGATCCCCATATCCGAGTTCGCCATGATCGCTACACCCTTGCCCGACTCGGCATTCATGGTGAGGAGCGCTTGAAAGCCTTCGTCGGCTCCGTTGTGGCTGAACTGCCCGGGATTGTCCTTATCCAGGAAGAAGCCGAGACCAGCCTCGTCCAAAGCCGGCGTCAACATTTGGCGTGTCATCTCCTCGGAAAGCACACGGTTCGACTTGCCATGTTTTGACAGCGCAATTTCAATCGCGAACTTGCCCAGGTCCGTGGGCGTGGTCCACAACCCCGCCGCTGCCATCTCCGGATAGATGTGCCATCGTCCATGGACCACCTTGCCGTCTGGATAGGTCCCGCTGGCCGTCATGGCAGCTTGGGCTGGACGCAGCGGCTGCTCATAGCTGCTGTCCGTCATGCCAATCTTGTCGAGCACGATCTCGCGCATGAGAGCCGGGAACGGCTTGCCGGTCACGTCCATCATGAGCTGCTGCTCGATCGTGACGCCGCCACCCGAATAGCGCACCTGTGTTCCCGGAACCAAATCCACCCGGATGGATGCCGTGTTGGCCGGCGTCTCGCCATTGAAAATCTGCACCAGCGTCGGCATTGGGTCGTTTACGTCGTACCCGGGAAATCCGTGGACGGTAAGCCCTGCACTGTGTGACATCAACCGGCGCAGCGTCACCTTTTCGTTCTTCGTAAATTCGTTTTCCGGAACTTTCCACGTCTTGAGCTTCTGGTTAACATTCTCGTCGAGCGAGAGCTTGCCCTGTTCCACCAGGTAGAGCGCGCCGGTCGCCGCCACCGGCTTGCTGATCGAGCCAGCCTGGAATAGCGTCCTGGAAGTGACGGGCGTGGCCGATCCTCCCTCGATAACGCCATAGGCCTTGGTCCAAACGATCTGGAAGTTGTCGATGACCGCAATGCTTAGCCCAGGCACTTTGTAGAGCTGCATCAACTTCTGTAGGTCGAGCCGCAGCGGTAGTTCGTCCCCACCAATGGGCATATCGACGACGCTCGCCTCGATGCGATGAATGCGCGCTTTGTCGGCGCCCGGATTCTGGGCGGAACCTGCGGAGCTTTTGGATTGAGCACCCAGGGGCAAGGTAATGTAGATCGAGAAAGCGACGGCCAGGTGAACGGTACTCTTCAAGGAGGGCATTGAGGGACAGATCCTTTCGCGCGAGATGAGGATTGGAATTCTGGAACACCGCAATGGTACGCTCCCCAGACAGGTCCTCGACCTGCCAAACCCGAGCGGATTTACTCCGGAACACCTCCTACGCTTCCTAGGCTCTGCCGGCGAAGTCCCGTGTCTCCGTGTGGACTTTCACCCGGTCGCCTTCCTTGATGAAGAGCGGAACGCGGATCTCGATGCCCGTCTCGAGCACGGCGACCTTGGTGGCGCCGCCGGTAGCGGTGTCGCCTTTGTTACCCATCTCGGTGGACGTCACGGTCAGCTCGACGTGCGGTGGCAGTTGGAGAGCGATAGGGTTCCCGTTGAACTTCTGGATGAGGACGTTGAGGTTGTCAACGAGCAGGTCCTTGGCGTCGCCCACGACCGACGCGCCGAGGGTGAGGGTCTCGAAGCTGTTCTGGTCCATGAAGTGAAAGCCGTCGCCGTCGGCATAGAGATACGACGCCGGCGCGCTGACGAGGTCGGGCTCCTTGAACTTCTCCCCCGCCTTGAACGTTTTGTCGAAGACGGCGCCGGTGAGCAGGTTCCGCATCTTGATGCGGACAAGCGTCTGGCCCCCGCGGGCGGTCGGCTTGGACACGTCGATCTCGATGCAGTAGTACGGAGCACCTTCGTGCTCGAAGAACATCTTCCGCTTGATCTCGATCGCTTCGATCAGGGATGCCATGAGCCTTCCATTGTACGCAGTCAAGGCGCTGGGAACGGCAGCGCGCGCGACACCAGAGTCGTGGAACTTAGCGATCCATCATCACTGGGTGGGGATTCTACACCGGGAAGATGCTGCCGGTGCAGCAAATCTGTGCACCCTTCCCGCGCCGTTCCGGAGCACAGCTATCGAGGGCGGCGGGCTTGCCGGACGCGACGGCGCGTGGACGAACGTCGCGCTGGACTTTCCGGCCGGCGATCGCGAGTGGATCGCCAGAGATCTCGTCGTGACGGTCGGTCGGCGCGAGCACTGACGCTACTTTGTGAATTCCTTATGAATTGTCAATGGCTTCGCTTAGAATGAGGGCCGTTTTGACAGCGGAGCGCGTTCCGCCCATTTGAAGGGAGCGAGACATGCGAATGAAGGCTCTGGTTGGGTTCCCGCCGCTGGTGCTCATGCTGTTTGTCGCGGCGTCGGCGCAGCAACCCGCACCGTCGAAAGCACCGGCCAAACCGCACGTCGTCGCCGCGATCGCTCAGACGAAGGAAACCCAGGCCGCCATCACGCCTCAGATGGCACTGCAGATGCTGAGGGACGGCAACGAACGGTTTGTCAGCGGAACTATGAAGAAGCGGGACTTGACGAAACAGGTGAAGGCGACCGGCACCGGACAATTCCCGTTTGCTACCGTCGTCAGCTGCATGGATTCGCGCGCCGCACCGGAGTTGATTTTCGACCAGGGCATCGGCGACGTGTTCTCGCCTCGCATCGCCGGCAACTTCGCGAACGACGACATCATCGGGAGCCTCGAGTACGGCTCCGGGGCCGTGGGCGCCAGGGTGATCGTCGTGCTCGGACATTCCGACTGCGGCGCCGTCAAGGGCGCGTGCGACAACGTGAAGCTCGGCGATCTCCTTCCCGCCACGCTGGCCAGCATCAAGCCTGCGATCGACGCGGTGCCCAACGACGGCTCGCCGCGCAACAGCAAGAACTACGCGTTCGTGCAGCGCGTGGCCGACATGAACGTCACGCTGGCGGTGAAGCGGATCCGGGACAAGAGCTCCTTGCTGCGCGGGATGGCCGACAAGGGCGAGATCAAGATCGTCGGCGCGATGCTCGACGTCAAGACGGGGAAGGTGACGTTCGTCGAGTAGCGCATGTCGTGGCCGATCGCCCTCATCGTGACTGCCGTCACGGCGGTGGCCGTCAAGACGGCGGGGCTCTACAACCGCCTGGCCGGCCGCCGCAACGCGGTCGAGAACGCGTTCTCCACGATCGACGTGCCGCTCAAGCAGCCGTGCGATCTCGTGCCGCGCGTGGTCGCCGCGGTGCAGGGTGACATGCAGTACGTGTAATGACGATTGTTTGCCAGCAACGGCATAGCTTCCGAGTTGCTGACGACTCGCCAACTGACCGACCGATTCCGAGGTTGTGAGTGCTAGCGCAAGCTTCGGGGACGCTTGGTCGAGCGCCACGCGGGTTTGCTACTCACGTATCGACCTCACTTAGGGCCCGTCAGGAAATAAGGTGTACATTTTGCTGCTGGCCTGCGGGCCGCAGCCCGGAGGGGCGCGGCGGCGGGCGGGCATCTGCGGCGTTGCCGCTCCTCGACGATGCCACCACATCGCCTGCGTCGCGGCGCCTTGCATCTGCCCGCCCGGCGCTCGCGCCAAAATGCACACCTTATTTCCTGACGGGCCCTTAGCCTGCCTTCTTTGGAAGGCCGTCATCCGTCCTGGTGGATCTCGAGGTGTCCTGCAACCTGCGAGCCGCTTCTTCCTTTGGGCCGCCGGCGTTCTCGTCATCCGGCAGGCGAGCGGGCGCCGAGTACCATTGGTCTTTCGGTACGATCTTGGCCTCCTTCGGATCACCCTCGTAGGCCGGCGTCATGATCTGCACGCCGTATTCGTTGAAAACATCAAGGATATTCGCGTGCAGCGCCGTATACAGCTGATTCATGGCGCGGGGTTCGTTGCAGTAAGCATTGATCTCGTATGTGACCGCAAAGTCCCCAAGTTCCTTTTGCAGGACAAACGGTTTAGGTTCGCGCAGGAACCCTGGCGTGAGTTCTGCCGCGCGGATCAGCATGGCCTCCACCTGCCGCCAGGATGTCTCATACCCGATTCCAACCGTGGTATGGAGAATCAGCCCCTCCCTTTGCGCCAGCGTACTGTAGTTCACGACATCTGAGTTGACGATCACTGAATTTGGCACCGCGACCAGTTCATTCTTGATGGTGCGCAGGTACGTCACCATCAACTTTGTCTCCTCCACATCCCCGATGTGGTCGCCGATCTTGACCCGGTCGCCCACCTTGAAGACACGGCGGTACGCCATGCTATACCCGGAGATCATGTTTCCAATCAGCGAGGTCGATCCCAGGGAGAAAACCACGCCGATCAGCAAGGAGATGCCTTTGAAAGCCTGCGATTCCGAGCCGGGGATGTAGGGATAAGCGGCCACCAGCGCGAGGGCGACTACGGCAACCCGGACCAGGCGATAGGTTGGCGTCGCCCACGCGGCATCGAACCCGGAAAAGGTGATTGCTCCTGTGTCAATCCCGACAAAGAAAAGACGAATCAGCTTCAACGCATACCAGGTGACCAGAACCAGAATTGCCAGGAAGATGAGGTTGGGGACCGCGTTCAGGAAGGCCGCTCCGATGGTGATCAAGGGATTCACCAGAATGGCAAACAGGCTGTTTGCCAACCCCCGCGTCCAGGGGAACAGAATCAAAACGTAATGCACATCCAGGTAGGTGACCGTCAAGGCAATGACTGCCCAGAGCAGGCCAAGCGCTCCAGTCAGCAGCAGCCATAAATGCTCGGCCTGGATAAGATGGAATGATTGAATCTGGACTCCGTGGATCTTCTCCTTGTAGCGCCTCTCCAGCGCGGAGCGGCCCCTTCTGACGACTCGGTGCGCGACCCATAGGCCGAAGATGAGCGCCAACGTCGCAGCAATCGTATAGAGACCATGCCTGATCAGAAGCTTCGGCTCACGGTCGCGCCGGAAGTCCGTGACCGCTTCTCCGATTCGTGACAAGCAAGCCTGGGCTAGGACTGGCCGGCGCACACCCTCGAGGCGGGCGTCGGCATCAATGACGATCATGATGAGCTGGCTGCCGGCCAGGATACGCGTTCCGATCGGCTCTTCCTCCAATCTGAGTGCCTGCAGCGCGTAGGCACGGTTAGCGGCCACAGCTCGAATGTTATCCGCAATCGCTTGCGCACGTTTCTCCGCTGGATACGCCGATACGCCCGTCACACGAAACAATGTCACGCCATCCACGACGACCGGCGCAGTTTGATGCGCCGTTGCGGCTTCTTCGGCGCCTGGGTCCGAAGCGCCGGAAGATGGACTCTGGGCCGCAGCACGTGCAGCAGTCAGACTGACTGCCGCGCACAACCCCAGCAGCACACAGTGGCGCCTAAAATCTTTGGCTGAAAACATGGCACTCCTCACTGACCCGAAAGAAGCAGATTCTACTTCGCCTGCACGTAACTGTCTCCAATAGTCTTTACCGCGGGGAGCAGCGTCGAGGGAGTCTGCAAATCTCGCGCTTGCGGCAGGTTCCGGATGTATAATCGCGCAAGCGGTGGTCGAGCTTCGCACAATGGATCAATATAGGAACCAGGGACGGACCCAGATCGGCGCCCGGGGAGGCGAAACTGGCGCTGGTTCCTATCCGCCCAACATGCGGCTCGGCCGATACGAAATCCGCTCGCTGCTGGGCGCGGGCGGAATGGGCGAGGTTTATCGGGCTCACGATCCTACTCTCGGCCGTGACGTTGCCATAAAAGTCCTTCGATCTGCCCGCTCCGCGGACCCGGAGTGTCTGCTTCGCTTCGAGCAAGAGGCTCGAGCCGCAGGCGCTCTGAACCATCCGAACATCCATTCCATTTATGACGTGCAGACACACGAGGGCGCGCCCTATGTAGTGTCCGAACTGCTCGAGGGAGAGACGCTACGGGTGCCGCTCAGTGCCGGGCGCATTCCCCAACGGAAAGCGCTGGACTACGCGCGGCAGATCGCGCACGCTCTGGCGGCCGCGCACGAAAAGGGAATCGTCCATCGAGACCTGAAGCCGGAGAACATCTTCGTCACCAGCGATGGCCGGCTGAAGATCCTCGACTTCGGACTGGCCAAGTTGAGCGAGCGCGGGGGCTCGGGTGAAGCGCAGGCCGACATGCTGGCACGGACGACCGACACGGTTCCCGGCACCGTGATGGGCACCGTGGGGTATATGTCCCCAGAACAATTGCGCGGCGCTCCCACGGACCATCGCACCGACATCTTTTCATTCGGCGTCGTGCTTTATGAGATGCTCGCGGGACAGCGCCCGTTCCAGGGGGAATCCACGGCCGACACGATCAGCGCGATTTTGAAGGAAGACCCTCCGGATCTTCTGACCATGAACAGCGAGCTGTCTCCGGCGCTGCGGGGCGTTGTCGCCCACTGCATCGAGAAGAATCCGGCAGAGCGTTTTCAGTCCGCGCATGACCTTGCATTCAACCTGGAGAGTGTTTCGGTCCTGTCCGGGCAGATCCCGGCGGCTTTGCCCGCTGCAGCCGTTCCCAGAACACGTCGAATGCGGGCGGCCGTGGCCATTGCCGCGCCGCTCCTCGCGGCAGCGCTCTTTGCCGGCGGCTGGTTCGCCGGCCGTGGGAAGCCGACGGTCTCTCCCCCTTTTTACCGGGCGCTGACTTTTCGTCGCGGCGACGTGGTGAACGCAAGATTCGCCCAGGATGGACAGACGTTCGTCTATAGCGCCGCGTGGGACGGAAGCCCTCTCGAGATATTTTCGATGCGCGCAGGCGCGAACGAGTCGCGTCCGATCGGCTTGGCGGACGCGGACGTGCTCGCTGTTTCGTCGATGGGCGAGATGGCCGTCCAGCTCCATCCGCATTATCTCGGCCAACGCATCAGCCGCGGCAGGCTGGCGAGGGTACCGATCACCGGCGGCACGCCGCGGGAAATCCTCGAAGACGTGCAGGAGGCAGACTGGTCCCCCGACGGCGCCCAGCTCGCCGTGGTGCGCTGGGCGGAAGGACGCAACCGGCTGGAATACCCGATAGGCCGCGTGCTTTACGAAACGAGCGGGTACATCAGTCACCCGCGCGTCTCGCCAAAAGGCGACCTGGTGGCCTTCATGGATCACCAGATCAAGTACGACAACCGCGGGTGGGTCGCGGTCGTCAACCGCCAGGGCGAGAAGAAGACGCTGACGCGTGAGTGGAACGGCGAAGAAGGACTGGCCTGGTCGCCGGACGGGAATGAGGTGTGGTTCACGGCTGCCAATGCTGATGAATTCGAAACACTTCGTGCCGTGACGCTCGCCGGGCGGATACGGCCGATCGCGAGCGCACCCGGTTTCCTGACGATACACGATGTCGCCCGCGACGGACGTGCGCTGATGGCGCGCGACTCTTTTCGCTCCGAGATGTTCGGGCTGTCGCCGGGTTCGTCGCGAGAGCGCGACCTGTCCTGGTTCGACGGGGTCGCTCTGCGCGACCTCTCTCCCGACGGAAAGGCCATCCTGTTCACGAATCTCGTCATGGGTGCGGGGACGAACTATTCCACCTACCTGCGCAAGACGGATGGCTCCCCCGCGGTAAACCTCGGCGACGGTGACGGGTGTGCGCTGTCGCCGGATGGAAAATGGGTGCTCGCGCTGCTGTACACGCCGTCGCAACTCGTGCTCCTCCCGACAGGCGCGGGAGAGTCCAGGCGCCTCGACATCTCCAGGATAGAGACGTTTGACAGGCCGTTGAAGTGGTCGCCGGACGGCAAGCAGTTCCTGTTCTCCGGGAGAGAGCCGGGGCACACCTGGCGCAGTTACTTCTACGATCTCGAGGGCGGCACCCTGCGCCCGCTAACGAACGAGGGAGTCACGGCGCTGATGATCTCTCCGGATGGTAGATCGCTCCTGGCTTCGGACGCCAAGGGGAAGAAGTATCTTCAAGCCATGCAGGGAATGGGCCTGCACCCGGTTGCTGGTCTGAACGATGACGACGACGTGGCGGGCTGGAGTGCCGATGGCCGCTCGCTTTACGTCTATCGCCGGGGCGAAATGCCGTTTCACGTGTTTCGGCTCGATCTTTCGACCGCGCGCAAGGAACCGTTGAGAGTCGTGACGTCCACAGATACCTCCGGGGCGGAACGGTCCTACATCCTCTTCACACCTGATGCGCGGGCGTACGCCTACCAGGTAGGCCGCCCGCTGTGCGACTTGTATTTGGTAGAAGGGTTGAAATAACAGGGTACCCGAACCGCGGTCCGGTCACACGTTCGATCGTGGTACTCCCGCCCCGTGGTCCAGACCGGCCGGCCAGAGGCGCCGCCGCGACCAACAATTGTCTCTCGCTATTGCGCGATAGGCGTGATCTGGTTGGCCACCATCTGCCAGCGCCCCTGTATCTTCACCCAGACGTTGATGAAACGGTATGGCCCGCTGCTTTCCTTGCCGCTATAGATGACCTTCAGCACAACACGGCCAGTGACAACGGCCGTGTTCCCGAAAACGCGGATCTCTTCGTTCTCGCGGCTGATGGAGTCAAATTGGGTCGCGCCGCTCTTGATGTTCTCCATGCGGTCCTTCTTGGTAAGGAATTCGCCACGACCGTTGGTGAAGGTGTAGCCATCGGCCCAGATCTTGTCCAGCGCCGCCAGATCGCGCTTGGTCAGCGCTTCGGTGTACTCGCGGAACCTGTCTTTCAAGATCTGCTGCGCGTCAGCAGTTGCGGCCGGCTTGGCCAACGGGGCGGACTTCTTCGCCACCGTCTGCCCCGCGGCCAGGGTCGCCACGGCACAGACCAAGATTACAGCGCACAGAATCTGTCTCATGATTGTCTCCCTTCTGGAGAATTCAAACGCGAGGTTTATTTACGCGGAAACGACCTGCAAGTCAACGCCGCAGAACTGGCAGAACTCGGCTTCCACCGCTCGTTTAGAGTACTTACGTAGAGTGGGCGCTCGTCCTCTCCGTCAGCCGGAGTGTACGGGCTCCTCGACTTCAACGGTCCCGCGCCTCACGCACGAGCTCGGCGTCCGGATGGCTCTGGGCGCTTCGACGCGCAGCGTGCTCGGGTGGTGCTCGGTCGCGGCCTCGGGCTGATCGCGGCGGGCCTTGTTACGCCGCGAACTGAATCGCGGTTTCAGATCCGAGCGGAAAAAGGACAATGCAAAATGCCGGAAAAAGCCGCTGTACCGCAACTTTTCGCCCATTCTAACTCGTGACCCGCATCACGCCAGGGGAGGGGGAAATTCCGCTTGACGCACCGCGGGCGAGAGAGTATATGCCACACATTGTCTGGTAAACGAGGCGCTGTGATACCGATCTGACCTTGAGCGAACCGGCGTCACAGTCGAGCAGGCGGCGCCGAAGTGAAGACGATGGCCGCGCGCCTGAAGCAACAGTACCCGCGGGAAAACAACGGCGTCGGGGTTGTGCCTTACCACGAGCACCTGGTGAGTAACGCGCGCCTGGGGCTGCTGGTGTTGCTGGGGACCGTAGCGTTTGTCTCGCTGATTGCCTGCGCGATCCAAGGGCTTCCGATTTCTGTGTTAGTGGGTAATCAAGAGATCGATCTAACTTCAAACGGAGGCGGGTTATGAAGCTTCTGCGTTGCAACCTGAAACCACAGGCCACTTTTATCATGTTGTTGCTATCGGTCCTTCTTAATCTGGCACCCTGTTATGGCCAGACTGTGACGGCAAGTTTGTCCGGAACGATTACGGACCCGACCGGGGCAGCTGTCCCTGAAGCAAGCGTCACAGCTACGAAATCAGACACAGGGTTACCCACGAAAACCGCTAGCGGTCCAGGAGGAAACTACACTTTTCCAGCCCTCAGCCCAGGCACCTATAACCTCACCGTGGAAAGGACGGGTTTCAAGTCCGCCGTGTTGACGGGGATCAAGTTGTTGGTGGACCAAAAAGCGGTGATCGATATCAAACTGGAAGTCGGTGAGATTACCACGAAGGTGTCAGTCACCAGTGCGCCGCCCTTGGTAGAAAGCGCGACGGCGAGCGTCGGCACCGTGATCGGGGAGATAGAAGCAGTGCAGCTCCCATTGAACCTGCGACGGTTTGGCGCCTTGGCCACTCTGGTTCCTGGCACTACCACAGATAACGGCGGTTTTGCCTCCCAATCGTTTGGTTCGCCTTTTAGCGAGACCAGCTATGCCGCCAACGGCGCCCGTTCCGCCAGCAACAACATTCTTATTGACGGTTTCGATTCCCGGAACCTGACTTTCGGCGGTTTTGCTGTTCAACCGACCCCGGATGCCGTTCAGGAATTCAAAATTCAGACCAATATTTACTCTGCAGCCTTCGGCAGGGCGGCCGGATCAACGATTAACGTGATCACCAAGTCGGGTACGAACGAACTTCACGGGACGGTTTACGAATTTCTGAGAAATGATAACCTCGATGCTCGAAACTTTTTTGCCACGGACAAGCCGGAGTTCCGCCGCAACCAGTTTGGGTTTGCGGTCGGTGGCCCCATTCGCAAGAATAAGACCTTCTTCTTTGGCAACTATGAAGCGTTGCGCCAAAGCAAAGGCCTATCGCTGACGAGTCTTGTTCCTACCCCCAGGCAGCTCAGTGGAGATTTCAGCGGCGCGCTCACCGGAAACACGATAAATCTCTGCGGTGCGGGGGGACCGGCGAATCTGAACTTCGACAGCGGCCAGCTTTTTAATCCCGCTACGGAGTCTTTGTTCACTTGCCCTGGCGGGAGCGCCAAGGCAGGTCAATCCATTCTCATCGGGAGCCCGATTCCCGGCAACAGTACAACGAACATAGATCCTGTGGCCCGGAAAGTCCTATCCCTGGGCGCCTTCCCCGCCCCAAATCGCTCTGGCTTCCCAAACTTCGTCAATCAGCAACCCTTAGTTCGTAACGACCACCAGTTTGACGTTCGAGTCGACCACACTATCGGGCCGAAGGATCAGTTTTTCGCTCGCTATTTATTCGGTCAATCGAGTATCAAGGATACGACACTGGCCTACACGACGCTTCCTAACTTCGGGGACACGGTTGATTATCGCGGCCAAAACATAGCCCTGAGCTGGACCCATACCTTTGGGCCGCACCTCCTTAACGAGGCCCGGTTCAGCTTTCAGCGCAACTATGATATTGCCGCCTGCGAGAGATGTCCGCGCGAGCAGGGTTTCATGCAGAGTTTTGGGATCACCAATTTCAAGGCTTTGACCCCGGCCGACGAAGGTTTTCCGTGGTTTGGTTTGACCAACTTCGCAGGTGTCGGGGACGCCAACTATCGTCCGGTCATTAGCCCTGACATGGTGGAGAAGTATCAGGATAATCTGACCTGGACGCATGGGCGGCACACCATGGTGTTCGGCGCTGACATGCAGTTTTGGCAGGTGTTCCATGAAGAGGCCCCGTTTTCTCCCCACGGCCAGATATCTTTCGATGGGCGGTTCTCCTCGTTGGGGAGTCAAATCCCGGGTGTGAGTGGGATTTCCGATTTGGCTGATTTCTTCCTGGGCTATCCCAGCAACGCTGCTCGAACTCTGCGCTTCCTAAATACCAACCAGGCTGGAGGGGGATTTTGGAGCTGGTATGGGCAGGATGATTTCAGGATTAGTCCGAACCTCAGTTTAAATATTGGCCTCCGCTATGAGTACCGTCGGCCCTCCGTGGATAAACGGAATAACTTCGTGACGCTGGTCCCACTCCGCCCCAAGTTCTCCGGGCCCGGAAATGCCATCCTGGTCACGGCGGCAGATGACGCCGAGAACGATGCCTTTTGTACTGATGCGTTTTATTCGTATTTGAAGTCTGAGAGTGGTCAGTGCTTGGTGGCCACTTCAGCCCAGCGCGCT
>QHZE01000001.1 GCA_003225335.1 Acidobacteriota bacterium
GGCATTTCTGTTTGAGTTTGAGAGATCCTTTGCCAACTTCATCGCTGTCTGTGATGCGATTACTTGGCCTGATTGCGGGGCGGTTCTACGTGCTCGTGTGGCTGACCGTTCGCTCGGATTCGGGCGGCAGGAGGATGTATCGCTCCCTCACCGTTTCCCACGCTTGGTCGTGCGCCTGTTGTTACGCCATTTATCCTTGCTTCATCAACTGCCTCCGTAGTGTTGACAGTTCTTCCTCCGTCTTCTCCTCCGCCTCCAGCAACATCTCCTGAAGCCTGCCGCTCGTTTCCAATCCCTTCACCATTCTCGGGCAAAACTTCCGCCAATGTTCTTCGGCCATCATTCCGTATTGAGTCAGGGTGATCATTGTTGCCTCCGGTGTATGAAAACAGGTCTAGCTGCGCATCATTCGCTCTCGGTTTGGATCGCTTGAGTGCCATGCAACCGTATCCTCCGGCTGGTAAAAGTCCAGAAGACCGAGGCAATGTCGCGGCTGGTGTTCAGGAAAATTGTCCGCAATTGCGGACAAAACTCTGACGGGTATCGCTCTGCTTCGGTCTGGCGCTTGGCGATGAAAGCGTAGTCGGAGCAGCGAACGAAATGAGTGAGCTGCGTAGCGAAGCGACGGCGGCGAGCGCCAGACGGAGGCCTCCGCGACTGCGGCAAAGCAGTTCGCTCGTGACGAGCGCGCTTGGAGCGCAGCGCAACGGGCGCGGTCGAGAGGGGGACTGGGCCGACCGGCAGCCCGTGAGGCCGGAGCGGAAAGCGCGTTGGTCACGGCGGATTCCTGTTTGGTGCGCTGGCCTTCGAGTCAACAAATCGGTACCCTATGCGGGCAATGCCCTTTGATCGCGAAGCCATAAAACAGCGCGCGGCGGAACTCGCCGCTAAACGTGTTTTCATCGGCACGTCGTCGTGGAAGTACGAAGGCTGGTTCGGCCAATTGTACACGCCGGCGCGATACGAGTATCGAGGCAAAGTCCCGAAGACGCGGTTTCAAAGGGACAGCCTGAGCGAATATGCCGAAGTTTTCAAAACGGTTTGCGTGGATGCGGCGTATTACGACTTCCCGCGTCGCGAGTATCTGCAAGGCTTGGCAGATCAAGTACCAGATGATTTTCGTTTCGGCTTCAAGGTGACTGATGCTCTCACCATCAAACGATTTCCGAATCTCGACCGGTTCGGCCCGAAGGCTGGCCAGGCGAATCAGGATTTCCTGAACGCCGACCTATTCGCGACAGCGTTTCTCGAACCGTGTGAAGACATCCGCCAAAAAGTGGGAGTGCTGATGTTCGAGTTCTCGCGTTTCTGGCCGACAGCCGGTGCTTCCGCCATCCAGAGTTGCTAAGCCGCTACAGAAAGACGCGAGTCGTCCACACTGACTGACACGGGGGAGTCGAAGAATGCGAACGTGACATTGCGCAACGCCAATAAAAGCATCGTCGATGAGAAGATCTCCCTGAACGTCAGCCGTCTTGTAACCAATCCCGCTTGTATGGCCGGCGTCCTGAGCTCACGTCCGAATTTCAGTGCTCTGTGAGGCCTTACGAAGTTGTAATGGCAGCGAAGCAGCTCAAGGTGATCTTCGAGGTACGGCTTCCATCGCGGGTGGCAAATGGTCCGTCGCAATAGATACGCCGAGCCCTGTCGGATCGTGAGGTTCAGCCGTTCGATAAAGGACGTGTTCAGTTTCGAGGAGTCCTCGGAATCAGCAAGGATCTTCTCCAATCGCCAGTCGGCACCGATTACGGCCCTTCGCTCGACCTTCACAATACGATCGTTCCTACGCGTTTTGATGACCTGCCCGTAGAGACACGCCGGTCCAAAGACACGGCGGATGACCTTCGCATAAAAGGTGAATCCGTCAGTGGTGATCAGAGGGACACGTTCGAGATTCATTCGGCTGGAGATGTCCCGGAAGAGGGTGAGTGTGTTTCGATAGCTTCGTCTTCCCACGATCGTCGCAGGCCAAAGCCGCGACCAGACCTCGATCGCGGCGAAGATCCAGATGGGTTGTTCCTTGCGACGGATGATCGTACGAATCTCGTCTGCCTGAAGTTCAGTGATGGCGTATCCGGTTGTCTTTCGATCGTTGAAGCGGCGACAAGAGCCTGCAGCCCTTTGCAGCCAGCGTTGAACGGTATTCCAGGAGATTCGCTTTACCCGAGCTATCGCGGACTTGTTCAGGCCCTCGACGCTGAGCGCGGCAACCTCATCGAAGGTGGCGCGACGATGTTGGAGCCGATGGTATGGCGTGCCGGTGTTCGAGCAGAACGTCTTACCGCAGGTACTGCAACGATATCGACGACGCCTCCCGCCGTTGGTTCTGTAGAATCGTGGCCGATGATGTTTCCGGAGCTGGCCTTTCGCGCCAGCGGGCATTGCCTGTTTGGGCAGCTGAGACTCTTCATTGCTTCTGAACCGTGTCAATAGTGGAGTTGATCGCCTGGAAGTCAGTCTCAAACTATACCATGCATGCGAGTTATCCCTGGGTTGCCAACAGTCGATGACGGAAGCACCTGATCATGAGCCGGCGCGTCGAGGGCAGCGGCGCTACCTCTTTGCGGGACTGATACCAAAGTCGTAGCCGGTATTTTCCGATCCGAATGTGAGCAGATACTCCCCGGGTTTCAAATTTTCTTCCGGGGTTGCGGAAAAGCCTCCGTCGAGACTCAAGACAACCACGACCCTATAGATATCCTTCTTGTCGAATCCCGCGTTGTTCTCCCGCGCGGCATTCAAAGACGTGGTGCTCACCGCGCGGGAATCCTTCTTGCAGGTCAACTGGACAATCAACGCTTCCGCTCCCGTGCCGATGCCGCGCACAAAAAACGTGGGCCGTTTCTCGAAGATTTGGATAGCGGCGTGAGCACCGGGGTAGACAAAGTTCATGTTCAATCCAGTCAGGCCGTCGGTTTGCAGATAGGTCTCCATCCCACGTATCTTCGAATCTGCGACCCGCGCCTGAGTAAGCTGAATCCACTTTGCGGCGCTTTGCCGGTAATAGACGCCGTCCGCTTGCGGCAGAGCGGCTACACCCGCTGACGTCTTTGACTGCTGTTGCGAAGCTGTCGTTACGAGCGCAAGGAGAAGATTGAGCAAGAGACTGACAATCGCTGGTTGCATTATCGCGACTCACTCGTCGGCATCGGTAATCCTCGCTGCTACTGAAGGCCTAAGCGCAGGAGATCAGAGAAGACCCCATCTTACACCATGCAGTCGAACGCCTGGTAAGCCCGCATCGCATCCTCAATATCATGCTCGGTGTGCACAGCCGATACCCAGCTGTGGTCTGGCCGATCATTCGAACTCCGAAGTTACCTAACAGCGTAAATACGCCAACTCTCATCGCTGCTCGTGAAGGCGTGGGCGCCTCAGTCTTCGAATCGGAAGCCCGATCCCGCAACGAGGTCTTTGACTGTGTACTCATCCCGAAAAGCCGCCGGATAGCAGTGGAGTAACGCTCTGTAAACCGCTTTGGCGGGCATCATGCGCCAGGCACCAGCCCTGTGGCTCGCGCCTGTTGCAGAAGGACGTTCAGCCGTTCCACGTCGGCCGCCGCCACGCGCCTTCCGAAACACGTGAGACGGTAGTAGCGCCTCCGCTCGTCGGTGCTCGACGGGTCCATGCCAGTGCCAGAATCCTCGTAATCGAGGGAGGGCCGAACGGGGGGACTCGCTCTACGATATCCGGCATCGCTTCGTGGCCGGATATGTATGGGAGATTCCGTGGGCTCAAGCCTTGACTGGGATGGCTCGAACCATCCTCGCAGGCTGGCAAGCAGGCGGAATCATCACGCTGCAGAGCGGCTCACCATTTAACATTACGCAAAGCGGGGATAGCCAGAATGTGGAATTCTCCACATGGTCGCGGCCGCACCTCCTCCCAGTGACGGCCGAACTCTCCAACCCCGACCCTGCCGCGTGGTTCAATATCACCGCGTTTTCGCGGAGTGTCGGCGTGTACGGGACCTCTCCTCGAAACCCCCTGGTCGGGCCGGGACTTTCCACGTTCGATCTTTCGGTTTCCAAGGCGTTCCCGATGCCGTTTGACAAATCGCACGAGCTGCTGTTCCGAACCGAGTTTTTCAACGCCTTCAACTCTCCACAATTTGCCAATCCGGGCGGTGTGCTCGGGACGGGCACGTTCGGGCGAGTCACTGGCACCAGGGCCGACAACCGGCAGATTCAGTTCGCGCTGAAGTACACGTTTTGAATCGAAGTCAGGTCGACGTGTCGGATAATTCGATCTTCAATGGCTGCTGGTTGCGCGTTCGCGCGCAAGCGGCAGGTCGAAATAGAAGACGCGCTTCTGGTCCTGCTCGTCGTCGGCCTCCTCGGGCGAGATGAGGAGCCGGTCGCCCAGGATGGTCCGCGCGAGGATTGCTCCGTCGGGTCCGGTCACGAGGAATTCGGTGGGGTGAACGAAGACAATGTAGCTCTTGTTCTCCCGCGAGCGAGCCTGCACGATAGGGTCGTTTGTCTTCGGGCCGAACATTCCACCTGAGGGACAGATCAGGAAGTCGGCGCCCTTCTCGAAGAAGCGCCGGACGATGAGCTCATCCCTTCGGTCGGCGCAGATCATCACCCCGACGTTGCCAAACGGGGTTGGATGCACCGATGACACTGTGCCGGCGGTATTTCGAACAGCCTCGTGTTCGAGGAATTGCTTGCGGTACTTCCCGACGAGCCGCCCGTCGGGCCCGAGCATCACGGTCGTGTTGTAGCGAAGGTCATGGTCGGACTCGAGCATGCCGGCGACCAGATGAATATCGAACTTGTCAGCCAGTCGTACCAACCGCTGGAAGTATGGGCCCGCGGGTATCGGCTCGCCGAGCGCGCGGTAGGTCTCAAGTGGGATCAACTTGTCGGCGATCGCATATCCATCGAGGAAGCATTCCGTCGTGACGATGATTTTCGCCCCGCCCGCGGCAGCCTCCCGGATGAGCGGCTCGATCCGGCGATAGTTCATCTCCTTGTTACCGCGGATCCACTTCAGGACGATCCCGGCAACCCGGACAGTCTTGCGCTCCGCCGCCGCATGGCGTGCCAGGGCGACCAGGCTTGTGTGCCAGAGGAACTGACGGCGGGTGAGATCGGACACCATAATCCTCCGTTTACCTTTTCTCATGGTTCACCTCCCTCGCGTTGCGGCAGCCCATGCGAGGATTTGTTTGTCATTCAACAAACGCTCGCGCAGTTTCGGATAAGGCACATCCAGGACCGCCGACTTGCCTTCAATCGCCAGCACGGCGGCCGTGGCAGCGGATTGGCCCAAAATCATGAAGACCGGCTCCATGCGGATGCTGCCGAAAGCGATGTGCGAGCTGGAGGCGCAAACCGGCACGAGCAAATTGTTGGCCTACCTTTTTCGGCGTGAGCGAACCGTACGCGATCTGATACGGCCCGTTGGTCGAAACGCCGATGTCCCCTTCATTCTGCACGTAGGCTTCCGGACCGTCTCCTATGATATACCGTTGGATATTATGCGAATCAATGCCTTAGGATCCCATCCCGACGGAATCGGGCGTGGGCCGCTGTTTGAGCAGGTTCTTTCTCTCGCCTTCTTCGTGTCATCCGCCAGCGGCTCCGGTCGCTGCTTCGGCGGTACGCGGACGCCAGCCCCGTGAGGCAGGCCACGCTATATGCTAGGGTGGACGGCGCTCCGGGACGCGCACCGCCAAGGTATGGTTGACCCAGGAGCAGCAGGACGACTTCGAACGGTTCGCCCGTAGCCGCACTCTCGCGGCCCGGTTGGTTCAGCGCGCCCGGATCGTCTTAATGGCCGCCGCACGGAAGCCCGACCAAGAAATCGCCCAAGCGCTGGGCATCGCCCGCCAGACCGCAGCGTTGTGGCGGGGCCGTTTCGTCGAGCATGGAATCGCCGGGATCGAGAAAGCCGCCCCGCGCTCCGGCAGACCACGCGTGATCCTGCCCGCCAAGATTGACGAGGTCGTCAGCAAGACCACGCGCGAAACTCCTGCCGATGCCACCCATTGGAGTACGCGCAGTTTGGCGGAAGTCACCGGTGTCAGCCCTTCCACCGTGGAGCGAATCTGGCGGGCGCACGGCCTGAAGCCACACCGGGTAAAGTCCTTCAAGCTGAGCAACGACCCCCGTTTTGCCGAGAAGTTGGAAGATGTGGTGACCCTCTATCTGGATCCTCCAAAAGATTCCATCGTGTTGTCGCTCGATGAAAAGTGTCAGATCCAAGCGCTGGACCGATCCCAGCCCGGTCTGCCTTGGAAGAAAGGGCGTTGTGGCACGATGACGCGCGATTATAA
>QHZE01000784.1 GCA_003225335.1 Acidobacteriota bacterium
GCCGATCGCGGGAAGCTCGAAAGAACGACGGTTGCCAGAAGAATAATCCAAGGAGCTCGTTTCATTTTGCGATTTATGATTTACGCTTTTCGATTGGTCACTGGTAAGTGGTCAGCTACGCGTCACGTTTCTTGCATCACGCTCGCACGCTCTCACTCTCCTACGTTCCACGTTTCATTCCTGCCGCAGCGCCTCCATCGGATCGACCCTCGTTGCACGGCGAGCGGGCAACCAGCAGGCTAGGGTCGCTACGCTGGCGAGCGTTAGTACAACGGCGATGAACGTCACCGGGTCGGTCGGCGTGGTTCCGTAGAGCAGGCTTCGGACAATTCGTGTGAGCGCCAGCGCCGCGAGCACACCGACGCCGAGACCGGCCAGCGCGAGTTTCATTCCCTGTCCAACTACGAGCGAAAGGATGTTGATCTTCTGCCCGCCGAGCGCCATGCGAACGCCGATTTCTTTCGTCCGCTGGACCACGTCGTAGGCCATCACGCCGTAGAGACCGATGGCTGCCAGCGTTGCCGCAAGTAGGCCGAAGAACGATGAAAGTTTGGCGATCAAGCGCTCCTGGACGAGACTTTGATCCATCAGGCTCTTTACCTCGCGAATGCGGAGAACCGTCAGGTTGCCGTCCAACGCTTTCACTTCGCGGCGCAGCAACGCGTCGAGTGCAGCAGGATCGCCCACGGTTCGAATCGCGAAGTTCGCCGCGGTAATGCCGTCGATGGGTTGGAAGTAGGAAACGTAAAAGCGGCGCACCGGCTTCGACCAGAAGTTGTGGTCCTGTGCGTCGCGGGCCACGCCGACGATTTCCAATTGGAGCGGCTTATCTTGGATCCGAGTGATGATGTGCTTACCTATGGGATTACCGCTCCCAAAGTAGAACTTCGCCATTGTCTCGTTGATGACTGCAACGCGCGGCGCCGTGGCTTTGTCTCGCTCCGTGAAGTCACGGCCGAGCAGCAGCGGGATTCCGACGTTCGAGAAGTAGCCGGGGCCGACCTGGTCGAAGCGCGAGCGTTTGTCTTCTTCCGAACCGGGCGTGAATCCTTCGATTTCCAGCTTTGTCCCCGACTCGGGGCCGTAGAAAAGGCCGTTCTCCGAAAACGTCGCAACACGGACGCCGGGCAGGACAGCGATGCGGTCGAGGAGGTTCTTGCACACCCGCCCGATGTCGTCACCGCGATAGCCTGCGCTCACCGGATCGAGCCACATCATCACGAGACGCTTGGGATCGTAGCCGACGTCCTGTGTTCTGAGCTTGAATAGCGTTCTCAAAAACAAACCTGCGCCAACGAGCAACACCACGGACACGCCGACCTGAATCGCGACGAGAAACTTTCCGGCCCACCCGCGCCGACGATTCGCCGAGCCGCGCGCTGCATCTTTGAGCGTCTCCGCAATACGATGCCGTGTGCCAAGAATGGCCGGAGCGAGTCCAAACAGCACGGTCGTGATGAGCGAAACCGCCACCGTGAAGCCCAGCGCTCGACCGTCTGGTCGAAGCGGGAGATGAATCGGCTGGTAGCCGCTTGAAACCAACGCGACGAGAACTTTGGTGCCGATGGAACCGATGACCAATCCGAAGGCGCCGCCCAAAGCACCCAGCAGCAGACTTTCAGTGAGCAATTGCCGAATCAACCGCGCACGCCCCGCGCCCAGCGCGAGCCGCACTCCCATCTCGCGCTGCCGCACCGTGGAACGCGCCAGCAGCAGGTTCGCGACATTGAGGCAAGCGATCAGCAGAACTAACGCGACGACCACCATCAGGATTTTGAGCGGGTGCGAGTACTGACCACGAAGCCAACTGAAGCCCTTTCCGCCCGATTCCACCTTGAGAAACATCCCGGCGATGGCGCGCTTCCGATCCTCAGTCAGATTGGCACCGGCTTCATCACTCTGAATCTGCCGCCAAAGAACCGTCATCGCCGCGCTGGTCTGGTCCTCACTCACGCCAGGTTTGCGCCGCCCCATGATCGTGACCCACCAGACGTTGTCCTTGTTGAGCCACGGGCGTCCCGGCAACACGGCGGGTTCCATCATTATGGGAATCCACACGTCCGTCGAAGTGCCGACGGTCTCACCGAAAAACTCCGGCGGCGCCACGCCAACAATCATCAACACCGCGCCTTCGGCGGACTTCTTTGCGCCGTCATAAATGTCGAGTCCAGACGTGCTAGCGTAGCCGGCGCCGGAACGAACCTGGATTTTCTTTCCCAACACGTCGGGCGCGCTGCCGAAAGCGCGTTTCCAAAACGCGTGGCTGATCACCGCGACAGGACTCGATTCAGGAGCGCGGTCATCCTCCGGCAGAAGAGTTCTTCCGAGAGACGCGCGCACGCCGAGCGTCTCAAAATAGGAGCCGGAGACCAACTCGCCCACACCCTGATCGGCGGACTGGCCGGGAATGCTGACCGCCAATTGAGGAAGCGTGTGCGCTCCGAAAATTCCAGAGAAGACATTGTTGACGTCTCGCAGCCGTTCGTAACGCGGATAGGAGAACTGGCCTGGAAGAACGACCAGTTCCTCCGGACTTCGCACCGGCAACAGCCGCAACATCACTTGATCAATGAGGCTGAAGATCGCGGTGTTCGCTC
>QHZE01000002.1 GCA_003225335.1 Acidobacteriota bacterium
CTATTCACAAAAGCGCAGGGCGCCGTGATGGCAACCAATCCCGCGAGCATCCCGTTGGCCAGCATGCTCGGATCAGGCTTGCCATAGCGCAACCAGACATAGAGCATCGCCGAGAATGCTCCGGCCGCGGATGCCAGCATCGTGTTGGTTGCGATGACCGCGATACGCAAGTCAGTCCCAGCCAGCGTGGATCCCGCGTTAAAACCAAACCAGCCAAACGCGAGAATGAACGTTCCCGTGATTGCCATAGGAATATGGTGGCCGGGCATGGCCATTGGTTTCCCCTCCTTCGTGAACTTCCCGATCCGAGGCCCAAGCACGATGGCCCCGGCAAGAGCCGCCACGCCGCCCACCATATGCACCACGGACGAGCCGGCAAAATCCACGTGCCCGTGACCCAGGCCGAAGTTGGCGCCGAGTTGCGACAGCCATCCGCCACTTGGGATGGTTGCGGCCGTATCCATGAACACCATCTGAAACAGGAAGAGCGCGAAGATACCCACGTCATAGGTGTCCCCGCTCAGAAAGAAACCCTTGAGCCCAAACAGGCCGAACGTCTTTCCAAAGAGCGTCACCGCGAACTCATGGTTCAGACCGGGTGTGCCCCCAAGCGAAGCCACCGCGCCCACGCCCCCCATCTGAAGAGCATAGCCGCAGATCCAGTAACCCAGCATGCCTATGCCATAGACCATGAAGTTCATGCTCATCGTATGCGCCACGTTCTTCGCGCGCGTAAAACCGGTCTCTACCAGGGCGAACCCCGCCTGCATGAACATCACGAGGAAGCCCGCGAGCAACGTCCACACGACATTGATGGCAATCTTATTGTGACCTACGGTGTCCATCACTTCGCCCAGCGTCGGATTTGCGGAATCCTTGACTGTGACGTCTTTGGCGGTACCCGTGGCAGTCCCGGCGGGATCGCTGACCGGAGCCTTCACCTCTGTCTGTTTCGCGGTATCTTGCTGCTGTGCCCAACCGGCAGACGCTAGTGCCGCCATCACCACCACCAGGATGAAGCCGCCACGGATCTTCTTTCCTCTCAGGTCTCGAAGCATGGTTTCCCTTTCCTCCTTCAGTGCAAGATGGTCGGAGCCAAAAAAAAACGCCCATCGGCGAACACACAGCTTCCGCCTCTGGACGTCGTTGTCGGAGTATGACTCCGGTGTCGTAAAACAAAAAAAGTCCTCAAACCCAAAACGCGGTCTGAAGACTTCGTCGTCTCTTTTTGCGCAGTACCTCTTTGTACCGGCGTCTGCCTTTATAACCTTGGTCGCTCGCCGCTGTCAAGAGAAAAACCGAACGTTGGTGGTTGAGGCGTCAACCGTCCGGCGGAACCTGGGGAAAGAGTTGACGCCAGAAAAAGACTCCCACAGATTTACGATTCTTTTCGCTCACTCGCGGTTCTATGCCAACGAAATCGCTCGCTAACGAATCCTCAGATCAGCGTACATAGCCGAAGCCGGGAACAAAACCTTGGCGACTCCTTTGCGCACTTAGCGCCTTCGCGGTATGAGTGAGCCAGAAATTAACCGCTCAGAAGAGCGCAAAAGGTTCGGGAGGGATTTTGCTGAGAAATCGATTTCTCGACTTCAACCATGAGGCTGCCGGCGCCTGAACTCCAAAGGACAGGTATCCTGTCCATCCTGTTCCGTCCTGTTATCCTGTCCATTCACTTGATGAGAGCGCGAATACCGGCGCGCAGCCCTTCCAACGTGAGCTCGTACATTGGGAAAATCTGGCGAATCGCCTGCGTTGTGGGAACGGAATCCCACCACCGCTTCGGCTCGGGGTTCAACCAGATGGTCTTCCGAAATCTCTTCCGAATCTCCATGAGCCATTGGATACCGGGCCGGTCGTTGCGGTACCAGTAATCGATGGACCCGTTGGGCGAAAAAAGCTCGCTCGGGGCCATATACGCGTCGCCCACCAGGATGACCTTAAAATTCCTGTCGGTTGCTTCAAGGACCTTGCCGGCAGGCACGGTCCTGTGGCGCGCGATGTCCGTATAGAGGTCCTGATATACGCAGTTGTGGAAGTAGTAAAACTTCAGGTCTCGCACGATGTCCTTTGCCGCCGAAAACAGCCGGCTTGCGACGTCCGCGTGCGGAGTCATCGTCCCGCCAGCGTCCATCAGAAGCATGAGCTCGATCCTCTTCTTCCTCGTGCGCTGCCAGACAAACTCCAATTCACCGGCATTCCGGCACGTGGCATCAATCGTGCCGCGCAGATCCAGCTCGTCCTTGGGCCCTTCCCGGGCCACCTGGCGCAGATAAGTGAGGGCCGTTTTCATGGAGCGTGTGTCCATCTGCAGGTCGTCCCGATAGTTTTCGAACTGCCGGCGTTCCGCTATCTTCACCGCGCTCTGCAGGCGACTCCAGTCCTGGCCCACACGCACTCCGGCGGGGTTGAATCCGCGCGCCCCCAGGGTGGACCGCCCGCGAATTCCAGTGGCGCGATTGCCTCCTTCGTGGGGTTCGAAACTCTTCGCGCGCAGTGGCTCCATGAAGTTGGCCTGCATTCGCCGTAGGGGCGGCCCCGTGTGGCCGGCCGAGCTGTTGCAACCATCCACCAGGTCTTTCTCTTCCTCCGTAAGCTCCAGAGGCGGCATTCGAAGCATTTCCGCCTCCACGATTTTGACCAACTCCTCAGTGGACTCCACGTGCCCGAAACACTCCAGGAATGCCCGGTCGTATTTGTCGAAATGCGCCTCGGTCTTGACCAGAATGGCCCGCGCCAGATGATAGAACCGAATCAGGGAGCTGTCCGTGAGGTTCTCTGAAAGCGCCTCCTGAAGCAAGAGCCACTCGTCGAAGGTAGCAGGTACGCCGCGTCTGCGCAGGACATGAAAGAAATTGACGAACATGGCACCTCCAACCGGCTTCAAGTATACGACGAAGATCTTTGCGATTCTTCGCGTCTTCGTGGTGAAAGCAGGGTGTGCCAGAATCACCGCAAAGACACAAAGACGCGAAGACTTCCGCCAGGAAACAATGCAGCGCTGGCTTCCAGCGGTCCTGTTAACGCAAAAGGAGTTATCGAGGCCTACGTGCCGGCGAGGCCCCGGCGCTACGACTTTTTCTCAGGTTCTGCGTCTCGGCGGCCAAGAAAGGCCATTTTGTTGTTGACACCGAAAAACCTGAAGGTATAGCTTGGAGATCTTGAAAATGATTTTCAATTTGATAAAGGCAGTGTGAACGAGGTTAACCTTCCTCGGGTCAAAGAGATGAACCGCGCACAATCTGTTTTAATCTTTGTGTTGACGCTCTGGGTTGTGCCCCTCCAGGCCCGAGCCGGCCAGGAGGATGAACTGAGGAAAAGGATTTCGGAATTCGAGGCTCGCCTCCAAAAGCTGGAGCAGGCAACCCAGCCCCCGGGGAAAAACCCTCCTACTGCCGAGCCACAGAGCGGCGGGACCGCCGAGATCCAGGAGCTCCGCCGCCAGCTTGAGGTGATCGCTCAGGAAGTCGAGAAGCTCCGCAGCGGCGAGCCGGAGATAGAGATTACCGACCGGAAGGCCAAGAATCTCGGGCTCGGCTCGTCCGCGGCCTCCGTCTATCGAAAGCGACAGGGGGTTTCGATCGCCGGTTACGGTGAAATGACCTACGAGAACTCCGCGGACAGGAACGAGAGCGGCAACGCGGTTCGAGAGGGCTCCCGGCTGGATTTCCTGCGCGCCGTGCTCTACACCGGGTACCGATTCAACGAAAAGTTCGTGTTCAATTCCGAAATCGAGTTCGAGCATGCCTCCACGGGAAAGACCGGCGAGGTGGCTGTCGAATTTGCCTACATCGATTACCTGGCCCACAAGAATCTCGCCTTTCGCGGCGGATTGCTCCTCGTGCCGATGGGACTGACAAACGAGTTCCACGAGCCTAACGCATACCTCGGCGTCCGCCGGAGCGCGACCGAGAGCCTGATCATTCCTTCGACGTGGGCGGAAAACGGGTTCGGTGTCGTCGGCTCTGCCGGCCCGTTGCAGTACCGGGCCTACGTGGTGAACGGCATGGACGCGGGCGGATTCAGCTCCGACGGGTTGCGCGAAGGGCGGCAGGAGGGTTCGGAAACGAAAGCGACAAACCTCGCCTTTGTTGGGCGGCTGGATATCGTGCCGGTTCCGGGAGTTCTCTTCGGGGGCGCCCTGTACACGGGCGGCTCGGGCCAGGGTCAGTTCATCGAGCAGGGCCGCGACCTGAAGGTCACGACGACGATCGGAGAGGCGCATGCGCAGATACAGGCGCGGGGCGTGGACCTTCGCGGCTTGTATGCTCGAGCGTCCGTCGGTGATGTGGCGGCGCTCAATCAAGCGCGCAACCTGACGGGCGGGTCCGCGGTCGGAGGGCTCATGCAGGGCGGATACGTCCAGGCCGGCTATAACGTGCTCTCTCAATACACCGAATCCATTCGGCTTACGCCCTACTATCGATTCGAAAGAGTGAACACGCAAAAAGAGGTTCCCCTTGGGTTTGCTTCCGACCCGGCCACAGATCGGAAGTTTCATACTTTGGGTCTCGAGTTTCGGCCTGTGCAGGGAGTTGTTCTCAAGAGCGATTATCAGTGGCTCAAGAACGGCGCCAGGACAGGGCTGAACCAGTTCAATATCAGTCTGGGATACGCATTTTGATGCAAGAAGCTCCGGCCCGGAATTCAAGAGAATGAGCCCGCCAAAGGGAAGAGCGACGCTTGGCTTGCACCTCGTGGCCTGTCTCTTCTTCGCGGTTGTTTTGTGCTCGGGCAGGGACGTTATCGCAGGCGGTCTGGCTACGCGTGAGGAGGCTTTGGCGGCTGCCTTTCCCGGCGCACAGATCAAGCCGGAAACGATCTTCCTCACCGGACAGCAGATCAAGGAAGCGGCTGCCCTGGCCGGGGTGCCCATTCCCAGCGCCCTGGTGGCACGGTACCAGGCCTTCCTCAACGGGAAGCTTGTAGGGTGCGCCTACGTGGACACGCATGTGGTTCGAACCAAGAAGGAAAGTCTCTTGATCGTTCTGGACGAATACGGAGCGGTCCGGCGGATCGAAGTCACCGCCTTTCTCGAACCCCCGGAATACCAGGCCTCTTCACAGTGGTACGCGCAGTACAAGGGCAAAGTATTGAACAACGACCTCAACTTGCAACGCGCGATTCGGCCCCTCGCGGGCGCGACGCTGACCGCCGTAGCGGCCAATCAGGCAGTGCGTCGCGCGCTGGCCATCGACCGGGTGCTCGAGCGCTAGATTCCGGCGCCTTGCAAACAAAGTGTAGCGCCGGCGTCTCGCCGGCACTGACTAGGTAAACGAAAAGGGAGGGTGCAATTAAAAGTGCGAGTTACTTTAGGTGCCGCTTTGGTGAGATGCAGATGAGCAATCACGGCTCTTTTGGAGTGCGGCGACTTGTCGCCGCTTTCCTTCCGACGCCCCGTGCGATAGCGGCGACAAGTCGCCGCACTCCATCTCGGACTCGTCATTTGCCGGGACCCGTCCCCAACAGACAAATGACAAAACTCCCGCGGGCGAACCGCTCGAGTTTATTTGCCATTTGTCATAGGTCATTTTTCATTGGTCATTTTGAGCTTGGTGCGGGTTTGCAAGCCTTGGAGCTCCACTACCGGAGCGCCAAGTGCCCGCTACAACCCCGGGAACGGCTTGGCCGTTGCCGTAGAGACGGATCATGAAACGCTGGGAAGCCTGGTCATTTCACATTCTGACGCTGATCGTGACCCTGAGCGGCATTGTCTACTTCTGGATGAAATACCTCCTCAAGACCGATGACCCGTTCAGCGTCATCAACCATCCCGGGCAACCGGCGATGCTGAAAACGCACATTCTCGCAGCCCCGCTCTTCATTCTGGCGGCAGGGATAATGATCAATTCTCACATCGTAAAAAAGCTGCAGAACAAGAGCGCTCGAACCAATCGCCTGTCAGGCCTCATCTCGCTCTTCTCCTTCGCGCTTATGGTCGCATCCGGGTACCTGCTGCAGGCCGTCTCAACTCCCGCCTTAACACCCGTTCTCGCAGGCATCCACATCGGGGCAGGAATCCTGTTCGCGGGCGCCTACTTCACGCACCAGGCGATCAACTTCCTCCTGGTCAAAAGCCGCTTCATGCAGTCCGGGAAGAAACGCCTTGCCGCCTAATGTTTCAATCTCGCGCGTGAAAATCCGTGATATCCGTAATACGGTTCCAGAAATTCCTGCCTTTTCAGCAAATTTTTGGCGAATCTTTGCGCTCTTCGCGTCTTCGCGGTCAACTCGGGCTCAGTTTCACCGCGAAGGCGCTAAGCGCGCGAAGGGTTTATTGGTTGTGGCTGGGCTTATCCGTGAGAATCCGTGTTCCATAATGCTTCTCTAAGGGTACCAGCCCATTCTTCATTGGTTGCGAAACCGGACGGAGGGTGTGATTCGGTGGCGAAGGAAACTTTACATTTAACAGCGATTCTTCCTGTCCTTTTCTGTTATGCGTTTGAAGGCGGGGCTGAAGGAACAGTCGCGGAAGTGACGCGCGAGGTCTACCTGATGGGGACGCGCTGCACTCTCACGACCTTCGCGCCGGACCGGCAAGCCGGGCTTCAACAGATCGAAACCCACCTGCGGATCCTGGAAGAAACGGAACAGGAGTTGAGCACCTGGAAGGACGAAAGCGCCCTCAGCCGGTTGAATCGCCAGCCTCTCGGGACTCCCTTTCAGGCCGGGACGACCCTGTGCCGCTTGTTTCAAGACTTGGTGTTCTGGCAACAGGGGACTCGAGGATGCACGTAAAAGGTCGGGTCTCCGGTATTTCAGGTTCGAGCCTTCAACCTGCGAAATCGTCCGGGAAAGAGAAGCGACTCTCGACTGCGGCGCCTTTGGAAAAGGGGAAGCGCTGGACCGCATCCGGGATTACTCGATTCGACATGGCTCCGGCGCGTGGCTTGCGGATCTCGGCGGACAGATCATGGTGTACGGAATCCCGCCCAATGCTGCTTTCTGGCCCGTGCATCTGGCGCACCCGAACGTACGTGACCGCTCCGTTCTAACCCTGAGGTTAGACAGCGGCTCGCTCTCCACGAGTGCAGGCTCCGAGCGCGACCTGCTCGTCGGAGGCCGGCGCGTGGGTCACATCCTGGACCCCCGCACCGGTTTCCCCGCGCCCTTTCAGGGATCTGTGACGGTCTGGCATGAGAGCGGGCTGGTCGCCGACATTCTCTCCACGGCCTTGTATGTGATGGGTCCGAAGGAAGGCCTGCGATGGGCCGAATCCCACAACGCCGCCGCCCTCTTCCTTTCCTCCGGAGATGAGAACGGAAACGTCACAATCCGCGCCAGCCGCGCCTTCTCCAAGCGCTTCGCGTACCTAGCGGCTTCGCGGTGAAACTGTGCCTGAATGAACCGCGAAGACGCGAAGGGCGCAAAGGCGCCCGCCGAGAATTTTTCCTCCGTGTTCCCCGTGGTACGCGGGTCGGGTGCCTACTGGACGGCGAACTTCGCGACGTCTTCTTCCATTTTAAGAAGGACGCCCAGGAACGGCAGGCGCTGACTCAGTTCGTCTTCGGTGATACCTGACGCGGTCACGGCCTGGATCCAGTCGAGCAGTTCGATGGTTGAAGGCCGCTTTTTCAGATCATGTTTCTGCCGGATGAAATAAAACTTTGCGATGATCTGGGAAAGCAGGTTGTGTCGCAGGGCCGGGAAGTGCACTTCCGCGATGCGCCGCATCGTCGCGGGGTCCGGAAACTCAATATAGTGGAAAAGGCAGCGTCTGAGGAAGGCGTCGGGCAGTTCTTTCTCGCTGTTGCTCGTGATGACGACGACAGGCCGGCGCCTGGCCTTGAAATGCTCCCCGGTCTCGATAATGTCGAAACTCATCTGGTCCAGCTCGTACAGGAGGTCGTTGGGAAACTCCAGGTCCGCCTTGTCGATTTCGTCGATCAACACCACCACCTGCTTTTCAGACGTGAGTGCCTCACCCAGTTTTCCGAGCCGGATGTATTGTCTGATGTTCGAGACATCCTTGTCGTGAAAGCGTGAATCGTTCAACCGCTGCACGGTGTCGTACACGTACAGTCCTTCGCTCGCCTTCGAGGTTGATTTTATGTTCCAGGTGATCAGGTGGAGCCCGAGGTCTTCTGCGATGACGCGCGCGAGCTCGGTCTTGCCTGTTCCCGGCTCCCCTTTGAGTAGTAGCGGGCGCTGCAGAATAATGGCAGCGTTAACGATTTCCCGCAGCGCATCGCTCAGGATGTAGTTGGGTGTCCCCTGGAATCTTCCCATCTGTGTTCCCCGACAGGAACAGAAGAAATGATAAATGACAAATGACCGATGACAAATGACAAATGTGACGGGTTTTATTCATCGTACGGTCGTGATTTGTCATTGGTCTCCCTCTGGATGTCCTTGGAGTTTATGAGACGCGCTTGCGACAGAATCCGTTCGGCCAGGGCCAGGTGAGGGTTGTCGATGAGCTGGCCGTCGAGTGTCGAGAGGGCGCGTCCGCGTTGCTCCGCCGCGTTCAGTTCTTCGAGTACCTTGCGGGCCCAGGCGATCTCTTGCGCCGTAACACTGAATATCTGGTTGATGGTGACTACCTGATCCGGGTGGAGCGCGTTCTTCCCGTCGAAGCCCAGCCGCCGGGCCTGGCGCGCTTCGCGTTCGAGCAGTTCCCCGTTGCGAATGTCGAAGCACGGAGCATCAATGGCATCGATACCGGCGCCCCGGGCCGCAAGCACGATCTGCTGGAGCGCGAGCAGAAGCTCTTCGCGGTCCTCTCCGGGCTGGCAGCGCACGTCCCTGACGTAATCTGCCGAGCCGAAGATGAACGCCGCCATCCGGTCGGATGCGGAAGCGATTTCCGGCGCATGCAGAAGGCCACGGGCGGACTCGATCATGGCGTGGAACTTGATTTGACCTTCCGGGAGGCCATGGGCCAATTCAATTTCCAGAACCGCCGTGTCGGCAGCGCGGATTTCCCCGGCCGATTCCACTTTGGGCAGGCAAATCCCATCGGGCCGCCGGGGAACAACGGCGGACAGGTCTCTCTTTCCAACCTCGGAAGCCATGCTGTTCACCCGCACCACGATCTCCCTTGCGCCAAAGTCCAGATCTCGCAGCGCCCTGGCCACGTGCTCGCGCGCTTCATCCTTACGGGAAAGGGCCACACCGTCCTCGAGGTTGAGTAACAGCAAGTCGGCAGCAATGCCCGCGGACTTGCGCAACATCTTCTCGTTGTCGCCGGGAACATAAAGGGAGCTGCGGCGGAGTCCGGTGATCATTGCGCGCGGTCCTCGACGGCAAAGCCCGCTTTCGGCACCAGGACGCGGCGCCGGAAAGTCAGCACTGTCTCCCCGCGCTGGTTGCGCACGCGCGTTTCCACAAGCACGATGCCCCGGTCAGGCTTGGTTGCCGACTCCCGCTTCTCGAGAACGGTGGTTTCAGCGTAGATGGTGTCCCCATGAAATACGGGGCTTTCGTGACGTATTGCTTCATAGTCCAGATTGGCGATGCATTTGCCGCTCACGTCGGGCACGCTCATCCCGACGGCGGTAGAGAAAACCAGGGGACCTGCAACCAGCCGCTGGCCGTGCTGC
>QHZE01000003.1 GCA_003225335.1 Acidobacteriota bacterium
CACAGTCTCTCCGGCCGCGCTGCTTGACTCCCACTCTCAATTGCGCCCGGATTCTCAAGATTTCGCTTGTCTCGCCGCATGATTTTGTGGTTTCTTTTGTTCACCCGGGATGTCCTTTATTGATTGTAGTGGTTACATCCAATTTCCTATTACAATCAATAACGGCGCTCATTCCAGGATTGTTTCAGCTTTTCTCGCAAGAAACGACGCTGGTTCAGGACCTAACTTAGAATTTCGAAAGCCTTTGATATGAGGGTGCTCCCTCTCCTTCTTTTCTGTTTCGCGGTTTGGGCTGGCGAGTCCAAGGAGAAAACCAAACTGCCGTCCCGTCGCTCCGATCTGGAGCGCGGCGAAAAACTGTATCAAGGTCACTGCGCGCTCTGCCACGGCACGCGCGGCGATGGCGGCCGGGGGCCGAGCCTGCTGCGCAGACGGCTGACCCGGGCCTCCGACGACGCAGCTCTGGTCAAGGTCATCGAGGAAGGAATCAACGGCACAGAGATGCCGGGAGCCTCGCAGATGAGCCCGCGCGAGCATCGCCAGGTGGCCGCGTACGTGCGGTCCCTTAGCCGCGTGCCGGCGACGCCCGTCCCGGGCGACCCAAAGCGCGGCGAGCAACTCTACCTCGGCAAGGGTGAATGCGCCGGCTGCCACGCCATCAACGGCAAGGGCGGCACGCTCGGTCCTGAACTGTCCGACGTCGGCGATCGCCGCAGTTCGGCCTACCTCCGCGCATCCATCACCGACCCCGAGGCCGACGTCCCGCGATCCTTCCTCCAAGTCCGCGTCGTTGCCAAGTCTGGCCGTACCATCACCGGCGAGCGCCTCAACGAGGATTCCTTTTCCATCCAGCTACGCGATTACTCCGGGAACCTGCACTCGTTCTTGAAGCAGGACCTCGCCGAAATCCACCGCGATCGCGGCAAGTCGCCCATGCCTTCTTACAAGGACAAATTTACCGGCACCGAACTCGATGATCTCATCGCGTACCTCGTCTCACTGCGGGAGGCAAAATGAAGAATCTGGCTCTGCTGCTGGCCTTGGCGCTGCCGCTGACGGAGCAGCGTCCCTTCGATGTCCCTTACGAGCGCATCCGCGACGCGGACAAGGAGCCCGGCAACTGGCTCACCTACTCGGGCAGCTACAACGGCCAGCGGTACTCGCTGCTGGACCAGATCAACACCTCCAACGCTCACCGCCTCCGGGTCGCCTGGGTCCATCAGGTCCATGAGACGGACACCGTTGAAACTTCGCCCGTCGCGGTCGATGGCATCCTGTACATCACCGAGCCGCCCGACAAAGTCATGGCGCTGGACGCTCGCACTGGCCGCAGCTACTGGACCTACCGCAGGGAACTTCCCAAGGATCTCCGCTTGTGCTGTGGCCGCGTAAACCGCGGCGTCGCGGTACTTGGCGACGCGGTCTACTACGCCAGCCTCGATGCATACCTGATTGCGCTCGATGCCCGCACGGGCCGTCTGCGCTGGCAGACCCGGATCGCAGACTACAAAGTTGGCCACTCCTCGACCGGCGCGCCGCTCGCCGTCAAGGCCAAGATCATCACCGGCATCGCCGGCGCCGAATTCGGCGTCCGCGGTTTCCTCGACGCTTACGACGCAAAGACCGGCCGGCGCGTCTGGCGCTTCTACACCATCCCCGCCAAAGGCGAGCCCGGCAACGAGACCTGGGCGGGCGACTCCTGGAAGACGGGTTCCGCGCCCACATGGGTCACTGGCGCCTACGAGCCGGAAACGAACACCGTCTACTGGGGCACAGGCAATCCCGGCCCCGACTGGAACGGTGACGTCCGCCGGGGCGATAATCTGTATTCAGATACCATGCTGGCGCTCGACGCCGACACCGGCCAGAAGAGATGGCACTTCCAGTACACGCCGCACGATGAGCACGACTGGGATTCCGCCCAGACACCCAGCCTGGTGGATACGGTGGTGGGCGGCCAGCCGCGCAAGCTCATCGTGCTTGCCAATCGCAATGGCTTCTACTACGCGCTGGATCGCACCACGGGCGGCTTCCTCGCTGGCCAGCCCTATGTGAAGCAGACCTGGGCCAGCGGCCTCGATGAAGCCGGCCGCCCGACGCGCCTCCCCAATACGGCGCCGAGCGTCGAGGGCACGCTCGTCTGGCCCAGCCTTTCCGGCGGCAGCAACTGGTACAGTTCCACTTACAGCCCGAAGACCAACCTCTATTATGTGAACGTCAAGGAGATGAGCGCCTACTACCATCAGGGTGACGCCGAGTACAAGGCGGGAACTCTGTTCAACGGCGGCGGCCAACGCGAGAACCCGAACGAAGAACCCTACGGCGCTGTGCGCGCTCTTGATGTCGGCTCCGGAACGCTTCGCTGGGAGTATCGCCTGCAAGGCCCCTCCCACGCCGGCCTGATGTCGACGGCCGGCGGCCTGGTCTTCGGGTCCACTGGCTCGAGCTTCTTCGCCCTCGACGCCGAGAAGGGCGCCCTGCTGTGGCGCTTTGAGACCGGCGGCGGCATCGTCGCTAACCCGATCACCTACATGGCTGAGGGCAAGCAGTACGTGCTTATCGCCGCCGGCCACGCCCTGTTTGTCTTTTCGGGGGATTCTTCGGGTCTATAGACTACGAACGTGAAAACCCTTCGCGGCCTGGCAAGGATTTGCCCGACTGATGGAAAACGCTTCGTGATTCTTCGCGTCTTCGTGGTGAATTGGGGGCGGGCTTTACCACAAAGGCGCGAAGACGCCAAGAACGCGAAGTTTTTGGTTGCGGCTGGGCTGCCTGTCAGATGATCGCATTCGATGAACCGCCCTATCCTGGCAGTTGTGTCGCGAGGAACAGTACTATGCTGGAACGGGCTGCCGATTTTATAATGAAGCGCAATGGACAACTCCCGTTCAGAACCCTGGCCGGACCCGGCAACTCCGCGTCCGGATCGAAAGAGCCCTTATCTTCGGTTTCACGCGGTAAAGATCTTCGTTCGAGATCAGGATCGAAGCCTACAGTTTTACCTCGATCAGCTTGGATTCAGTCTGGTCTACGATGCCCGCCTTCAATCCGGTGAACGCTGGGTTGCCGTAGCCCCGCCAGACGGGACCGCCATACTTGCACTTGTCGCACCCAAGCTCGGCTCGAAAGAATACGGTCTTATCGGTAGGGCCACCGAGGTTGCTTTTGTGACCGACGATGTTCTTGCCAAGTTCCGAGAGTGGTCCAAGCGAGGCGTTAAGTTTCGGGGCATCCCGCGCCTGAGGCGCATCAAGTATGAGCACGGCGACCAGGCCCCGCACCCCAGCGGCTCACCGATGCTGCTCGGAGAGCGGAGTCCGGTTTGGGGCGGAGTGTTCACCCGCTTCGCGGATGTCGACGGGAATGTTTTTTCGCTTGTGAGCTTCGACGAGGTGAGCCAGGCGCTCGACGCGCAACGCCGCGCGATGGCTGAAAAGCTGGAGTCCGAACGCCGCACCGCCCAGGAACTGGAAATTGCGAAACAGGTGCAGGCAAAGCTCTTCCCCCAAGCGCTGCCGCCCCTTGCTACACTCGACTGCGCGGGTATTTGCATTCAGGCCCGGAAGGTCGGCGGTGATTACTACGATTTCCTCAATTTGGGTCGAAACCGGCTCGGGTTAGTAATCGGCGACATCGCGGGCAAAGGAATCGCCGCCGCACTTTTGATGGCCAATCTGCAGGCGAATCTGCGCGGCCAGTGTGCAATCGCTTTGGGTGACCCGCAACGCCTGTTGGGATTGGTGAACGAGCTCTTTTACGAGAATACAACCGAGGGCACGTACGCCACGCTCTTCTTTGCTGAATACGACGACGAAACAGGGTGCTTGCGCTACGTGAATTGCGGGCATCTCCCGGCTCTTCTGCTACGGAGCGACAACAGCGTTGAACGGCTCGATTCGACGGCCACGGTGCTGGGGCTTTTCAAAGAATGGGACTGCTCGGTAGGGGAACGGCGGCTCTTCGCGGGAGACATACTAGCGCTCTACAGTGACGGCATAACCGAATCGTTCAATGATGCGGAGGAGGAATACGGAGAGTCGCGCTTGATTGATGCGTTGCGACGACACCGTGAGTTGTCTTCGCAGGCCCTGCTTGGGTCGATTGTCGATGACGTTCGGCGGTTCAGCCGCCGCGAGCAGCATGACGACATCACGCTCATAGTTGGCAGGTGTAGGGTCAATTAGCACGATCTCTTTTAGTCTCCGGAGTGTTGTTGTCCTTCTCCTAGCTGCAACGAAAAGAATGTCACCGCAGAGACGTGGAGAACGCGGAGGCCGTCCCTGGGAGCGCACGCTTCCAGCGTGGACGAACGCCTATTGCTTTGCTCGCAGGATCACGTTGAAATGCCGCCCGTTTTGGCTGGTTGAATACTCCAACTTCTCGATTGCGAATCCGGCCGCTTCCACCACTTCTTTCAGCTCCTTTTCGCTGTAGATCCAAATATGGTCGTCAATTATTGGGCCGGGACGTGGTGGTGGAATGTCTTTAAGCCTCCGGTAATATCTGTGCTGCGGGCCCCAATCGTGTTCATCCGGCGTGGAAAGGAACAAACGCCCACCGGGCGCGAGCGCTTGGCGAATTCTTCGTAAGGTCGGCACTGGCTGATAATTGAAGTGCTCCAGGATCTCCGTCATAAGGATCACGTCAAACCGGCGATCAACCCAGGGGACGGGATCGAGTTCGATGTTTCGTTTTGCAAATTCGAGGCCGTACTTCAAGCGCACGGCGGGCTTGAGATAGTCTTTCACGTCCACGCAATAACCGCTCACCCCGTAGATCCGCGTGGCCAAGGCAAGCAGTGTCCCATAGCCGCAGCCGATGTCCAGGATGCGTTCGACTTTGCGTTCGGCTGCGTCCTCACGCATCCAGCCGGGTATCTTGGGCCAGAATGATGACTCCAATGGCCGATAGGTCGTGTCATAGTACCCGCCAATGCCGTCGGCGCGGGCAATGTCCTGCTGGATCTCGATTAACTCGGGTTCGAAACCCGATTTATCCCCCCGGGCTAAAACCCAAGGAGCCGTAGTCAGCAGAAAGATACTTATCCACGGCATCCGATGCACTTCTTGCATTCAAAGCAACTTGGGGGTTGGACTGCAGGAGCCGCTGCACAAGAAGCGGTACGTATCATGAAACCATTTCTCAAGACTGCGCGATCGATTTCTTGCCTACGGCTACTTTTCGCGTTTTGTTCGTCCTGATCGTCCCGGGTCGCCTGCCGCCAAGTCGTCCACTTTAACGTGAGCAAACATCCTAGCGCGTCTGTTGGTCGCGTCCAAGAATGAAGTTGACTGAGCCTCGACGAAGCGCGTTCTTGGCGTCCTTCGCGTCTTCGCGGTAAATTCGGGCTCAGTGCCACATAACGTCTGAGACGTGCCACGTAGGGATGATGTTAACCGGGGCTGAACGGCCACGCCGCTGTGGCTTTCAGCCGGGTGCCTGGGCTGTCTGAATCGCAGGAAAGCATAAGCGGGTCGCGAGCCTCCAGTGCGTCAATACGGCGAGCCCCGCCGTCACCACGACGCCGAGGGCCACCGAAACGAACAGTCGTGGCCGGGCCCGCACGATGCGCAGCAGCAAGGGCGGGCGGTGAATCTCGCGGTATTCGGTCTGCATCGCCCTGTTGTATCCCGGCCCCTCGACACCGCCATTGATCGGCCGTCTCCGGATGTGATCAAGGCGTACGCCAGTCTGTCGCCGAACGAGCTGTGCGACGTCCTGGAACTCTCCTGCGTGATAGAGGGCGTTAGGGGTTTCTATCACGGGAGGGTTCGGGGAGCAAGCGCAATTCCCGCACGCCCGTCGATGCTGGCGAGGTTGCGCAGGTG